>JAEXNT010000057.1 GCA_023439545.1 Bacillota bacterium
CGAATGAATAGAGAGCAGATCCCGCCCAAAACTGCTCAAATTTTTCCGCCCGCTATTTTTTTGTTGCATTCTCAAGCTGCTCAATTTTCTCCGCCTTTTTTGCACTTTTTTTATTGACAACAACAGTATGGAAAGTAACCTCGAATATTGGATATGGTTGAGTTCTCTCGTTAAAATTACACCTCGCAAGCGCCTTGCGCTGCTCAAGTATTTCGGGGACCCTGTAGGATTGTGGCAAGCCGGTGAGAATGAACTCCGGGCATCACAGATGTGCACCCCTAAAATTATTTCGTATATAATGGATACGGCTACGAGAAAAGGCGCAGGAGATCTGACAAAAAGGGTATACGCATGCGGCGCAGACGTGATCGCGTACAACGATCCTTCCTATCCGCAGGCGTTGAAATATACCGCCGACCCTCCTGCAGTCCTGTACTGCATTGGCAGACTAAAGCCCGACGAGCTTTGCGTGGCTGTCGTAGGGTCAAGGAAAGCCACATGGTACGGACTCGACATGTCCAAGAAGCTTTCGTCGGAACTTGCTAGGCACGGAGTGACCATTGTGAGCGGTATGGCGAGGGGCGTTGATTCCAAGGCACATTACGGCGCGCTCGAGGCAGGGGGCAGAACGATTGCAGTGCTTGGCTGCGGAGTGGACGTTGTTTACCCGAAGGAAAACAGGAGCCTGATGAATGAAATATGTAAAAAAGGGGCTGTCATATCGGAGTATATACCCGGTACGGAACCCATACCCTTCAATTTTCCGGCAAGGAACCGTATTATAAGCGGCCTTTCAGAGGGCGTTATCATAGTGGAGGCTAGCGAAAAGAGCGGTTCGCTCATTACCGCAGACTATGCGCTGGAGCAGGGCAGGGACGTTTTTGCGTTGCCCGGCAACATCAATTCTATGAACAGCTCGGGTACCAACCGGCTGATCAGGGAAGGCGCAAGGATCATTACCTGCGCAGGTGACATATTGGACGAAATGGATGTAAAGCATGAGGGCAGCTTGAACTTTTATGGGGAAAGAAAATTCAAAAATATGAAATCGGTTTTGAGCTCGCTGCTGGCAGATGAGAAGGGACAACAGCCTGAAACAGGCGGGAACAAATCGGAGGCAAGTGGGAGATCGGCAGCAGATACAAGTGGGAAACCGGCGGCGGATACAGGTGGGATTTCGGCGGCAGATACAAGTGGGAAACCGGTGGTAGATACAAGTGGGAAACCGGCGGCGGAAGCAGGCAGAAAACAGGAAGAATCAGACGGAAAGCGGAAAAAAGCAGGCGAAAAGCAACCTGATTCGACCGGTACCCAGATCGGCATCGACGAAAAGACGATCGCCGAAAAGCTGCTCAACGGACCGGCGCACATCGACGCAATCGCTCGCGATTGCGGTATAAGCGTGCAGCTTGCCGGTTCGGTTCTGTTGATGCTGGAGCTAAGCGGCTTTGTGGAGCAACTGCCTGGTAAATATTACAGGCTGCTCGACTAATTTGATAAACATGCTGTAGATTTTATACGGAAATGTGGTAATATATGATTTGGAATCGATAGCGTAAAATTAACGCGATGGAGGATACGATGTCAAACAACCTGGTAATTGTTGAGTCGCCTGCTAAAGCCAACACCATAGGCAAGTTCCTGGGAAGGGATTACAAGATAGTAGCTTCGGTGGGACATGTGAGAGATTTGCCGAAGAGCCAGATAGGCGTTGACGTGGAGCATAATTTTGAACCTAAATACATTACCATACGCGGCAAGGGCGATATTATAAGCAAGCTTAAGAAGGAAGCAAAGTCTGCGGACCGCGTTTTCCTCGCAACCGACCCTGACCGCGAGGGCGAAGCTATATCCTGGCATCTTGCGAATCTCCTGAATATCAAGGAGAGCGACAAATGCAGGGTCACCTTCAATGAAATCACAAAGAATGCGGTTAAAAATGCTATAAAGCTGCCTAGAAAGATAGATATGAACCTGGTCGACGCACAGCAGGCCAGACGTGTGCTGGACAGGATCGTAGGCTACAAGATCAGTCCGCTCCTTTGGCGCAAGGTCCGGAAAGGCCTCAGCGCAGGACGTGTGCAGTCTGTTGCGACAAGGCTGATATGCGACCGTGAGGAAGAGATAGAGAAGTTCACACCTGAAGAATACTGGACCATTACCGCAAAATTGGCGAAAAAGAAGGCTGGAGCTTCTTTCGAAGCAAAATACTACGGTACAGCCGAGGAAAAGGTGGAACTGAAAAACGAAGCTCAGGTCAGAGACGTCCTTAAAAAACTTGAAGGCAGCAAATTCACAGTAAACAAGGTAAAGAACAGCGAAAAGAAAAAAACGCCGGCGCCGCCTTTCACTACCAGTACGCTCCAGCAGGAAGCATCGAGGAAGCTCGGCTTCCCCACGAAAAAGACGATGATGGTGGCACAGCAGCTCTATGAAGGTATAGAGGTAAAAGGTCACGGGGCCGTCGGTCTGGTTACTTATATCCGTACGGATTCCACAAGGATCTCGACTGAAGCACAGCAGGACACGAAGAATTATATCGCTGAAAAATACGGACAGAAATACCTGCCGGAGGAATTCAGGGTATACAAGAACAAATCCGCATCACAGGACGCGCATGAAGCGATAAGGCCGACTTACGTGGATATGGACCCGGAAAGCGTGAAGGATTCGCTGTCGAATGACCAGTTCAAGCTTTACAGGCTCATATGGTCGAGATTTGTAGCTAGCCAGATGGCTTCCGCAGTTTACGATACGGTTGCTGCTGATATCCTGGCGGGCAGCCTCCTTTTCAAGGCTAACGGCTCAAAAATCAAGTTTGCAGGTTTCATTGCAGTCTATACCGAAGGCAGGGATGAAGAAAGCGAAGACGAGGTATCGATACCCGAGCTTAAGGAAAATGAGCAGCTGGAGCTGAAGAAGCTGGAGGACAAGCAGCATTTTACGCAGCCTCCTATGCGATTTACCGAAGCGACGCTCGTTAAAACTCTTGAAGAAAAGGGTATCGGCAGACCGAGCACCTATGCTCCGATCATTACGACGATACTGGCGCGAGGCTACGTCGAAAGGGAGAAGAAATTCCTTCTTCCTACCGAATTGGGCAGGATCATAAACGATCTCATGAAAAACAACTTCAGCGACATCGTGGACGTGCAGTTCACCGCCCAGATGGAGAAGAAGCTCGACGACGTTGAAGAGGGCTCCAAAAAGTGGGAAGAAGTAATGAAGGAATTTTACGATCCTTTTTCTGAGACGCTGAAGGCGGCTGAGGACAAGATTGGCCACGTGGACCTTCCCGACGAGGTCACCGACATAAAGTGTGAAAAATGCGGGCGGTTCATGGTAATAAAGAGCGGAAGATTCGGCAAGTTCCTTGCGTGCCCGGGTTTCCCGGAATGCAGGAACGCACGGCCCATACTGGAGGAAGCAGGCGTGAACTGCCCCTTGTGCAAGGGAAGGGTGCTTATCAAAAAGACCAGGAAGGGCAGAAAGTATCTTGGCTGCGAAAACAATCCCAACTGCAGCTTCATGACATGGGATATGCCGGCCGGTGAAAACTGCCCCAACTGCGGCAATTTCATGGTGAAGAAGTACAGCGGCAAAAAGGTCGTTATCAAATGCAGCAATGAAAGCTGCGGTTTTACAAAGGAAGGCGCTAAGGAATAAAGTGGCTGATCAATTTATAAATGTAATAGGCGCGGGGCTAGCAGGCTGTGAAGCAGCCTGGCAGGCCGCAAAAAGGGGAGTGCGGGTGAGGCTTTTTGAAATGAAGCCTGTGAAGCATTCCCCTGCTCATAATATGGATTCCTTCTCAGAGCTGGTCTGCAGCAATTCCCTGCGTTCAGACAGGCTTGAAAATGCCGTGGGACTGCTCAAGGAGGAAATGCGCATCATGGATTCGCTGATCATGAAATGCGCAGATGCAACCCGCCTGCCTGCGGGAGGGGCTCTTGCGGTCGACCGGGTCGGGTTTTCGGATCAAGTCACCCGGGCAATAAGCGAGCATCCGAATATAACCGTCATTCATAAGGAAGTCGACGAACTGCCGGAGGAGGGCATAACAATTATCGCGACGGGGCCGCTGACCTCGGACGCCTTGTCAGGCTGCATATCCCGCCTTACGGGCAAGGAAAGCCTGTATTTCTACGATGCTGCGGCGCCTATTGTCACCGCCGAATCGATAGATATGCGGAAGGCATTCCGCGCCTCCCGTTACGGCAAGGGTTCAGACGATTATATAAACTGTCCCATGGATCAGCTACAGTATGAAAATTTCAGAGATGAACTATTAAAAGCTGAAACAGTACCAATGAAGGTGTTTGAAAAAACGATACTGTTCAGCGGCTGTATGCCTGTCGAAAGTATGGCGGCATACGGTCCGGACGCTTTACGCTTCGGCCCTTTGAAACCTGTAGGCCTTGCTAATCCCTCAACCGGAGAGGAGCCTTACGCCGTTGTACAGCTCAGACAGGACAACAACGAAGGGACGCTTTACAACATAGTGGGTTTCCAGACACATTTGCGCTGGCCGGAGCAGAAAAGAGTTTTCGGATTGATACCCGGGCTCGAAAATGCTGAGTTTGCCCGCTATGGCGTTATGCACAGGAATACTTACATAAATTCGCCCGGACTGCTCGACGCAACCTACCGGATGAGAACGAGGCCTGACGTATATTTTGCCGGCCAGATAACAGGCGTGGAAGGGTATATGGAATCAACCTCCTCGGGGTTGGTCGCAGGAATAAATGCAGCTCTTCAGTACCTGGGAAAGGAACCCATCGTTTTCACCTCCGAAACGGCGATAGGTTCACTGGCGGATTATGTATCAGCAAATGTAAACGGCAGGTTCCAGCCTATGAATGCCAGCTTCGGACTGATAAAGACCCCTTCGATAAAATTCAGGTCCAAGCCGGAGAAATACAGGCTGATGGTAGAAATAGCGTTGAAACGTATTAAAAACATTTGCGTGTAATGGTAAAAAAGCACATATTACCATATATTAAGATTTAAATTGATACAATATATTGTCATAATATGCTCTACTCCACATTATATTGTTGTAATTCTAAATTCTTTGTGTTAAAATCAGTATAACAGAATGGAATATTATGTATAAATACATTTTGCCAACTTTTATCTAAAGGAAAATGCGTTGTAATGCCGAAATACTTTATGATATTGGGTCAATAACGGGTTAGGGTTGTCTTTTACAAAGGAGAAATGTAAGGAGGCAGTTCTGAATGTTCGAAAAACTGACGGATCATCTGAATCTTCGAGAAAAAGCTCTGGATGCGGCGTGGCTGCGAAATGAAGTAATCGCGCAGAATATCGCCAACGTTGATACTCCCGGATATAAAAAGAAAAGTGTATCTTTTGAGGAATACCTCGGTCAGGCCATAGACAGCGGCAGCTTCAAGGGCAATACGACGGACAGCAGACATATACAGATCGGAGCGGGAGATGCTGAAAATGTGCCGATCAAGGTCACGAGCGATTACAGCAATCTCAGCACAAGGCTTGACGGCAATAATGTGGATATAGAAAAAGAAATGGCTGACTCTGCAAAGAATGATATACGCTACAACACTTTGATACAGAGTGTTAGCGACAGCTATAGAAAGCTTATGTCGGCAATCAGCGAAGGGAGGAAATAATTTATGGGATTTTTCGGCGCACTGGATATAGGCGCGTCTGCGCTTACAGCAGAAAGACTCCGCATGGATACCATCTCCCAGAATATTGCCAACGCCAATAGTACGCGAACTGAGGACGGTACGCCGTATCGCAGGAGGATAGTAGTATTCCAGGAACAATCGAACGGCATCCCTTTCTCACAATACCTCAGTGACAGCAGCAAAAAGCAGTATCTTGGGAAGGGCGTCAAGGTTTCCCAAATAGCCGAGGATCCAAGTCCCTTTAAAAAAGTCTATGATCCCGGTCATCCGGATGCGGACTCCGATGGTTACGTTGAAATGCCCAACATCGACGTGGTCACTGAAATGGTCAACATGATTTCGGCTACAAGAGCGTATGAAGCGAATGTAACCTCGATAAACACCACCAAGAGTATGGCAATGAAGGCGCTGGAGATCGGAAGATAAAGGTGCAGGCTTCTAGCCGTTATATGATATGATATGGCTTACAGATGATAAAGAGGATGGTGCAGGATATGGCTATTAACGAAATAGGCAGCATCGGATCGCTTGCCCCGACAAAATCGTTGTTCGAGACGCTTGGAAATCAGGATTCATCCGGCAGCGTTACGGTACCGTTTTCCGATTACCTGAAACAGGCTCTGAATTCGACGAATGATCTTCTGGTCAACGCTGAAAAGCTTGCCGATGATTTTGCTGCAGGCAGGACCGATAATATACATGATGTTACTCTTGCTGCAGAGAAGGCCGATATAGCGCTGCAATTCACGATGCAGGTAAGGAGCAAGATATTGGATGCTTATAGCGAAATAATGAGGATGCAGATTTAAAGTATAATTTCCCGGTATTACTAATGATGAATACTGTTACAGGGTGGTGAGACCGTGCCGGATTTTCTAAAAAAATATCTGGATCAGTTTAAAGAATTCTGGAATAGTCTTGAAAAGTCTCAAAAAACACGCATATACATAACCTCGGCTATCGTGGTAGTAGCTGTCACGATTTCCATGATCTATCTTTCGCGCCCTAACAGGGTCGTTCTGTTTACCAATTCGGACCAGAAGCAGATAGGCGAAATGGTTAAGATCCTGGATGACAACGGCATATGGAACGAGCCTCAGAATAACGGTACCAGCATTGTTATAAACTCAAAGGACAATAACAATGCACAGATCCTTCTCGCCCAATCCGGATACCCAAAAGAAGGCTTCACTTTTGAAGATGCCATTTCCAGCATCGGAATTACGACCACCCAGGACGACAAGAAGCATATCTGGAAGCGTCAGGAGATATCCGATCTCGAAGCTAAAATAAACATGCTCGACAATATAGATGAAGCCGCGGTCAAACTGGCGACGCCGGAGACCTCCATTTTCCTGAACGCCAGCGAGGAGGCGCCCAAGCCCACGGCATATGTCATGGTAAGGCCCAACAAGGAACTCACCGAAGCACAGGTCCAGGGCATTGTGATGCTGGTTTCGAGGAGCGTTGAGAATCTTAACCCCAATGATGTGACAGTAGTGGACAACAACGGCAATATACTGAATTCCTTTTCGTCGGATGAATCCATCAACGCTGTTAACAGCCAGGAGGAACTAAGGAAAAAGAGGGAAGCCGAGCTTGAAGAGAAGGTGCTGAATTATTTCAGCGGCGGGCAGTTCGACAATTTTGACACGCTCAGGGTCGTTGCACATGTCACGCTGGATTTCGACAAGGACAAATCCCAGATAAAATCGATAACAATCCCGCAGGGTATGGATTCCGGTGCGGTAATAAGCAGCAAGACCTCTTCCGAAGTAGTCAAAAACGGAACGACTGGCGGTGAACCTGGGGTAGGTACAAACCCCGGCGCTACCGGCGCTCCAACTTATCCTACGGGCAGCGGCTCGAATTCCGATTATGCGAATAATACGGCAGAGACCAATTACGGTTACGACGAACAGGTAAGGGACCATGAGAAGGCGACAGGCAAACTCATTCCGGAGGAATCCGGCATTGCCATTTCACTTTGGTACGGCAATAAAGTGACCGATGATACGAGGGTGGACGATAATTTCATAAACGAAGTCAAACAAGCGGCCAGTACGGCTACAGGCGTGCCATTAAACAATGTAACCGTGAACAAGTTGAAGCTTGCCGCACCGGAAGTCGTAACAAAGACGATGGGTGAGCGTTTGAACGAGCTTGTCAGCAATTACGGCTTCCTGGCATTGATGCTGCTCCTGATAGCGGCGACGCTTATCGTGGGCTTGCCGCGCAGAAAACAAAAAACGACCGCTGCGGAAGAACTGCTGCAGCCTGCTGTTGCCGGCGGACCGAGATTTCTGGTTCCTGAGCACGAAGACCCCCTGCCCGATATCGAATTGGAGGAAAGATCCGAAATCAAGAAACAGCTTGATAAATTCGTCAAACAAAAACCTGACGCCGTCGCCCAGCTTTTGAGGAACTGGCTGTCGGACGACTGGGATGGTTAAAAGGTTTTGCAGCATTACATGATGTATTTGGGAGAGGTTAAGTGATATGGCGAGAGCATCCGGTATAAAATCAGATCGCACCGGTCGTGAAAAGGCGGCAATGCTGCTGATTTCCCTTGGCCCTGAGAAATCGGCGGAAATCTTCAAGCACCTGAAGGAAGAGGAAATAGAGCAACTGACGCTTGAAATCGCGAATATAAGGACAGTGACCCCGGAAGAAAAGGAAAGGGTCATGGAGGAGTTCTATCAGATATGCCTGGCCCAGGAGTATATAGCCGAAGGCGGTATCGGGTATGCCAAGGAGATACTTGAAAAAGCGCTGGGCACCCAGAAGGCGCTCGACGTCATCAACAAACTGACCGTATCGCTGCAGGTAAGGCCGTTCGAATTCGTAAGGAAGGCGGATCCCGCTCAGCTGCTCAACTTCATCCAGAAAGAGCACCCGCAGACTATCGCGCTGATACTGGCATATCTCAAGCCGCAGCAGGCGTCCGTTGTGCTGGCCGCGTTGCCGCAGGACAAGCAGGCTGATGTTGCACGGCGTATAGCGACCATGGACAGGACGTCTCCTGAAGTAATCAAAGAAGTCGAAAGAATACTCGAGAAAAACCTTTCGTCGCTCGTTACGGAAGATTTCACAGCGGCAGGCGGCGTTCAGGCTATCGTAAACATACTCAACACAGTCGACAGGGGAACGGAAAAGTACATCATGGAAACTCTCGAGATCGAAGACACCGACCTTGCAGAGGAAATCAGAAAGAGAATGTTCGTATTCGAAGACATACTCTCGTTGGACAACCGTTCCATTCAGCGTTTCCTTCGCGACGTAGAGAACAATCAGCTTGCAATTGCATTGAAGGGCGCGACGGAGGAAGTGCAGAAAGTCATTTTCTCGAACATGTCCAAGCGTCTTGCCGAAATGATAAAGGAAGATATCGAATTCATGGGACCTGTGAGGCTTAAGGATGTTGAAGAGGCTCAGCAGAAGATCGTCAATGTCATAAGGAAGCTCGAGGATGCGGGTGAGATCGTCATTTCCAGGGGCGGAGGAGATGAAATAATTGTATAACAGGATTTTCAAGAACAACCAGGTGACATATGGAAGGCCCTATTCGGTCCAGATTCCGGTCACTGTCCATAAATTGAACATAGAAGAGATGTCGGATGAGGAAGAAGCAGAAAGTGAAGAAATGTCGGAGTCTCCCGATCCGGAGCTACTGCTCGAGAATACAAGACACAAATGTGAAATGATTACGCGCGAAGCCGAGCTTGAAGCCGGCAGGATAATCGAAGAGGCACGGCAGGAAGCTGCCGCCAAAGCGCAGAAGATCACGGAAGAGGCATGGCAGAAGGGATATGCGGAGGGAATAGACGCCGCTGCGGAGCAGAGCAGGGATATTCTCGCGCAGGCTGAAGAAATGCGTCTCGAAGCGCAAAGAGAGCATGAAGAGCTGATCGCCGGGATGGAAGAGGAGATGCTCAACCTGGTCATGGATATGACGCGCAAGGTCGTCGCTGGTGAGCTTGCAACGGATAAAGACGTGATAATCAGGCTTATACGCGAAGCATTGCCCAAATGTTCCAACAAGGGCGGCGCGGTGCTCAGAGTTTCGCCCGAGGATGCGGAGAATCTAGCCGAAAACCGGGAAGAGCTTTTGTCCTGCATCGAAGGTGCGGACAGTCTTGAAATCAAAAAAGACAGTACCTTGCATAAGGGAGACTGCATAATAGAAACACAGTTCGGCAGTGTCGACGCCGGTGTGAATACGCGGCTCGACAAAATTGAGGAAGCATTCAATGAGGAGCTTCAGGGTAGATGAGTCTGTGAAACAGAGGGACGGTTCTTTTGTTTCACTTTTCACGAAAAGTGAAACAAAAGAATCGTCCCTCTGTTTCAATCATTCTGAAAGAGAGGATCACAAACAGTGCATAACTGTCTCGCAAAATATCATGATATTTTGAATAGATCCGATTTCATAAAATATTACGGCAAGGTCTCCAAGGTCGTCGGTCTCACGATCGAGTCAGACGGACCCGAGGTGGATATAGGAGAGCTTTGCAGGCTCCACGCTTCCAGGGGCAAAAGGGTCATCCAGACGGAAGTAGTCGGGTTCAGGGACAACAAGGTCCTTCTGATGCCGCTTGGGGATATGACAGGGGTAGGCCCGGGCAACATGGTGGTCGCCTCCGATTCCGCGCTGAAGGCAGGAGTCGGGCAAAAACTCACAGGGCGCGTTCTTGACGGCCTGGGATATCCTATCGATGAAAAGGAACCATTCAAGCCGGAAAAGTACTATCCAATCAATAATAAACCTCCCCACCCTCTTAACAGAAAAAGGATAACCGAACCGTTGACGCTCGGTATCAAAGCGATAGACGGTCTTTTAACCGTCGGCAAGGGCCAGCGTATCGGTATTTTTGCGGGCAGCGGAGTCGGCAAAAGTACTCTGATGGGTATGATCGCTCGAAATACCAAGGCGGATGTTAACGTAATAGCTTTGATAGGCGAACGTGGAAGGGAAGTAAGGGAGTTCATCGAGAAGGATCTCCAGGAAGAAGGACTGTCCCGTTCCGTATTAGTGGTCGCAACTTCGGACCAGCCTGCTTTGGTCAGGCTGAAAGGTGCTCTTGTCGCCACCGCCATAGCCGAATATTTCAGGGATCAGGGGAAAGATGTGCTTTTGCTTATGGATTCGCTGACACGTTTTGCCATGGCCCAGAGAGAGGTCGGACTTGCGACAGGCGAACCTCCTGTTTCACGCGGATACACTCCGTCCGTTTTCGGCACTATGCCCAAACTGCTGGAACGTGCGGGCAATTCGGAAAAAGGTTCAATAACGGGTTTGTATACCGTGCTTGTCGACGGCGACGACATGACTGAGCCTGTGACCGATACTGCAAGGGGCATATTGGACGGACATATCGTACTTTCACGCTCGCTTGCCAACCGCAATCAGTACCCGGCTATCGACGTGCTGGCAAGCGTAAGCCGCGTAATGCCGGATATAATATCAAGCGAGCATAGAAAGGCGGCAGGTGAGTTGAAAAAGGCGCTTGCGATCTACCGTGACGCGGAAGATCTCATAAACATAGGCGCTTACGTCAAGGGAAGCAATGAGAATATTGATCACGCCATCAGCCTGATAGATAGAATTCTGGACTTCATTCAACAGTCCACTTCGGATCGCTTTACTTTCCAGGAGGTTCTGGACCGGCTGCAGGGCATTTTCAATTAAGGCATCGTTAATATACAACTCCAGCTGATTTCAATAACCAGGCGTCCATATTTACAGAGGTGAATAATGGCTTCATTCAGTTTCAGGCTCCAACCCGTTCTTAACATCAGAATACAGACGGAGGATAATTTGAAAAATGAGCTTGGGAAGGCTATACAGCTGTTAGAGGCTGAAAAGCGTAAGCATTCCGAGCTTGAAAGCGAATTGGACGGATTGGTTAACGAATTTAATAAAAAAACGAAAAAGACTACTGTCCGAAAGCTCATCGAAGTTAAAGAATACCTGTCATTACTGGATTCCAAAATCAAACGGCAAAAAGAAAATGTAAACTCTGCCATGCTGAATGTCGATAAAATTAGAGAAGAGTTGGTAAAGGCGGTCAAGGATAGAAAGATACTCGAAAAATTGCGAGACAGAAAGTATGAAGAGTATCTGCTCGAACAGAAGAGACTCGAGCAGAAAACAAATGATGAAATCGTCAGTTACAATCGTAATGAACGTAACTAAGGAGAGCGTAAATGGCTAAGGACGCCGCAGGCAAGGCAGACGGAACACCAACTAAACAGACCGGCGGGATCAAGGGAAGGATATTTTCGATCCTTACGGTATTGCTTGTTTTTGCGATAATTGCGGCTGTATTCGGAGGAGTTTTCTATTTTATCGTACACAACAATTTCAACGGCATTGCCGATCGCTATTACCTCACCATAAAGGACATACCGGTTCTGAAGTATGCCCTGCCCGTCAAAAAAGACCCGCTCGATCCTAAAAACATGACTGCTGAAGATATCAAAAAGAAATATATCGAATTCAGGGATGAAAATGCCGATCTCAGCAAGCAGCTGGCCGATGCAAAGGCTGAGCTCGAAAAATTCAAGACGTCCGAAGCGGACGCACAACAAAAGGTTGCAGACAGCGAACTGAAGCTGAAGGATCTCGATATGCGCGAAGCAGCGCTTAAAGAGAAGGAAAGCCAGCTAACCGAAATGAAAAAGCAGATAGACGATCTGATAGCCAAAGGCGATAAGGATGCATTCAAGGCCTATTACGAGTCGCTGGATCCGGTAAACGCAAAAGTACTTTATTCCGAGGTGGTTAAGGATCTGCAGACGGATGCGAACGTGAAGAAATTCGCACAGATATACACTGCAATGGATGCGGCGGCTGCAGCACAGATATTTGAGCAGATAGGCGCGTCCAAGCTCGATATGACGGCTGAAACGCTGCAGGCAATGAACAAGGACAATTCCGCGAAAATACTCGCATCAATGACCCCCCAGTTCGCTGCGCAGGTAACCCAAAGGCTGAATGCGCTATACAAGGGGAATTGATATAAGGCTCGGCTAAAATATTACTTCCGCTTCTTTTATGGAGAATGGAGCGGTTAGCGAATTTTTCCGGAAAAGATTAACGGAAGTTATATTTTAACGATGCCAAAACTTTTGGAAGGAGGTGAAAATGTGAATCTATATGAATTGATGTCAGGTAATTTACCAGCATCACAAAGCTCTCCCGTATTTCAGTTCAACACGCAGCCCGTACGCAATACTTCAACCGTCAGCGATACGTCTTCCTTCGGAGCTATACTCTCCAAGCTGGGCGGAACCGAAAGGCAGACAAGCGTAAATTCTTCCCGGAATACGGCTGCCCAGAGAAAAACAGCGGTCAGCGACAGGACTAAAACTGACAGCAAGCCCAAATACCTGACCTTCCAGGAAGCATATGCAAACGTCGGGAAAACCGATTCCAGCGATACAAAGGTCAAAGCTGAAAGCGCTGCGGAAGAAACCGGAAAAATGACCGATGACGGCATGGAAGACCGGAAAAAGGACGTAAAGGCGGACATGGAGTCAAACTTCCTCAATACATTTGCCGAACTTCTCGGGATCGATAAGGGCGAACTGCAGAAGCTCCTTGACAAGGCGGGTATCTCCATGGATTCTCTGAAAGACGCAGAGGGTATAGAAAAAGCCGCGGTAAATCTGTCACAGCTTTTGGGCCTGAACAGCGAACAGACCGAATCCTTGAAGGAACTTTTTGCGGTGACCGCTGAATCGCTTGGAATGCTTGAAGCAAAACAGCCGGACGGCGGTAGCGACGATGCAGGCGCATCTGCTGAAAAACCGGCGGAGGTATCCAGGCAGGCTGACACACAGGGTATCGACAGCCTTCAGGGAGTAAAAACAGGATCGGTTGAATTGCCGGAGGATAAAATCCCGCTGGATAAACTTGCCGCACAGATCGGAGCAAAGCTCGATGAGATCAGTCTTCAGGCCGATAGGGACAATAGCACGGTGGAAGAGGAATTGAAAAATCTCATGAGGCCGCTGCTTGAAAAGGCTGAAATAGCTGCCAAGACTGTTTCGCAGGATGGAAAGCAGACGGAGGCTGCGGACGTTCAGCCCGCGGAGGGAGATGCCGAAGCTCAGGCACAGGCTGTGTCTGCTTCCGATAAGGATACTGACAAGGAGTCCGGCGAAACGGATGACAGCGGCAGGAAGTCGGATGACAAAACAGAGCAGAAGGCGGTTACAAGTCAGCCTGCGCAAACAGTAAAGGCAGCGACGCCCATGGTGCAGTACCAGACCGTACAGGATACGAGACAAGCTGCAGCCGTTGCAACTGAAAAGACACAGGACGTTCCGGTAAAACCGGGTGAACTGATCAGTCAGGTCATTGAAAAGGCCAAAGTGGTATTGAGCCTGGACAAGTCTGAAATGGTTATGGATCTAAAACCCGATAGTCTTGGCAAATTGTCTCTCAAGGTGGTGACCGAAAACGGCATAGTGACGGCAAAGTTTATCGCCGATAGTCAGCAGGTGAGGGAGATACTCGAATCGAACATGCAGCTCCTGAAGGATTCGTTGGAGAAGCAGGGCATGAGTGTACAGGGTTTCAGTGTTTCCGTCCGGCAGGACCGGAGAGGATCAGACACCGGCAGGCCGCAGTACAAGCCATCCGGAAATCAGGCGGTGAGGGCGGCAAGAAATGTTTCAGGAGCGGAATTGCAGACGGCGGGCATATTTGAATCGGGCATCGCAGGCAATCCGTACAGGTGGGAAGAGAGCACGATCAATCTTACGGCATAAAGGATGTTTAGCGCCATTAAGGCGCGGATTTCCTTTAAAACATCCAAAGGGAGGTGAAAAAAATTGAGCGACGTTTCAATATCGGCAAACCAGAAAACCATACAGCAGATAATCGACGAGACAACATCAAACTCAGGTAAAAGAAACACCGGTGAGCTTGGGAAAAATGATTTTTTGAATCTCCTGGTCACACAGTTGAGATATCAGGACCCGCTGAATCCTACTGACGACAAGGAATTCATCGGTCAAATGGCACAGTTCAGCGCGTTGGAACAAATGCAGAACCTGAATACTAGCTTTTCCGGAACGAAGGCATTCAGCCTGATAGGTAAGAGCGTCGATGCGAATGTCGAGGACCCCTCTACGGGCTTAACCAAGGTAGTAACGGGCAACGTAAGCATGGTCAAGTATTCCGACGGCAAATATTATGCTGTTGTCAACGGCACCGATGTACAGATCGACGATATAGTGAACGTAGCGGAAAGCTCTTACTCATCCGATAACAACCTTTCAGCCTACACGAACGTGATAGGTTACCTTGTCGACGGCATTGCCTACGATCCGGCGAACGGTAGTATGATAAAGGTATCAGGAACAGTGAAGTCACTGCAGAAAGGCGTTTACGAGGATTACGCAGTACTTGACGGAGTCAACGTGGAAATCGCCGGTTTGGACACGGATGAAACCTCGACGGATCCTGACTATGTTACCGACAAACTCGAGGACGCCAAGAAAAACGGTACCGAAATCGACCTTGTAATCAAGGACAGCGAGACGGGCGAACGTGTTCCCATAACTGCGAAGGTAGTCAGCTTCACCAGGACGGCGGACGGCAAGATCAAGGCTGTTTTGAACGGTCTGCACGTACCTCTGACAAGCATCACAAATATCAGCAAAGCTACGGAGACAACGACTCCGACAACACCGCCTGCAGGGCAGCAGGACGACGACACTACGGCGCCGGCTGACTCGGACGAAGACGCGGATGATTCAGCAGACGGCGGAACGGCAGGTGACGGCAGTGGTAATTGACAGTTCGGGAAATACGATCAACAGGCCGCTGATCACCGGTAAACCTTCGATATCGGCAGGAAACCCGGTAAACAGTCCAAGCAGGCAGCAAAACACGGCTGTAAGCGGATTCGACAGCATACTGAAGCAAAAGCAGTCTGAAAACGAGGAAATCAAATTTTCAAAGCACGCTGAGCTCAGGCTGCAATCCAGGAACATCAGCCTGACACAGGCTCAAAAGGATAAAATGAGGGAGGCTGTGGCAAGGGCGGAATCGAAGGGAGTACGCGACTCGCTGGTGCTGATGGACAATCTTGCTTTTGTGGTCAACATAAGGAACAAGACTGTAATCACGGCAGCAAACAGCAATGAACTGAAGGAAAATGTATTTACAAACATCGATGGCGCAGTAATAGTATAACAGCCGGACCCTTTCGGGAGGCTGGACATCCCTGAATGACGGACGGGATGTGACAAATAAAGAAGGAGGTCGATCATCAGCTATGATGAGATCAATGTTCTCCGGTGTGTCAGGTCTCAGGGCACACCAGACCAGGATGGACGTTATAGGCAATAACGTTGCCAACGTCAACACAGTCGGTTTTAAATCGGGAAGGGTAACCTTCTCGGAAATATTCAGCCAGACACTGCAGGGCGCGAGCGCGCCTGACTCAGCGACAGGCAGGGGCGGCACGAACCCGATGCAGATAGGCCTTGGCCTTGGCGTCGGCTCAGTCGATACATTAACGACAAGGGGAAGTCTACAGAGGACCGACAATCCTACAGATATGTCGATCGAAGGGGATGGCTTCTTCATCTGCAAGGGCGGCAGCGCAGACACCTTCAAATTCACAAGGGCAGGTAACTTCGGAATAGACAAGCTCGGCAACCTCGTTACAGGCGGCGGCCTCAATGTTTACGGCTGGCAGGCGCTGAAGACGGACGGCAGCGGAGAATTCGACACCGAAAAGCCTATAGAACCCATCAACCTCTATTCGGACAGTTACAGAAACAAGAGGATAATTGCCGCAAAAGCTACGTCGAAGGCTGAGCTTTCAGGCAATCTGAACGCTTCGATGAAAGTTGATACCACGACTCCGCCGGCGTCGGAAAATACCTTTACCATCCCAATGACTATCTACGATAAACTGGGTAATGATTATAAGGTAAATGTCGTATTCAATAAAGAATCGATGACATCGACAGCGCCTATCACTACTACATGGACCTGGACGATAAGTACGGATGCGACGATCGGTTCAGGCGCGACTGCCGCGACCGGTACGATAACTTTCGACTCGGAAGGCATGCTGACAACCACATCGGCAAAATCGGCGAATATCACGTTTACGCCTGTCAACGCGGGAACTGACTCATTCGACGTAAATATCGACTTTTCAAAAATAACGAGCTTCGCTTCCGACAACTCAGTCAAACCTAAGAGCGTCGACGGTTACCCGTCCGGTAACCTCGTAAGCTTCAGCGTAGGCTCCGACGGCATTTTGACCGGCATATACGACAACGGACAGCAGCAGTCGCTCGGGCTCATGGCGCTTTCCGGCTTCGAGAACCCAGCGGGTTTGCTGAAGATCGGAGATAACATGTACATACCGACCACGAACTCCGGTGATTATAAAGCTGTTAAAGCCGGTTCGAACGGTGTCGGCAAACTTAACCCGGGTACTCTTGAAATGTCGAATGTCGACCTTTCAAAGGAATTCACCGACATGATCATCACGCAGAGGGGCTTCCAGGCAAACAGCCGTATAATCACGACATCGGATGAAATGCTGCAGGAACTGGTAAATCTCAAGAGATAATGCAGCCGATGAGATTAACGGGCAGCAAATCGCAGGGATAAGCAATATGGCGGGACAGGGGGCTTTGAACCCTGCCCCGCCATAACTCCAAAAATTATGCTTCATAAATTGACGAATTATAACGATATACTATAGAGAGAAAATACAAATAAAGCCTTATTATGAAATTTTCTATTGAGTTTTAGGGGTAAAAATATTATGATTAAACTAACCAGGCTCAACGGCTCGGTTTATGTCCTGAACAGCGATCTTATAGAAACGATGGAAGCGACGCCGGACACGGTCATTTCGACTACCGACGCGAAAAAATATGTCTGCAGGGAATCCGTAGATGAAGTAATCGGAAAGATTATCGAATTCAGGGGGAGAATACTGATATTCGCAGACACTCACAAATGATAGAGGGGGCATAAGGTTTGGAGTCTAAAGGAACATCGTTTATTCTTATCATCATAGTTGCAGTTCTTGCGCTGACATTGGCAGCTCTTGCAGGTTATCTGTTCATAGTACAGGGATCGTCCAATTCGGATAAAAACGTGACGGAAGCAAATAGTGCAAACGTCAAGGATGTGCCGAAGGAGGAGGATCTGGTCAAGATTCCGCTCTACGAAAACGCTCGTTTTTTCAATCTGAAGAGCGAAGATCCGCAAAAAACATCCATAATACAGGTAATGGTCACTTTAAAATGCCACAAGGCGCTTAAGCATGATAAGAAAGCCGTAGTTACCGAATTGGTGACCGGACGGTCCGACGAGATACAGGAGCTGGTAACTAAATTTTTTCTTACTATGACAATAGCCCAGGTGAAGGATCCGGCTGCCATGGATACGGCGAAGAAGGATCTGACGGAGCATATAAATACATTGTTGAACGAAGGAAATAAGGATCCTGAGGATATAGTTTATACGGTGATATTCTCGGAGTGGCTTTTCCAGTGAAATGATTTGCGAAGCAAATCGTTGGCAGGTTGAAATGTTCCTATTATATTTTATTGGGCATTTCAAATCGTGGATATGATTTTCAGTAAAACGGGAGGTGGTTAAAAGTGGGAGACATTCTGTCTCAAAATGAAATAGACGATCTCTTGAAAGCGTTGAGCACGGGTGAAATAGACGCGCAGGAGATACAAACCACCAAGCAGGAAAAAAAGGTCAGAACCCATGATTTTCGCAGAGCGAGCAAGTTCGCAAAAGATCATATAAAGACCTTGAATATAATATACGATAACTACGCGCGTCTTGTAACCAACTTCCTGACGGGTTATCTGAGGACTCTGGTACAGGTCGATGTGGTTACTGTGGAAGCGTTGCCCTACAGCGATTTCAGCAATTCGGTCTCCAACCCGGTCATCCTCGCGATCATTGATTTTGCGCCTTTGACAGGTTCGATAATACTCGAAATGGAGCCGCATGTTGCGTATTCGCTTGTCGACAGGATATTGGGCGGCAAGGGCTCTTCGATGGAGAGAATAAGGGAATTCACTGAAATAGAGCTTGCAATTATCGAAAGGATCATAATCCAGATACTCAATCTGATGCGGGAGCCCTGGGAGAATGTCCTGTCGATCAGGCCGAGGCTCGACAAGATCGAAACGAACGCGCAGTTTGCGCAGATAGTAGCCCAGAACGAAACAGTCGCTCTGATAACGCTCAGCGCGAGAGTCGGGGACGTCGACGGTATGATCAACATCTGCATACCCCACATGGTTGTCGAGCCTATAGTTTCAAAGCTGAGCACCAAGTTCTGGTTCTCGAATGTCGAAAAGGAAGCAACTCCTGAAATGAAGGAAAGTATAGAAAACAAGGTTGAAAATACATTAGTGCCCGTAAGGGCTGTACTTGGGCAAACCTCCATATCGGTAAACGATTTCATAGAACTGCAGCCGGGAGACGTACTTCCTCTGGATACGGGAGTAAATGACGATATGGAAATACTTGTAGGAAACCTTCTGAAATTTTATGCGACTCCGGGTGTTAAGAAGAACAAGGTTGCGGTTAAAATTTCAAAGGTCCTGAAAAGGGAGGATGAATAATGGGAGACATGTTGTCGCAAGCTGAAATAGATGCTTTGCTCAATGGGACTTCTTTTGAACAGCCGTCGTCATCGGGCGGAGGTGATCTTGATTCCCAGGAGATAGATGCGCTTGGCGAAATAGGTAACATAAGCATGGGCACATCCGCAACGACATTGTTTACGCTGCTCGGACAGAAGGTCAACATAACCACGCCCACGGTATCGGTAAGCAGCTGGGATGAGATCGCAAGTGAGTATTCCACCTCATATGTAGGGGTCAAGGTAGAGTATACCAACGGTCTGATCGGCAGCAACCTTATGATACTGAAGGAGCTCGACGTCAAGATCATAACCGATCTGATGATGGGAGGAGACGGGACCAACAGCGACGGGAACCTGTCAGAGCTGCATCTGAGCGCTATCAGCGAAGCAATGAACCAGATGGTCGGTTCTTCTTCGACATCGATGTCCTCTATGTTCGACAAAAGAATCGACATATCGCCGCCAAAGGCGTTCATTTTCGATATGAACAACATCAGGCAGAACATCAATATCGATGAGAGCGAAAAGGTCGTAAAGATAGCCTTTAAAATGATAATAGGCACACTTATCGACAGTGAGATCATGCAGATATTGCCGCTGCCTTTTGCTAAAAAGATGGTCGAAAATCTGCTCAATATGGATACCGGCTCAGGCACGTTCGAACTGCCAAGGGAAGTCACACAGACACCGCCTCCTGCAAGGCCCCATAAGCAATCGGCGCCGCCTCCGCAGCCGCAGACTTCACCGCCCGTATTCAGCCAGCCGCAACCGCAAAGCTACCAGACAGAATACGTATATGAGCAGGCGTCTGAACCGAGGCAGATCAGGGAACCTGTCAACATACAGCCTGCCCATTTCCAGAATTTCGATGAGAACAGGATCGTACTCGATCGCAAGAACATAAGCCTGATCATGGATGTGCCGCTGCAGGTAACCGTTGAACTTGGACGGACTGAAAGGCTTATCAAGGATATACTTGAATTCAGCCCGGGTTCGATCATTGAACTGGACAAGCTCGCCGGAGAACCCGTCGACATACTCGTAAACGGCAAGCCCATAGCAAAAGGTGAGGTTGTGGTAATCGACGAAAGCTTTGGCGTAAGGATAACCGACATAATCCACCCGAGCAAGCGTTTGTAATGATTGAACTGATGCGTAATAAGGATCGGCAGAATTAACTTCCGCAAAATTTATCGAAGAAGTTATATTTGGGTCGAACCCTGGAAAATGATTCTTGATTATACCGCGATGAAATGTTAACATAGGGTTAGACGGCTCAATAACTCACATAATAAGGGGAGAGAATTATGGGGAAAAGGATTTTGATTGTTGACGATGCAGCTTTTATGAGAATGATGATCAAGGATATTCTTTCTAAAAATGGTTATGAGGTAGTTGGAGAAGCCGAACATGGCGGTCGTGCAATTGAAAAATATAAAGAACTGCTGCCAGATCTCGTTATTATGGATATAACAATGCCGGAAGTCGATGGAATACAGGCAGTAAAAGAAATAAGAAAAATAAACTCCGATTCCCAGGTCATTATGTGTTCAGCAATGGGCCAGCAGGCAATGGTTATTGAGTCGATCCAGGCCGGGGCAAGGGATTTTATCGTAAAACCGTTCCAGGCTGAAAGAGTAATCGAAGCGGTTAAAAAGGTATTGGGATAATTTACAGCACATAAAAAGCCGGTACGGGCTTAACCGCCGGGCGGCGTGAAACCGGGGGTTGATACGTGGATGAGCTATGAATTGAAGGCGTTTTTGTATTTCATTGGCTTCTGTTCGGTGCTCTATTTGGCGTACATATCTACAAAATACATTGCCAACAAGCAGAACAAGGCAATGAGAAGCAAAAACATCAGCGTAATCGAAACTGTCATGCTAAGCGCCGACAAAAGGCTGCATCTGGTCAAGGCGGGCAAAGCTTTCGTATTGATTGCCACAACGGCTAAAACGGTTGAATTCCTTACGAATGTGGAACTCGACGAAGAACCCGGGCAGGAAAAGGTCCCTGCGGAGAATGGCGTTACGTTCGACTTCAAATCGATTTTTGAAAAATATTCAGGGTTATATAGATCGAAAAAGGCAAAGAATCCGGCTGAACCGGAGTACGAGGCTCCCCAGGACGACGCTTTCGGACACGATTTCAGATCGAATCTGGGAAAATTGAAGTCGATCGTTGGCAGTAACAAGTACAAGGCCAAAGAAAACGGGGATGACGTTACAAATGAAAAGTAGATTGAGAGGTTTGCAGGTTGCTGTCATTTTTTTAATAATGGCTTTTTTCTCTTCAAATGCCTACGCTGAAACAACGTTTCCCTTCAAATTCGGTTTCAGTGTGGAGCCGGCATCTTCGCCCCAGGAGGTATCCTCCAGCATACAGATCCTTCTTATCCTGACAGTTCTCTCACTCGCACCTTCAATAATAATAATGATGACGTCCTTCACACGAATAGTGATTGTGCTGTCATTTCTGAGAAATGCGCTGGGTACCCAGCAAATGCCGCCAAATCAGGTATTGGTCGGGCTTGCTTTGTTTTTATCCCTTTTTATCATGACGCCGGTAATAAGCGATATAAATACACAGGCCTATGCGCCGTATAACGAGGGCAAGATAACCCAGCAGCAGGCCTTGGACAACTCCGGGAAAGTTATGAAGGATTTCATGATAAAGCAGTTTGGTGGTAATGAGAAGGATCTCGCATTTTTTGCGTCGCTCGCAAAAATCAAGACGCCTGTCAAGAGTTATTTGGACCTGCCTCTGACCGTTATAATTCCGGCCTTCATAATAAACGAACTGACGATAGCCTTCAAGATAGGCTTTTTGATATATATACCTTTTTTGATAATAGACATGGTGGTTTCAAGCACCTTGATGTCCATGGGCATGATGATGCTTCCGCCTGTAATGATTTCTCTGCCGTTCAAGATACTGCTTTTCATATTGGTCGACGGCTGGGGGTTGATTTCGAAAACTCTTATTGCATCGTTCATTACATAGTGAACGTTCAAGGTATTTCAAGTGTCAGGGGGCTTTGAATGGATCAGGATACGGTAATAAATATCGCGCAGGGCGCTTTGATGATGGTGTTGTATGTTTCGGCTCCGCTATTGGGAATAAGCCTGGTAGTGGGCCTTGCTGTAAGTGTGTTTCAGGCTACTACGCAGATACAGGAGCAAACGCTTTCCTTTATTCCGAAGATACTGTCCGTTATAGTCGCGATAGCGGCGTTCGGCTCCTGGATGCTGACAATGCTGACAGATTATACGAATAACCTGTTTCAGAACATTTTGCAGTATATAAGGTAGGATGGAGGGCTCAGACGGTGCAGATACCGGCAGATCTTATTGCAACCGGCTTCGATATCTTTCTGCTGGTGTTCATTCGTATGACCGGCTTGTTTGTTGTGGCGCCTATTTTCGGAAGGCGAAATATGCCTGCTTATTTCAAGATAGGTTTTTCGTTTTTTGCTACATTGATACTTGTAAACACTACGGCGATACAAAACGTGCAATATGACGACAACCTGCTTTCGTATGCGCTGCTGGTCGCGAAGGAGTTTCTCGTCGGACTGTCGATGGGGTTCATCGCATACATTACATACAATGCCATCTACATTGCAGGCGAGATAATCGACATGCAGACAGGCTTCGGCATTGTTAACGTAATGGATCCGATGAGCAATATACAGGTACCTGTTACCGCTAATGTATATTTTATAATAAGCATGCTGATCTTTTTATTGATAAACGGACACCAGATGCTTATAAAAGCGTTATTTGACAGCTTTACATCGCTGCCGTTGGGGACGGCGCAATTCAATGCGGAAATGACGGAGACCTATGTTTCATTATTCAGCTCCGTATTTTCTACAGGCTTCAAGATAGCGGCTCCGATAGTGGCTACTATCCTGATTGCAGATATCGTGCTGGGTACGATATCCAAAATGGTCCCCCAGATGAATATATTTGTGATCGGTATGCCCCTGAAGATCATAGTAGGCATACTTGTAGTGGTTATCACGATACCGATGTTCGTTACTGTTATGGAATCGGTATTCAAACTTATGGATACCACTGTTGTCAATTACGTGAAGGAGCTTCATCCCTGATGATCAGCAAGATTAACCTGCAGTTGTTTGCACAGGGAGCAGGTGGCGAAGACAAGACAGAGAAAGCCACCCCTAAAAAGAGGCGTGAAGCCAGAAAAAAAGGACAGGTTCTACAGAGCCGGGAGATATCCTCCGCCATGGTTCTGCTTTTTGTATTTATAGCGCTGCGGGTCTTTGGAAAAAGCATTTATACGGTTATTACCGAATACATGAAAAAGGTGCTTATGGAATACCCGAAGATCGAGGATCTGTATACGCCTGATATTTTGAGCCGTGTATTTGTCGACGGAGTTACGGTTTTTGCCAAGGCGGTCGGACCGGTACTGCTGGTGGCGCTGCTTTCCGGTCTGATCGTGAGCTATGTACAGGTAGGCTTCCTGTTCACAACTGAGACGCTGAAGCCTCAATTCAGCAGGATCAATCCATTGAGCGGCATCAAGAGGATGTTTTCCCTGCGCAGTGTAGTGGAACTTGTGAAGTCGGTGCTGAAGGTCATTGCCATAAGCTACATGGCATATACGTACCTCAATGGCAAGGTGCAAACGGTACTGAGCCTGATGGACATGGATATGCTGCAGATCGCATCCTTTATAGGGATGACCGTACTGGATGTTTCGATCAGGATATGCATACTGCTGGTTATTTTGGGGATCTTCGATTTTGTCTACCAGTGGTGGGATTTTGAGAAGAACCTGAAGATGACCAAGCAGGAGATCAAGGAGGAATACAAGCAAACGGAGGGAAATCCGCAGATCAAGGCGAGAATCCGCCAAAAGCAGCGCCAGATGTCCATGCGGAGAATGATGCAGGAAATTCCGAAGGCGGATGTAATAATAACCAACCCTACGCATTTTGCGTGCGCGCTGAAATATGACGCTGAGAAATCGCCCGCTCCGATACTGCTGGCAAAAGGGCAGGATTATATAGCCTTAAGGATAAAGGAAATAGCCAGGGAGAACAAGGTAGAAATAGTTGAAAACAAGCAGCTTGCAAGGACTATTTACGATACGGTGGAAATAGGTCAGCCAATACCTTCGGAACTGTATCAGGCGGTAGCGGAGGTGCTTGCATTCGTATACAGCCTCAAGGGCAAGACAAAAGCAGGCTGACATTGATTTGAATACATAAGAGGGGAGGTCGACAGGACTTGAGGATAAAGGACGCAACGGTACCGATCATCATAGTGGGGATAGTGCTGGCATTTATCATACCGCTTCCGGGTTTTATTCTGGACGTGCTTCTTGCCATCAACATAATGCTTTCGGTCATCATACTGCTGAATACGGTATATATGAAGGAAGCGCTGCAGCTTGCCATTTTCCCGTCGCTTCTCGTAATCACGACAATGTATAGGCTCGCGCTGAACGTTAGTTCGGCGAGACTTATAATAGGTCAGGGAGAAGCAGGAAAGGTAATAGCGGGCTTCGGTACGTTTGTGGGCGGAAATGACCTCGTTGTAGGCTTTATCATATTTTTACTGATCACGCTGGTAAATTTCATAGTCATAACCAGGGGCTCAGAAAGAGTGGCGGAGGTCGCAGCAAGGTTCACCCTCGATGCAATGCCGGGAAAGCAGATGGCAATTGACGCCGATCTCAACTCGGGACTGATAAATGAATCGGAAGCCAAGGAGCGCAGGAAAAAGATACAGCGTGAAGCTGATTTCTACGGGGCCATGGACGGCGCAAGCAAGTTTGTAAAAAGCGACGCCATCATGGGTATTATCATAACAATCCTGAATATTATCGGCGGACTCATTATGGGTATGGTTTCAAGAGGAGAATCGATTACGGAGGCCCTCTCGACATACACAATCCTCACAATAGGCGACGGTCTTGTCAGCCAGATACCGGCGCTGATGATTTCCACCGCGACGAGCTTTATCGTCACAAGGGCTGCCTCCGAGTCCGATATCAGCACGGATTTCCTCAAACAGGTATTCAGCAATCCGAAGGTGCTTTATATAGCCTCGGGACTCAGCCTCATACTATCGATTTTCCTGCCGACGATCCCATTCCTGCTTATGTCGGCTGTACTTGCATTCCTGGGATATACCCTGTCCAGGCAGCAGATCGCGGATCAGAAGCAGCAGGAGGTAAGGGTGGAGGAAAACGAGGTAGAGGAGATACGCAAGCCTGAAAATGTGGTTTCCCTTCTGCAAATTGACCCGATAGAGCTTGAATTCGGCTATGGCATAATACCTCTCGCAGACGTGAATCAGGGAGGGGACCTGCTCGATCGGGTAGTCATGATCCGCAGGCAGCTGGCTCTGGAGCTAGGCATGATCGTTCCGATAATACGTCTGCGCGACAATATACAGCTTGCTCCCAACGAATACCAGATAAAAATCAAGGGAGTCGAAGTTGCACGGGGCGAACTGATGCTTGATAACTATATGGCAATGAACCCCGGTCTTGTCGAGGAGGAAATCGACGGTATCAAAACCACCGAGCCTGCTTTCGGGCTGCCTGCGATATGGATAACGGAGGGACAGAGAGACAGAGCCGAAATGCTGGGCTATACGGTAGTCGACTCTCCTTCCATCATTGCTACGCACCTTACGGAGATAATAAAGAAATTTGCGCATGAGCTTATGGGAAGGCAGGAAGTACAGACGCTTATCGACAATATAAAGCAGAGTTACCCCGTGATCGTGGATGAACTCATACCCAAGCTCATGACGGTGGGAGAGGTTCAGAAGGTGCTTGCGAACCTTCTGAAGGAAGGGATTTCGATCAGGGACATGGTGACTATACTTGAGACTCTCGCCGACTACGCTTCGATAACGCACGATACCGACATGCTTACTGAATATGTCAGGCAGGGTCTCGGAAGGGCCATATCCAAAAGGTTTTTCACAGACCAGAAATCAAGTGTCATCACACTCGATCCAAAGCTCGAACAGGTCATTATGGACTCGCTGCAAAAATCCGAGACCGGTTCATACCTGACACTTGAACCCAGTGTAACAAATACGATACTGGGTAGCCTGACGAAACAGGTACAGAAGCTGGTACAGCTGGGTCAGCAGCCGATAGTGCTTGCTTCGCCCGTCGTGCGCCTGTACTTTAAAAAGCTTGCCGACCAGGCTATACCCGGGCTTATAGTTTTGTCCTACAACGAACTGGATCCGAACCTGGAGATACAGTCCATTGGTGTGGTCAGTGTATAATTTTGGGGAAAATTGTATGATAAGACCAACTGTGATAAAATAGAACCATAGAAATAGGACAATAAATCATTATTTTGACATAGACGAGGGAAATATGAAGATTCGCCGCTATTTGGCCAAAAATACGCAGGAAGCGATACTCAAGGTCAAGATGGATCTTGGTAATGAAGCGCTCATACTAAATACAAGGAAAGTCAGGAAAAAAGGCCTGCTTGGCTTATTTTCGAAGCCGATGGTCGAAGTGCTTGCGGCTATTGACGAATACAATGTCGCCAAAAATGAAGGCGATGCGGCAAAAGCCCCTGACAAGCCCACTGAGAAAACTATACATACTCCGAACACGGCAGACAAAATAATTTTTGACGAAAAAGAGGAGAAAATAGCGAATCTGGAGAATAAAATAACGAATATGGAGGATCTGCTGCAGAAACTGTACGTACAGATGAAGGGCGGAGAAAAAACCGTACAGCAGCCTGCAAAGGAAGAGCGCCTCCCAACGGGCTCCAAGGTCGCCGAAATGTTCTACGGAAACCTTGTAAAAAACGAAGTCGAACCCTATATTGCAAGAAAGATAACAGATGCGGCAGCATCGAAGCTTGTTGAAGGAATGGGCGTAAATGATATGGCGGCGCAGCTGCAAGCGCTGGTCTCGGCCTTGCTGGGCAAGCCCGAAACCATAAAACCGGGTGCGCCGGGTAAGCCTACGGTCGCAATATTCGTTGGACCTACGGGTGTGGGCAAGACAACGACGCTTGCAAAAATTGCCGCAAACTATCTGCTAAACCAGAAGAAGTCCATTGGGCTGATAACTGCGGATACATACAGAATCGCGGCAGTGGAGCAGCTCAAGACCTATGCGGAAATATTGGGCATTCCGGTTTCGGTGGCATATACGGCAACCGAGATACGCGAGGCTGTCAGCCAGCATTCCGACAAGGATATAGTGCTCATTGATACGGCTGGCAGAAGTCACAGGAACAAGGCGCAGTTCGAAGAGTTGAAAGCTTTGATAGCGGCGTCCGGCGCGGATGAAGTATACCTGGTACTCAGCGCTACGACAAGCAGCAGGAACTGCAGGGAAATATTGAACAGCTATGACTTTTTGACTAATTATAAGTTGATCTTTACAAAAATTGACGAGGCTCCTGTACAGGGTATTATCCTCAATGTCAGATATCTTACGGGAAAGAGCCTCTCATATATTACAACCGGACAAAGCGTGCCTGATGATATTGAAACAGCCAATATCGACAAGATCACCAAGAATCTGATGGGGAGCATAAGCTAGATGATGGATCAGGCGGAAAAACTACGACAGGCGATCGATAACCTCAAATTGAAACAGGCTGTGAACCAGGTGATTGCGCCGGAACCGCCTGTAAAAAGAACGGCCAGGGTTATTACCGTTACGAGCGGCAAAGGCGGCGTCGGTAAGACAAACGTTACGATAAATCTTGCAATAGCATTGAGCGAACAGGGGTACAGGGTCGTAATACTAGATGCGGATTTCGGACTGGCGAATATCGATGTGCTGTTCGGGATAGTACCGCAGTACACGCTGCTGGATGTTGTAAAGAACAAAAAAAACATACTCGAGATACTCTCCGACGGTCCGAGGAATATAAAATTCATATCGGGCGGTTCCGGCGTAGAGGATCTCGTAAAACTCGACAAACAGCAGATTATGAAGTTCGTCGAGAATATGGCGCTTTTGGACAAGATCGCCGACATTATAATAGTAGATACGGGCGCAGGTCTTTCGGAAAGCGTGATGAGTTTCATAGTGGCGGCAGACGAGGTATTACTCGTGACCACCCCCGAACCGACTTCGATCACAGACGCATATGCGTTGATAAAGATGGTTTCGAACAGGGATAAGACAAAAAAGATCAGAGTCGTGGTAAACAGGGCGGATAGTGTCAATGAAGCAAACGATGTTTTGAACAAGCTGGTGCTTGTAGCTGAAAAATTCCTGGGTATCTCACTGGAGCCTGCGGGTTACATAATGCATGACGATGCGGTGGTCAAGGCGGTAAAACAGCAGCAGCCATTTTCAATAAGCTTTCCCAGGAGCCCGGCTGCAAGGAACATAAGGGATATTTCGGCAAAGCTTGCCGAAAAGAGTATTGCAGGCGAGCCTGGCTCTTATTCAGGCGTAAGGGGTTTTCTCAACAGGCTTGTAGGTTTTATGAAGGCCTGACGGTAAGACATACATTAAAAAGCAAGTTATTGCAGGGCAGGGGATGAGATGAATCTATCTGAACTGGAAGTGGGTTCCAAACTGGAACTCGAGCTCTTCGACAATAACGGCGTAAGAGCTCAGAAAACTTTGATAAGCGAATATGAATGGATGGTTGATGACGATACGATTGCAATAGCGGCGCCTATTTCGGAAAGAAAGATAGTTCCGGTGCCTGCAGGTTCAGCGATGAACATCTATTTCATAAAACAGTATGAAAGTAACGTAAATTTATATAAATTCCGGGCCGTTGTAAAAAACAGGTATGATGCGGACAATCTCAAAGTTCTTCTGGTAACGAAAGAAGGAGAGATAACCAGGGTACAGAGACGCGACTATTACAGGCTGGACATGCTGTTGGAGGTAAGTTACAGGCCGATTGAGCCGGGACGCGGCGGTTACGCGGGAGAAAAGCAGTTTAAAAAATCGCTTTCGGTCAATCTGAGCGGCGGTGGTATTTGCCTCCTGCTCGACGATGAATTCGAAACGGGTGACCTTATCGAATGCGAGATGACTTTTGACCGGATCAAAAATATAAGGTTCTTCGGCAAGGTCGTCAGATTTGATGAATCGGACAGGGAGGGCAGGTACAAATATAAGGCGGGCGTAGCGTATATAGAGATCGACGAAAATGACAGAGAAACAGTAGTTCGATATATTTTTCAAGAGCAGCGCAAATTACTCAGAAAGGGTTTGGTTTAGGCGATGGCCAGGAACGTCGGAGTACTTGTAGTTGATGATTCGGCTTTTATGCGCAAGATGCTGACTGATATATTGGAAAGCACAAGGGAAATCAAAGTAATCGGCACGGCCAGAGATGGCTTTGAAGCATTGAAGAAAGTCAAGGAATTGAATCCCGACGTCATAACACTTGATGTTGAAATGCCGTCCATGGACGGTTTGAGTTGTTTGAGGGAATTGCAGAAGATAACCGATATACCTGTCATAATGCTGAGCAGCCGTACAGGTACCGGAGAGCAGTCGACTATCGAAGCACTTGAGGCAGGAGCAATAGATTTTATCACAAAACCTACGGGTTTGTTCGATATATCCGGCGAGGAAAAGAAAAAAGAGATCATTGAAAAAGTAAAAATGGCAAAAGCGATCAGGACTGTGAAACACGCAGCCAGCAGACCCGCGGCAGTTGTTCCCGCAAAGAAGGCGGATCAGGCAGGCTTAAGACAAAACTACCTTAAGACACTGATCGTTATAGGAACTTCCACAGGTGGCCCGAAAGCGCTGCAGGAGGTGATACCGTTCATTCCGGACGATTTACCGGCTGCAGTCGTGATCGTACAGCATATGCCTCCCGGTTTTACCAAATCGCTGGCAGACAGGCTGAATACGCTAAGCAGGCTTACGGTAAAAGAAGGAGAAAACAACGAAGTGATAAAGCCGGGCTTTGCGTATATAGCGCCGGGTGACTTCCATATGGAGGTCTTCGGGGACGGTCCGGATATGAAGATCAGGCTTACCAAAGGACCTCCGTTAGGTTCGCTCAGGCCTGCAGTAAACGTTTTGATGGACTCTGTAGCAAAATCCGGTTTCCACAGTGTAATCGGAGTTGTGATGACAGGGATGGGAAACGACGGCAAGGAAGGCATAGTAAAAATGAAGAAAGCAAACAACGCCGTTATAATATCACAGGACGAGCAATCCTGCGTAGTATACGGGATGCCGAAGTCGGCGGTCAGTACGGGAGTTGTTGATGAGATAGTCCCTCTGAAGGAAATTTCAGAGGTCATAGTCAAATATATGGGGGTGGAGCAATAATGGACATGAGCCAGTATTTGGAAATTTTTATTGAAGAGACCAGAGAGCATTTGCAAAGCTTGAATCAATGCCTGCTGCAGATGGAAAAAAATCCACAGGACAATTCGATGCTCAATGAGATTTTCAGAGTGGCACATACGCTAAAGGGTATGTCCGGAACTATGGGCTTCAATAGGATGTCCAGATTGACGCATGATATGGAGGATGTACTTCAGGCTCTTCGCAGTAATGAAATGAAGGTAAGCCCCGAATTGATCGATTTGCTTTTCAAATGCCTCGACGCACTTGAGAACTATACTACGGTGATCGTCGAGACAGGCTCGGAGGGAACAGAGGATAATGCGGCCATCATCAGCTCACTTGCGGAAATGATCCAAAGCAAGGGTTCGGCAGGTGCTCCGGCGGCCGCTGCAGTTGCGCCGGCTTCGGCTTTATCCGCCGTCCTGGCCGATTCTGCAGCCGATCTTTCCCTTAACCAGTACGATATAAGTGTGATAAACAAAGCGGCGGCACTGGGGAACAATGCTTACCAGATCACTGTAAAACTCAATAAAGGTTGTGTCCTCAAATCCGCGAGAGCCTTCATCATATTCAAGACTCTGGAGAGACACTCGGAAATCATCAAATCCGAGCCCAAAGTACAGGATATAGAAGACGAGAAATTCGATTTCGAATTTACTGTAGTCGTACTCTCCAAAGAGGATGAGTCGGTATTCGACAAGGATCTGAATTCTATAGCGGAAGTTGAAGAAGTTATCATCAAACTCGTAAAAGCCAAGGAAGAAGTGGTCCAGCAGGCAACCGGAGAGACTTCGGACGTAGAAGATCAGGAAGCCAAGGCGGCTGCGGAAAACGCCGAAGGAGATATGGCACAGGCCAAGACCGATTCAGCTAAAAGGACAAAGACCGGAAAAACGGTCAGGGTCGATATTGACAGGTTGGACGTACTGCTCAACCTCGTAAGCGAGCTCATAATTCAAAAGACCAGGCTTGAAGGCCTGGAAGGAATAGAAAAGACCCAATCCTATGTCGAGACGGTGGAGTATTTGGAGAGGATATCAACCAATCTGCACGACGCGGTAATGAAGGTCAGGATGGTACCCGTCGAAACAGTATTCAACCGTTTCCCGAGAATGATAAGGGATATTTCTAAGAATCTTGGGAAAGAGGTCGAACTGACAATGTCGGGCGAGGAAACCGAACTTGACAGAACCGTTATCGATGAAATAGGCGATCCTCTCATCCACCTGCTCAGGAATTCCTGCGACCACGGAATCGAGTCGGTCGAGCAGAGAAAGAACCTCGGCAAACCGGAAGTTGGCCTTATAGAACTGAAAGCCTACCAGGACGGCAATAACGTAGTTATTGAAGTAGGGGACGACGGTCAGGGCATCAATGTCGATAAAGTCAAAAAGAAGGCTATAGAACGCGGCCTTATAAACAAGGATATGGCTGCCAACCTTACAAAGAAGGATATCATCGATTTCCTCTTCAAACCGAGCTTCAGCACGGCGGACAAGGTGACCGACCTCTCGGGCAGGGGCGTGGGACTCGACGTCGTCAAGACAAAGATAGAGGCGCTTGGTGGTTTCGTGGAAGTTGAGACCGAGCTCGGAAAGGGAAGCCGGTTCTATATCAGACTTCCTCTGACGCTCGCTATAATACAGGCGCTGCTCGTAATGGTAGGAGAAGAGAAATACGCCATACAGCTTAGTTCAATACACAAGATAACCAATATACCTGCGGACGACGTCAAGCTTGTACAGAAGCAGGAGGTCGTGATGTACAGGAATACGGTAATACCGATAGTGAGGCTCGACAAGGTTCTCGAGGTTCCGAGGGAAAACGGCGAAGCTCCCAGGAATCTAACGCTTGTCATAGTAAAAAAGGGCGAACGCCTTACCGGCCTTGTTGTCGATAAGATATTGGGACAACAGGAAATCGTGCAGAAATCTCTTGGCAAGTTCCTGTCCGGAATAAAGGTCATAACCAGCGCAACCATACTCGGAGACGGAAATGTAGCGTTAATACTGGACGTAAATGCTTTAGCAAACTAGAAGGGGAGGGACGACAATGGCAGATCAGAAAATCACGGAAGCAAAGAAATTTCTCATATTCAGACTGGGCAACGAGGAATACGGCATAGATATACATAAAATCACCACGATAATTGAAAAGGATATGAACATTGCCAGGGTTCCCAAGCTGCCTGCTTTCATCAGGGGAGTAATTAACTTAAGAGGCGAGATCATACCCGTTATGAGCCTTAGGCTGAAATTCGGGATGGCGGAGGACGTTTACGGCCCGGATACCAGGATAATTATAATAAAGCTCGATGAAATATCCGCAGGGCTTATTGTCGATTCGGTTGCGGAAGTGATCGAACTCGACGAGGAATCCACCGAAAGTATAGCAAATATTTCGGGCGCACTCTCCATGGATTATATCACTGGAGTCGGCAAATCGGACGGCAGGATAATCACCCTGCTGAACCTCGAGAAGCTCGTTTCATTGGAAGAGAACACGGGAAAGTAAGGCAATATATATTTAGGAGAAGCTGGTATGGCTACAGGTATTGATAACCTCAACAATATGCAGTTGGATGTGTTGAAGGAAATTGGAAACATAGGCGCCGGAAATGCTGCAACAGCACTTGCGAAACTACTGAACCGCAAGGTCGATATGGACGTGCCAAGAGCGAAGATTCTTGAATTCAAGGATGTCAGCGATACGCTCGGCGGAGCTGAACTGCCGGTGGTAGGCATCCTGCTCAAGGTAAGCGGCGACCTTACCGGAAACATCATGTTCATCCTGCACCAAAAGGCTGCCGGCATGCTGGTAAATATGCTGATGGGCCGTCCGCTCGATGAGTTCCATGAATTCACCGAAATGGAAATATCAGCGCTGAAAGAAATAGGAAATATACTTGCCGGCTCGTACCTGTCAGCGCTATCCTCGCTGACCAACCTGACGATCATGCCGTCCGTACCGGACCTAGCTATCGACATGGCCGGAGCGATCCTGAGCGTCCCGGCGATCGAATTCGGTAAGGTCGGGGATACTGTGCTTTACATCGAAACAGAGTTTTCGGAAGGGTTTGACAAGGTAGTCGGCGATTTCTTCCTCGTACCTGATTTCGATACGTATGACGTATTATTGAAAGCATTAGGAGTCGTTGGGTGAATGGTTAATCTGATTAAGGTAGGCATGGCGGATCTGCAATCGTCAAGGCATCCGTGTATAATAACAACACTTGGTCTCGGATCCTGCGTGGGCATAGCGCTTTACGACCCCGGCAGAAAAGTGGCCGGGCTTGCTCACATTATGCTGCCTTCGAGTCAGCAGGCCAGAAACAATTCAAATATTGCCAAGTTTGCAGATACAGCAATAGTCAAGCTTGTTGGCGATATGATAAGCCTCGGGGCGGCCAGGTCGCAGATTGTAGCGAAGCTTGCAGGCGGGGCTCAGATGTTTTCATTCAACGATACATCGGAAATGCTCCGGATAGGCGCGCGAAATGTATCGGCCTCGAAGGAAGCACTTTATTTACTGGGCATACCGATCCTCTCCGAGGATACCGGCGGAAATTACGGAAGAACCATAGAGATCAATTCCGAGACAGGAAAGCTTATGATCAAGACGATCGGTCACGGCTTAAAGGAGATTTAGCATATGGAGCGTATCCAGAGGTTACCGTTTATGGCGGGTTGTTTGGCTGCGATCGTCACAGGAATAGCAAGTTACGCAGCTGGAATCGAAAGCCGGGCGATATATCTACGAATGGCTGTAATGATGCTTGTATTCTTTTTGATAGGCTTTTATGCAAGAAATACGTTATTATCGATACGTGAGGATATAGAGAAAAAGAAAAGGGAAGAGGAGCTTGAAGAGGCTCAAAGACAGGAACAAATGCTGGAAGATCAAAAAGCGGCCTCACAGGATGGGAAAAAGGCTCAGGAGCATCAGGCAGGAGAGCGCCATCCGGCGCCGCAGGCTAATCCGCAGCCCCCGAAACTTGATCTGGTTGCCGATGACAGCGACGATGACTTCAAGCCTTTTGATATCAGCAAGGCTGTAAAAGCAAAAGTTAGCGAGTAATATCGATGTGCGGGGGATAAAAATGCCAAGCAGCAGTAAAGATCAGAAGGAGCTTTGGAAGCAGTACCATGAAACCAGGGATTCTGCCATCAGGGAAACTCTGATACTTGAATATTCTCATTTGATCAAATTCATTGCAGGTAGATTGAATATCTATTTCGGCTCGAACGTAGAGTATGACGACCTTGTCAGTTTCGGTGTTTTTGGGTTGATCGACGCCATTGACAAGTATGACATGAACAAGGGAGTCAAGTTCGAAACCTATGCTTCCTTAAGAATACGCGGATCCATAATAGACAGTATAAGAGATATGGACTGGGTGCCGAGGTCTCTCAGGCAAAAGAACAAGGAACTTGAGAAAGCATACTGGGAAGTGGAAAATGAACTGGGCCATTCCGCAACGGATAAGGAAATAGCCGATAAGCTCGGAATTTCGATCGATGAATTCTACAAGCTGCTCAACGATGTAAACGTGACCTCGATGGTATCACTTGAGGACTTCCTCGAGCAGAATTACGAAGTCGGCACGGATATAACGAGCACCAACAGTTCGGACAGGCCCGAGCATGAAGCGGAATTGAACGAATTACGCGAGATTCTTGGAGAATCTATTGAAAAGTTGCCGGAAAAAGAAAAAATGGTACTAACCTTGTATTATTACGAAGAATTGACATTAAAAGAAATAAGTGCGATAATGAAGGTGTCTGAATCCCGTATTTCACAGCTTCATACGAAGGCTATAATGCGTTTGAGAGGTAAACTTGCGCGACAAAAATCGTTGCTGGACGACTGAATGCGGGTACAGCTTTGCTGTTTAAGAGAAAGTCATCTGTAGACGGGGGTTTGCTTGAAGGATGGATCGCAGAGATACAGTCAACAACGTAAATGATGGTTTTTATCAAATTTCATATGAAAACGACGGCGTTTTTTTATCTGTTTATCCGCCTGTAGGAAGCGGAAGACGTGTTGATCTGCAGACTGTGCTCGATCGTCTTGCACGCAAAAAAATCAGGAATTTCAACAGGGATATAGTTCAGCTTGTAGTTACAAAGGCGGAAAAGACCCCAGTAAAGATTGCCGGTCCGCAGGAAGAGATCAGAGTCGACGTCACAGCCAATATTACGACGTCTCCTGACAAAATGAGGGCCTATATATCGTTCAATCCTCCCGAAAACGGCCGTATGATGACACTCGAGGAAGTCCTTGACCAGCTTGGTAAAAGCAGCGTCATTTATGGCATCAACAAGACAAATCTTGAAACCATAGTAAAATATCCAGTATATAACGAAATGATCTGCGTAGCGGAGGGAACTCCCCCTGCAAACGGACAGAACGGAAAGGTCGAGTTCCATTTCGATATAAAAAGGGAATCGAAACCCACCATACTTGAAGACGGCAGAGTCGATTTCAGAGAACTCAACCTTATTCAGAGCGCAGAACAAGGCCAGGTGCTTTGCTCTTTGACTCCCCCGGTCCGCGGAACGGTAGGCAAAACTGTCTGCGGCATTGATATACCCGCGCTTGACGGAAAGCCCGGGGTATTGCCAAAAGGCCGCAACGTAAGCGCTACCGAGGACGGACAGGCCCTGATCGCAAATATAAGCGGTCAGATAAACTATATCGACGGCAAGGTAAATATCTTTTCCACATATGAAGTACCGGCCGACGTGGATAATTCCACCGGAAATATCAATTTCATCGGGAATGTAATCGTAAGGGGTAATGTACTCTCAGGGTTCGTGGTCGAGGCCGGAGGAACGGTCGAGGTCGTGGGCGTTGCAGAAGGAGCCATTATCAAAGCCGGCGGAGACATCATCTTAAGGCGCGGGATGCAGGGCATGGGCAAGGGAATTCTTGTCAGCGGCGGCGATATCATCGCAAGATATATTGAAAACTGTAATGTTGAGGCAAAAAACGACATCAAGGCGGAAGCCGTAATGCACAGTTATATAAAATGCGGCAACAAGCTTGAGCTTTCAGGGAAAAAGGGTCTGCTTGTCGGCGGAAACTGCAAGGTCGGGAAAGAGATCACCGCAAAGGTGATAGGCTCGCATCTCGGTACTGTGACCGATATAGAGGTCGGCGTGGATCCGACAATAAGGGAGCGTTATAAAGCTGTCAAGGAAGAACTTATCAAATCGGAGACCGACCTCAAAAAGGCGGAGCAGGCAATAACGATATTGAAGAAACTCGAAATGGCAGGCGCGCTTACACCGGAAAAGCAGGAGATGCTTGCAAAGAGTGTCAGAACGAGGGTTTACCTTACGAATCATTTTTCAGAATTGAAAGAGGAAATGGCTGCGCTTGAATCGAAACTCCAACAGGATGCCTACGGGAAAATAAGGTGCTATAGTTTTATATACCCGGGAACAAAGGTTGCAATAGGCTCGTGCATGATGTACGTAAAGGAAAATCTGCAATATTGCTCATTATACAGGGACGGCGCCGACATCAGGGTGGGCGGTATAGATAAGTGACGGGCTTGTTCAGAAAAATCACAAATAGGTATTAGAAATGCTAGGAAGTGAAAAAAATGCCTATTAAGCCAATCGATTTTCAGATCATGGTACCTAGGACGATGGATGCGGCAAAGATCATAAATGACGAAGCGCACAGAAATCAGGCCTTGCTCCAGCAGCAGGCGAATTCTGCGCAGCACAAGGCTAATGATACCCTGAAGACTGTTTACTCGCGCTCGCAGACTCAAGATGTAAGAATATCCGAAAAGCAGAGGGATGACAGGCAGAACAAAAAGAAAAAGAAGGACGGGCAGGAACGCGAAGATACGGCGGACGACAGTGGAAACAAACCCGCCAGGCCAATGAAGACCACCACGATTGACATTAAGATATGAAAACAGCTATAATGCTGAGTATACTAGGAATACAATACTACAGAAGATAAGAACGGAATGTCGCCGCCAGCGTAATTTAGACGGAAGCCGGCTGTGATGATCAGTGTGAGGTGGAATAATGAACGGTTTTTATGTCAGCATGATTTTTTTCGGAATTTTGCTCGTACTGGTTTCACTTCTATTTATTGCCTTGGATAAGAAAAAGGTATTCAATTTCACCAGAAGCTTCGATGATAAGAAACAGCAGCTCACGGAGATACTCAATGACGCCGAGCTTATGATCGAAGAGCTCAACAAGTTCTCAGACTATATCGTAAACCAGATGGATCTGAAAAACGAGGAACTCAACAAAAACCTCAAAATTGCAGAGGATAAAGTCCTTGCAATGGGCGAGCGTGTAAAGGTCATGAGTGTGGACAGCTATACGAGCACAGCGGTCAATCCTGCGGCGGACGGTTCTTCGGTCCAGCCTCCGGTTTCAGTAATACAGACCACAGGCCAGATAAACAGGGCAGCATCCGCATATAAGCAGGAAGCCGCGGAAATTGGCAAGCAATCGAAAAATGATATGGTAAACGAAACAGAAGCGCCTGAAGCTACCGGCAGCAGGAAAGCTACTCAGGCAGCCGCACATCAGGAAAAAGCAGATGAAACGGTTTCGTCACCCTTGAAAAAGAAAGACAAGGTAATACCGCTGCGCAACAAGTACTCTGAAGTTATCAGGCTTTCACAGAAGGGAGTGGAAAGCATCGATATCGCCAGAGGACTCAACATGGGTAAGGGTGAGGTCGAATTGATAATCGGCCTGCGCAGTGAGCAGCTTCAGTAAGGAGAACCTTATGAGCCGGTTTAATTTGAAAAGCCTTGTGCTTGGTATTGGAATCGGAATAATAATAACTGCTGTTGCAGGAATGATATACGCCGCCGGACGGGATCCGATGGAAGGTCTGTCGAAGGAACAGATAATGGGACAGGCTGAAAAATACGGAATGATCCGGCCTTCGCTCCTGCAGGGGACAGTTGCCGGAGCACAAACGGAAGTCACTGCAGCAGAAGACCAGACGGAGGTAACGGCGCCTGAAGCTCAAACAGGTTTCATTGAAGGAAGCTCCCCCGGCAAATAATAGGTCATACTCTATATGGCAATGCGAACACTGTCAGAATGGATTACATTCTGGCTTTTTTATTTTCCAACGAAACCATGGGAAAATTTGATGATGTTGTTGCGATATCGATATGACAATGATATAATAATGATATCAATATTATATTAATTTCGGAGGGTCGTATGAAAGAAATTGATAAAAAAGTTCATTCCGGTTTATTATGGCTCGTTATTACGACACTGATTCTGGCAGCTGCTATGGCTTCATTGATTTTTGGACTCAAAGCTTCGGCGGTCTTTGTGATCGTTGCGGCCACTGTTGTTTTTACTGCCTGGATAATTATGATCTGCGGTTTTTTCACACTTCAACCCAATGAAGCGGCCGTTATTATTCTTTTCGGCGCATATAAGGGGACTGTTAAAAAGGAAGGCTGGCACTGGGCCAATCCGTTCTATACCAAAAAGAAGATATCGCTTCGCCGCAGGAACCTGAACGGTGAAAAGATCAAGGTCAACGATGAAATGGGCAATCCGATCGAGATAGCGACTGTTACAGTATGGAGGGTGCAAAATACCGCTGAGGCAGTATTCGACGTAGACAATTATGTAGACTATGTACAGACTCAAAGTGAATCGGCGTTGAGACACCTGGCCGGTTTATACCCGTATGACTCGAACGACGATAAACAGCTTTCCTTGAGAGGCAGTGCCGATGAAGTCTCCGAAGCCCTGAAAGCCGAGCTTCAGGAGAGGCTGGGCAAGGCGGGGGTTGTCGTAGAAGAAGCAAGGCTGAGCCACCTCGCATACGCTCCGGAAATTGCTGCGGCTATGCTGCAAAGGCAGCAGGCATCAGCGATAATCGCGGCAAGGCAGAAGATAGTGGAAGGCGCTGTAGGAATGGTCGAAATGGCATTGAACATGTTGAATGAAAACGGTATTGTGGAGCTTGACGAGGAGCGGAAGGCGGCAATGGTCAGCAATCTGCTTGTAGTCTTGTGCGGTGAGCGTTCCACGCAACCCATTATAAATACCGGTACACTTCATAACTAAAGGATGCTTTTATATGGCAGAGAAGAAAACACTGCTGCTGAGGCTGAACCCTAAAATGTGGGAGGAAATAAACCGATGGGCGGAGGACGAATTCCGCTCCGTTAACGGACAGATCGAATATATCCTCCAGGAAGCCATCAATAAGCGCAGAAAGGGTAAAAAGCCCGGCAGCAGTATAGAAGGTGGAGAAAATGAATAATATTCAGGCGTTTGTTTTTGCCTCGATAAGCAGGGATTCAGGGCGGTTTGCCGTTAACAAAAGCTACATCATGTACGGCGCCGGAGCTATTGCTTTATACGAACTGCTTAAGCTGGGAAGGCTCACATGCAATGGGAAAAGTGTGACTTCTGTTTCCTCTGCGTCTGTTACTTCTGATATATTGGATGAAGTGAACAAATTGATCATAAAAAAGGGTTCTCCGTATAAAATGAGATCGCTGATAAGCGCTGTTCCATACAAAATCAGGAGTTTATTCAGGCAACTGGCGGAGAACCTCGAGGACAACGGACTTATCAGGCTGGAGCAAGGCCGTTTTCTTGGACTGATGCCTTATAACAGGTACGTAGTTACCAATGAAGGAAAACATGAAAAAATGTTATTCGAATTGAAGTACGTCCTTATAGCCGGCAACAGGAGGGCAGAACCGGACATGGCGTTTCTGATCTCTTTGTTATACATTTGCAGGGTATTAAAGAATTTGTTCCGGAAGGAAGAAAAGAAGGAACTGAAAGAAGTCTTCAGGAGTATCGGTAAGTTCAGTTTCTTTGAAACACTTGACGCAAGTTCGGTATCAGTGCTCAAAGCGGTCAGGGACGCCATAACGGCTGCCGAGGCAGTCGCGACATAAATTCACGTATGATATGAATTGGTGAGTTCACAGCTATAGGAAATCTGTATTTGTCAGAACTGATTTCATTGACAATATATCAAGGCTGTTGTATAATTCTTTTGCGGCATTAACGCTAGATGTGCCGGTGTGATGGAATTGGCAGACGTAGTGGACTCAAAATCCACCGGTAGCGATACCGTGCCGGTTCGAGTCCGGCCACCGGCACCAAATTTCTTTCTAAAAACGATGTCCTGCGGTTTTTACCGCAGGACATCGTTTTTACGACTTTATTCTTGGATATTTTCCAAACAAGCTATATAATAAAGCAGATATTTAATACTCTTACGCTATAACAAATATAATATCATTCTGATACTGGGATACTTTGTCGGCAAGCGATAATTCGTCCGAAAGAAGGAAAATCGCCATGAAAAGGCTGAAAACGTTGAGAAGAGAGCGAGTCAACCGAGAACTGGAATGCATACTCGAGCTTCCGCTGACAGTTGTGGAAGCGCCTATCGGCTATGGTAAGACCACGGCGGTCCGGGAGTTTCTAATGGACAAGGGCGTTCCGGTAATATGGACCTCCTTTTTTTCCGGGAACGATACCGCGGAGGCATTTTGGAACAGGCTCGCGACGGAAGTCGGCCGCTTCGATGAAACGGCGGGTATCCGGCTGAAAAGCCTCGGCATTCCTTCCGACGCCCCGCAAGCCGCGATGCTCGTTTCCATTTTGAGCGATTTGGATTACAGACCCGATACCACGCTTGTGATAGACGATTTTCATCTTGCGAAAAACATGCGGGTTACCGGGCTTTTCAAACGGTTCGTGGCGGAAATGCCAGGGGATTTCCATATCGTTTTCATCACACGGGATATGTCGAATCTGGACATCGCGGAGCTTTCCGCCAAGAGGCTGTGCAATATACTGCCCCAGCAGACGCTGCGCTTCACCGCCGAGGAAATTCGGGCTTATTGCACCCTGATGGGCTTTCGCCCGGGTGAGGAGAAGCTTAAAAAGGTTGTTGAATATACGGGCGGCTGGATTTCGCTGGCATACCTGATCCTGCTGGGCATCGAGCATGGCATCCCTGTGGGCAGGAACAGCGCCATTGATGAGTTGGTGGAAAAGGTTCTTTACGACGCTTACGACGAGTCTATCCGGAGATTTCTGCTGTGTCTTTCAGTAATGGACGCTTTTACGGCGGAGCAGGCGCGGTATGTGACGGAGGAAAACCGCGCCGGAGAATTTCTTAAAAAGCTGCGCCGGGAAAACGCCTTCGTTTCCTTCGACGAGGCCGCGGGTGTTTACAGGATCCATAATGTCCTGTTGGATTTCCTGCGGACAAGGCGGCAGGGCGGTCCGGAAGCACAGGTCCTCTATCGGCGCGTAGGCGAATGGTACCTTGAACATAAGGCGTACAAAACAGCCTATGGTTACCTCTGCCATGCCGGTGACACGGAGCGCGTCCTCTCCCTGCTGGACGACGAGGATGCAATCACCAACGACTACGCCGATTTTGAAGGAGCCTTTGAAATGTTTATCGCCGCGCCCTGCGCGCTGCTGTTTAAATATCCTCTTGCCTATCTGCAATTCATCGCTCTGCTGCTTTTAAGCGGTGATTCGGACGCGGCGGGGGACGGCGTTTCGCGTCTTCACGAACTGGAGAAGCAATACGAGAAACTTGCGGATATTCACCCCGCCCGCAGAAACCGTGTTTTGGCGGAAATCAGCACCGTACGTATTTTCGCAATGTTTAACGACACGCGTCAAATGGTTGCCTGCACAAACGAGGCGCTCCGGCTTCTGGAGGGAGCGGGTTCCTGCCTGATGAAGCAGGAGGCCGAATTCACCTTCGGCTCCCCACATTTCCTATATACCTATTACAGAGAACCGGGCAGGCTCTTGGAAACGGTGGAATATATCGCCGCTGAATTTCCCGCGTTTTCAAGGCTTTCAAATGGCTGCGGCACAGGCTGCGACTATATCACACTGGCTGAATACGCGCTGGAAACCGGCGGCTGGCAGGCGGCAGAGCTAAACGCTTTCAAAGCCATTTATAAAGCCCAAACCATGAGGCAGACCGGTATTATCCTTTGCGTCGGACTGACGCTTGTGCGGTTGTATATTTATCAGGGGAGGATTGACGAGGCGCTGGAGTATCTGCGCCAGCTTCGATCCGACGTGATAAAGGAAAACAGCGCCATCTATAATACCACGCTGGAGCTTGCGGAGGGCTATGTATACGGATGCCTCGCGCGACAGGACAGCATACCCGAATGGCTGCGGACGGGCGATATGTCCCCCGCCCGCTTCATGTATCATGGCATGGCCTTCAACTACATTATCTACGGAAAGGCCGTGCTGCTCTCAAAAGATTACATACGGTTGGAAATGCTCACCGAAACCTTCCCGCAGTATTTCAGCGTCTTCCATAACCAGCTCGGCTTCCTGCACAATCAGATTCTAAGCGCGGCAGCCAAATACCGGCTGTACGGCATGGAGAAGGGCTGCGCGGCGCTGCGGGAAGCACTCGACATGGCGCGGGAGGATCACATGATCCTGCCCTTCGCCGAGTATGCCCCTGCTATTATCGACATGACGCGGCACATCGCCCGGAGCGGACGGGATGATTTCATCAGGGGAGTGCTTGGGGCCTGCGAACAGTATCTGGATAGCTTAAAACGCGCTCCGCAAAGCGCGGCCTCGCTGACGGAACGGGAGCTGGAGGTTCTGATGCTGACCGCCGAGGGACTCAGGCGGGACGAGCTCGCCGCGCGGCTCTTTGTTTCACCCGGCACCGTCAAGGTGCACCTGGAGAATATCTACCGGAAGCTGGAGGTCAACGGCAAGACAGCGGCGGTAAAAAAGGCTCAACAGCTTAAAATTCTTTGATTTTCACATATAAAATATGCCTTTCGGCATATTTCAACCAAAAACTCGGTCCCCTATACTCTTCAGTATGGGGGATTTTTTTGTTTATCGCCATTCCCCGGTGGAAAGGAGGCGTCATTTCATGAGCAAAATGCTCAAGGTAATGCCCAACGACGATTACACTCTGCTTGTTGAATTTGAGCATGGCAACAAGATTATCTTTAACATGCGGGACATGATCAAAACTATCCCCTATAGCAGCCTGGAGGATTTGAGGCGTTTCAAGGACATCACGCTGGAGGAAAAGGCCATCCGCTGGCCCGATCCCATACCGGGTAAACCAACCATATTGCCCATTCGCCTGACGGTGGATAATATGCTGTTTGCGATAAGGGAATAAAAGGGAAGACAGCACGAAGCCAAAATAGTCCCAAATCCAGCACTGCCCGAACGGAAGCTTATGCCATGTTTAACGCTGTGCTAAACCAGCCATGGACGGCTGGCGGATACGACGTGGTGAGCAAAAAGAAAAGTATGTCGCTATCTTGATTTTAATTCTCTGCAGTTGAATTCTGGCAAAGTTTTTAAGTAGTAACGTGTTATGTAGTAGGTTCCGGGAATTACAGGCAGAGCTCCCGGATAGCTGAAAACGGTTGTACCGGTTGCTCTGCTGTATATGAAAGGAGATTTTTAGTATGGAAGTTTTTATTGGCACAATTATGCCTTGGCCATTCGATTTCGAGCCCAAGGGGTGGCTGTTCTGCAAAGGTCAGCAGTTGGAGATTTCAAAGTACCCGGCGCTCGCTGGTTTGATTAAAAACACTTACGGAGGTGACATGCATAGCTTTTTCTGCCTTCCTGACCTCAGAGGACGGGTGCCGGTTGGAGTTGGGCTGGGGGGATATGGGAACATATACCAGCTTGGAAATCAGGGAGGGTCTGAATCGGTTGGCCTTAATGCCGCTCAAATGCCGTCGCACAGTCACGATTTCAGCGGAATTCCCGCATCAACCAAAACAGCCACCGGCGGACATCCCGGTCCGAATATGGTTCCGGGCTCCTACGCCACAAGCAAAACCGATTTTGCCAGTATATACTCGCCTGTAAATAGTGCCGATACAACACTTGGCCCGGCAAGTTCCACGGGAACGGCAGGTGGTGGTCAAACCCATAATAATATGCAGCCTTACCTTGTACTGAATTTCATCATAGCCTATATAGGCGAATATCCGACTCCGGAATAAATACCGGGTTGCAGTGATTTCTTGAAACACGGAAGCCGCGGAAGAAAAATCAGGATCACCATGTCCGCCGAGTGCGGTTTATAAGGAGACAACCATATGAAAGTAAGAATCAGAAGAAAAATCATATTACTGTTTACGGTGGCAGTTATGGTGGTGGTACTACTTCCTGCGACGGCGATGGCAAGCGTCGACTCCACCCAAACCTTGGATAACACATGGAGCTCGGATACAACCAATGGCTTTTTAAACGCGAGCGCATCAACAACCATTGATTACGACACAGGCTATTACGACGCCATGTATGTCAACACCAGCAGCGTCAGCGGTCAGTGGATCGAATTCGAGGCATCGTCCGCCGAGGGGCTGTTTTCCTTTGACCTGTCCTCGCTGACGGTTTACAGAGGTTCAAGCGGCGGAGC
>JAEXNT010000082.1 GCA_023439545.1 Bacillota bacterium
GCACATTTCTGCCTACTGCATAGAGGAATGCATCGGCTTCCACTCTATATTACTTACGGGGCTGTATCGCTTCACGCTTTCGCATTGCGGCTCTCATGCTCCCATGCCTACGCTTAAACCTCACCTCGCGGCTCCGGCTCCAAGGCTTGGTACCGACTGCTTGCTATGCTTTGTCAGGTCAGGACTTACACCCGACTATATTACACGCACCGAACTGGCGCACCCTCTGCTGTCAATTATACCACAGGCTTCGTGTTTATTCTGCCTTTTCCTGTTGTTTACCGCCCCGTCAGGGCATTTTCGACTGCCTTGAGATACGCCTTGCTCGTTACAGTCGCGCCTGAAACCGTATCCACAGTGACATCCTGTTTTTCCATTACCCTGTTGAACAATGTCTCGTAAACCTCAGGTTTGGAGAATGTTACGTCCTTTACAAGTTCAATGTCGATTATCTTGTGATCCTTCACCGTAACGTTTACCTCATTCGAAAAACGGCCGGAATCGTAGGCTCCTTTATATACCCTGTCTCCCAGTGCACTTAGGTCTGCGCTGCCGATAACGAGATCAGCATCCGTTTTAAGTCCTCTAGTGATATAAAACACGCCGCAGCCGATCACAAGTGCGATTATTAACACCGCCGTCAAAATAATCCTAAGGAACAACTTCATTCCAAGCACCCCTCCATGATATTCTCAAACACATGAAATTATTTCATCCGATGGTAGATACGTCTGCCCGCAACCGTTGTCTGAAATCCTGCCATGATTTGTTCCAATCATTCCAGTATCTGCTCCTTTATTTTCAGCGCCAGGCCAAGGGAGGCCGTCGCGTCCCCAATGCCGTTGACAGGCTGCCCGCCGTCCCTGATACAGCCAAGCACATGCCTTATCGCTTCTTCATAACAGTTCCTGCGATCCGGCATTATGTCTTCTCTATCGCTCTGTGTAAAAAGTGTCATGGAGCTCACCTCCGATGCCCTGTATCCATCCTCGGAAAATCTGACCGCCGCCTCGTCGAATACCGCCTCGTAAGACACGGCGAACGGGTATGCGCAAGGCATCATCGAAGAACCGGTAAGCTCGACGCAGGTGCCGTCGAACTCAAGAAGCGATGTAACAGAGCACTGTCCCGCCTTTCCCCGTGTACACTCCGACGTTATCCGTCCAGGGCTTCCAAGCAGCCAATAAACTAAATCGATATCGTGTATCATCAAGGCGGTCACTATCGACTGAGGCCCAAGATCTCCCCATAAAGGCGGTGTTTTCCTGCTGATACCGAGCGTCCTTAACCTGCCGTATGTACCTTTTGCGCAAATATCCTTCAAATAGAGATATGGTCCCTGGAAGCGCACAAAAAGATCCGCAAATGCCAGCCTCCCATACCTTGCGCAAGCGGCGCCTATCGCTTCGGCAGCTTCCATATCCGGCGCCACGGGCGTTTCGCAGTATACATGTTTCCCTTTTTCAAGCGCCCTGACGGCGAATTCCCTGTGCAGTGAATCCGGAAGACAGACGTCGATAAGGTCTATCCCATCATTGTTGTAAATGTCGTCCACATTACAGGTCGTTATTATCCCGGGATGTACGGGAAGTCCTGCCAGCTTCGCCGTAAGCTTTCGTTCCAGTTCTTTCAGCTTCTCTGCATTCCTGCCGTAAATATGCAGTTCCTCGACTTCTTCCATCCCGGCGTATAGTTCGGCATGATATGCCCCGAATCCCGTGCCCAATATTCCGACCTTCATATTAAATACCTCCTTTTTCTTACCCACAGGCTTACTTTAGCATGTAAATGTTGACAGGGGTATGTCAACATTCTAAAATAAAGGTAAATTGTATTTTTCATCAAAAGCCAGACCGCGTAAAGCTAATATTTCAAGGAGTGATGCAAATGCGTCTGCACAGGTTGATATCGATATTGCTTTCAATAGAAAACAGGGGCAGGATAACGGCAAGAGAGCTCTCCCTCCAGCTCGAAACCTCGGTCAGGACTATTTACCGCGACATAGATACATTGTGCGAGGCGGGCATTCCCATTGTTTCGGAACCCGGGGTAAACGGCGGCATTTCATTGGCGGAAGGTTACCAGGTGGGTATTCGCAAATTTCAAAAGGAAGACATGATCTATCTCTATCTGAACGGTATGGGAGTCAAGGCTGACCGGAAAAGCGACATTTCACTGCGTTCCGACTCGTCGCTGCTGAAGCTCAGGAAGCTGCTTTCCAAGGAAGACGCCACCTCGTTCAACACTATCGTCAATAAGTTTTATGTGGACGACTCTCCATGGTGGGGCGCACAAAGCTCATTAAACAATGTCGATACGATAATCAAGTCGCTGTGGCAATCCAACAAGCTTTCAATAAATTATCGCAAGCTTGACGGGACAGTTTCGGAAAGGGTAGTCCGCCCATATGGGATCGCAGTCAAAAATTCCGACTGGTATCTAGCGGCATACTGTGAGAAAAGCAGCTCTATCAGGACATTCAAGTGCGAACGCATTACTGAATGTAATATCCTGCCGGAATCATTCATAATTCCCGTAACTTTTTCACTGAAGGATTATTTCTGGGAGAATGTCCTGAAATTCCGCTCGGAGCGAAATGAACAGGAACAATATCCCGTTACGGTAAGGCTGCCGAAAAGGAAAGCTTATCTACTGAAAGATCTGCAGGTTTATTCGACTGAAGAAACCGGAGAAAGCATCGAAGCTGTTGTCAATATGTACTCCCCCGAATGCGCTATGAACAATTTCTGGAACCTGATTTGCGCCGGAGCGGAGGTCATTTCTCCCGCGGAAACAAGAGAAGCTGTGATAGACAGGCTGACGCAGCTTCTTGACGAATACTGAAGGGCATGACTCAAAAGGAATTTGGAGACTCCCCGAGGCGGTCATATCAATTTTTGCAAGAAACCCAAATATTTTATGGACAATTGTCTTGATAATTTCGCAAAATAACGATATGATTTTGAGTAATTAGTCTTATTAAGGGGGAGTTATTCTATGAATCTCATTCTACTCGCTCCTGTCGGCTCGATACTTGCGCTATGCTTTGCCGGCTATCTGGCGTACAGCGTGCTCAAGAAGAGTGAAGGCACAGACGACATGAAGCGAATCGCATCGTCCATTCGCGTCGGTGCGGGGGCATATTTGAAAAGGCAGTACACAGGCGTTTCACTATTCTTTGCAGTGATGGTCGTAATTCTTACTATTTTGGCAATCCTGAAATTTTTGCCACCATTCACGCCGATAGCCTTCTTAACAGGCGGTTTCTTTTCCGGCTTATCCGGTTTTCTGGGTATGAAAATTGCAACAAATGCTAACGCGAGAACAACCAATGCTGCCAAGGGCAGTCTGAACGGCGGTCTTAGAGTTGCTTTCTCAAGCGGCGCCGTTATGGGCCTCATCGTTGTCGGCCTGGGCCTTCTCGACCTAAGCATATGGTATTTCTTCCTGGATTGGTTTTATAGAGCTGAAGCACCCGACCTGAAAATACAGCTCATAACAAGCGCAATGCTTACATTCGGAATGGGCGCAAGCTCCATGGCGTTGTTCGCACGTGTAGGCGGCGGCATCTTCACCAAGGCTGCCGACGTCGGAGCTGATCTTGTTGGTAAGGTAGAGGCCGGCATCCCTGAGGACGATCCGAGAAACCCAGCCGTCATAGCTGACAATGTCGGAGATAATGTCGGCGACGTAGCCGGAATGGGCGCCGATCTGTATGAATCATACGTCGGTTCCATAGTGTCAACAAGTGCTCTAGCCGTAGCGGCAGGCCTCGGTGTAAAGGGCGTCACCATTCCTTTGGTAATGGCTGCAATCGGTGTCTTGGCATCCATAATCGGAACATTCCTCGTCCGTTCCGGTGAAAAAGCTGAGCAGAAGGTTTTGCTCGCGGCCTTGAGGCGCGGCGTATACGGAAGCTCGGTAATAATCCTGATAGCGGCGTTCTTCCTGGTACGTGCAATTTTCCCCGAGAACATGGGAATCTTCTGGGCGATCGCAAGCGGCCTCATCGCGGGTAATCTTATCGGCTTTTTCACAGAGTATTTTACCTCGGACACTTACAAACCCACTCAAAACCTTTCAAAGACTTCCCTTACAGGTCCCGCCACCATTATTATCGGCGGTATCTCACTGGGAATGCTATCGACACTCGTACCGGTGCTCATCGTCGGCGGAGCAGTTCTTGCCAGCTTCTACCTTGCGGGCGGTGCAGCCAGCTTTAATCTTGGCCTTTACGGCGTTGGTATATCAGCCGTCGGCATGCTCAGCACACTGGGCATCACCCTTGCAACCGACGCATACGGACCAGTTGCCGATAATGCCGGCGGTATTGCGGAAATGTCGCATCAGGATCCTGAAGTAAGAAACCGCACCGACGCGCTCGACTCTCTCGGAAACACCACGGCGGCCACCGGTAAGGGTTTTGCCATCGGTTCCGCTGCCTTGACCGCACTCGCGCTCATTGCCGCATATACTGATCAGATCAAGCTGATAAATCCAAAATTTACTTTCGATCTTACGCTTACCAATCCGCCTGTATTGGTCGGATTGTTCATCGGAGGAATGCTTCCGTTCCTGTTTGCGGCGCTCACGATGCAGGCTGTCGGCAGAGCAGCGCAGAATATTGTCGTTGAAGTAAGAAGACAGTTCAGAGAAATCGCAGGATTGATGGAAGGCAAAGCTTCCGCGGATTACGCAAAATGCGTCGACATTTGTACAAGAGGCGCTCAGAAGGAAATGATTCTTCCCGCCCTCCTGGCAATCATATTCCCAATCGGAGTAGGCTTCCTGCTAGGCGTCAACGGTGTTGCGGGAATGCTTGCCGGCGCAACCGTTTCAGGATTCATCCTAGCCATCATGATGGCTAACTCCGGCGGCGCATGGGATAACGCAAAGAAATACATCGAAGCGGGCAACCACGGTGGCAAAGGTTCGGACGCCCACAAGGCCGCAGTAGTCGGCGACACTGTCGGCGATCCCTTCAAGGATACGTCAGGCCCATCCATCAACATCCTGATCAAGCTCCTTTCAATGGTTTCAATCGTGTTTGCCTCTTTCGTAATGAGCATAACACTTGTAAAGTAAAATTATTGAGGTATGAAACAGGAACCTGGCGCTGTCAGGTTCCTGTTTCTATAGAAATGATACCGTCTTGAAAGTAAAAGCCCTGTATCAGAATCTTTCTATCCTGTAATCCGGCATTTTGATCAGCGAGGGATCTTTGGACGGTCGTTTTACCTATATACCTGCCGCCTGCAGCTGCACACCTGAAATTTGCCTGTTTCCAAACGAATATTTTCTAGATGTCTGAGAGCTCGTTGGTCTTTATATTCAACGGACTGTCTATTTCTTTGAACAATGCCTCCGGGATGACTGATTGTCCTCTTGCATCGAGATATTTTTCAGGGTGGCAGTAATCGATATAATAGTCGGGCCTAATGTAAGTTATGACAACCTTCCTGTTTTCCGGCAGCCAGTCAACCTTGGCGCCGAAGCTTTCAGCCACAAACCTTGCAGGGGCCATAGTCCTGCCGTTCACCAGCATTCCCGGTACATCCGGTTGGACGTCTTTACCATTCACCTTCGCTGTCTTATTACCTATCCATAGTTCAACGACAGTGCCGTCTCTGGCGCCGGTAGCTTTTTTTCAGTCCCATCCCATTCAACCGAAGCGCCCAACTGCTCAAAAATGGTCCTCAGCGGCAGCAACACCCTGCCGTCTATCAAGACCGGCTGAACATCAAAATACAAACGCTGCCCGTTCAATGCAACTGTTATCTCATCCTCGGCACTTATGGTTTCAGCACATGAATACGAGAGCAGTGATATGTAATAATTAGTAACCTGTCAAGTCACATTATATTACATTATGGTTTTATGTAGAAGTGCTTCGTTCGATGATATCGTTTCTTCCGGGTCCGGTAGATATATACCTGACCGGATAGCCGATGTATTCCTCTATGAACCTTATATAGTTACGGGCATTCACGGGCAGTTCCTCATACCGCCTCACTCCCCTGATATCGCTTTTCCATCCGTCCAGCACCGTATAGACAGGCTTTGCCCTGTTCAAAAGCGGCGTTACGGGGAAATCCGGCGTTTCAACCCCATCTATCGAATAAGCCGTACAGACCGGTATCTGACCCAGATAGCCCAGTACGTCGACCAGTGTCAATGCAACCTCCGTAGTGCCCTGAAGCATACAGCCGTATTTTGTTGCGACAGCGTCGAACCAGCCCATCCTGCGGGGTCTGCCGGTCGTAGCCCCATATTCGCCGCAATCCCCGCCCAGGTTCCGTAAAGTATCCGCTTCCTCTCTGAAAAGCTCCGTAACGAATGCTCCCGCTCCCACGCAGGATGAATATGCCTTTACAACCGTGATGACCTCTTTGATGGCGTGCGGAGGTATCCCGGCGCCGACCGAGGCGAAGCCCGCCAGAGGCGACGAAGAGGTTGTGAAAGGATATATGCCGTTATCGGGGTCTTTCAGCGCGCCGAGCTGGCCTTCCAGAAGTATCTCGGCGCCCTTCCCGGCCGCTTTGTTCAAAAGCCCGGCAACGTCGCAAACCATCGGCCTTATGCGTTCCCGATAGCCGAGCAGCGTATCTGTAATGGATTTTTCGTCGATCGGCGGCGCATTGTACAGAGCTTCAAGCAGCCGGTTCTTTATGCTGCAGTATGATCGTACCTTTTCCGCCAGCAGCGCCGTATCGAACAGATCGGCTACCTGTATGCCCGTTTTTAAATACTTGTCGGAATAAAAAGGCGCTATCCCGGTTTTTGTAGAACCGAAGCCGAGATCTCCCAGCCTTTCTTCCTCAAGCCTGTCGAACAGTATATGGTATGGCATGATCAGCTGAGCCCTGTCGGATATTTTAATTTCAGGCGCCGGCGCCCCTCTTTCCAGTAGTTGGTCCAGTTCGTCAAAAAACTTCTTCAGGTCGAGCGCTACTCCCTGCCCTATAACATTTGTCACGCCCTTTGTGAAAACGCCTGACGGAAGCAGGTGAAGCGCAAATTTGCCGTACTCGTTTATTATAGTATGACCTGCGTTTGCGCCGCCCTGATAGCGGACTACCATTTCGGACCGTCCCGCCAGCATATCGGTCATCTTTCCTTTTCCTTCGTCTCCCCAGTTACCTCCAACAATAGCCCTTACCATATAAAAACCTCCTGTGATGCTTATTTGTCAGGCGGACAGCTTTCCTGACCCGACCATGTCTTGATAGTATCACAGGAGTTTATATAAGTATAATTGATATTCATTATTTCGATCATAAGTACTGCTTATGTCGCTATGGTATTCCTTTTTCAGGCGCTCCTCCTATAAGGGCTGTCAACAGCTTCCTGCCTGCGGGCGACATCGAAGCCTCATCATAATACGCCACGCATATGCTTCTTTCCTGTACCGGTTCGCTCAGCCTGATTTCAAACAACTCGCCGGTCGCGATATGCTTTTCTGCGAAATTGCCTACGACACAGCCTACTCCCAAGCCCCTCAATGCGAACTGCACAATCATAACCGCCGGCTTAGCCGGCGGTTTGCTCTTGCCCTGTAAGGGCATGTTACTGGCAGGGCTGAAAGCCCTACGAAAAGTCCGCCAACCGCATGGTTTTTCAAGCTACCGCTAAAGCGGTTT
>JAEXNT010000086.1 GCA_023439545.1 Bacillota bacterium
ACCGCGGTTTCGTTCATTGACAATTATCTAAAATTTGGCAGGGTTCATACATAAATTTTGGCTCAAGCACTCAATCACAGCTTGAGTCTTTTTTTCTGCCAAACTTCAGATAATTCACTACTCAATACATTCGATAGGGTTATCCCAGACGATATGACTGATGTAAAGAAAGAAAATAATATTTTGTCAATTTCTATTTACACAAAACTCAAGACAGCTTTGTGTTCGCCGCAGCCATTAATTTTGGGCGCCGAGCATACTTTGCAATGTCAACCTGGCTACAAGAATTTTCAGGTGCCTGATGAAATTCCTGTTCCTGTCCGCCAGTTTCAAGCCAGCCCTGTATTTGCCGCTGTTTTCGAAGCAGTAGACCACTTCGCATTTTATTTCATATTCAATATTATCCAGTGGGAGCTTGAAGGAAAGTATCGCTCCTACAGGGACCTCGTGCTCGCATATTACACCGATCCCTCCCATGGACAGATCGACCACGATCAGCTCCAACGGATCCATCAGCAATGTAGGTTCGGAATCAAAGCTTTCAAACAGGGTGCTACACCATATTTTATGCATATAAAGCACTCTGGCATACAATCTTCTGTCCGCCAGCAGCTTACCGTCCAGCCTGCTCAAAACCGCGTGTTCGTTGCCCCAGTCCTTTTCATAAAACAGCTTGCGTTCGGGCGGCTCCTTTATCGCAGGCTCCTGTGCCGCTGGCTGTTGTTCGGCAGGCCCTTGTAAAGCAGGCTCCTGTGCGGACTCCTGCTCCATTATCACCCGCGATTCCGGCTCCTGTAGCGCCGCTTCCTGCATTGCCGGTTCGTTGGCCGGTTCCCGGGTTGCATCATCTTTTCTATTGCCGATAACCATTATATTAGGTTTCATAATTCAGACCTCAAGTCTCTCAACACCTCGAATGGCGCCAGACAATACACTGCTATCTATATCTTACCATGCGGCTCAACGCTGCATAAATAGCGCATTCTCCTTATTATTCATAGGACTATCATACTATAAAATTGAATCACTGATTCCTGGAAATAAGATTTCCTTACCAATCGGCGGGGTGGATCTGAACATGAGCATGACTTTATTCGTAAAAGATGTTCTTGTAGCATAACCGACGCAACTATTCCTGCGAAATTTCTTCTGCCAGTTTCAGTTCGAGATTAACTGCCGCAGTCAAGTTTTCCAATTCATCGCCTGACTGCTCATCCATATGAAGAGTATATTTCAAATCGATTGTGTCCTTTCCCGGAATGCGGATATTGTAATTCATCTCTTCCCCACTCGGATCCCCGACGGGAAGTCCGCCATAACTGGGCATTTGAGAAAAACTTCTTTCAGTAAAAAGGGGTTGATCGAATACAAGGAACCTTCCTTTACTAACTGTTAATTTCATATTATCCAGAAAGGATTGATAGACGGAATCTGGATTAAATCCTGATTGATATCCCGTTAGCATTACATTAACGCCAAGATCTTTTAAAGTAACAGTTCTGTAGTTATTATAGATCCGAATGATTCCATCTACCTCCATATCGGGATACCATAGTTCATTCCCGAACAGATTTCCGGTATAGGTAGTTTGGCCGTTGCCATCTATGGTTATCGTAACATCAGGGCTGCTCAGGCTGGTATTGGCATATGTTAATGTAATAAAACCGAAACAAAATAAGATCGCGATGAGTGATAAAATGACCTTAACGTTTCTTTTATGCTTCTTTCCATTTTCAGACAATGCCGACACCCCATTTGCATTTGCATCTAGTTTGAGTTTATTCTACCAAACATTCGAGTTATTTCCTCCCTACTAAAAAGGTATTAGCATTAATCCTTTTGACCTATTATAGATACTACTTAAGTAGTATTCCAGCAAAGCAAAACTAAGCTTTGATATCCTCACCCGCACCCGGTTTGGAGTCATTCCTGCCTATCCATACACCAACCCCGTCTTTTTCCTTCTGTGAATTTTCAATGTATTCCCACAAATCAAAAAGATACAACCAATTCTCATCGTAGACTAAAAACTTGGAAATAGAACTGCTGTCCGGATCGTAAACATAGAGAACCGGCTTTTGAACCTCGTCAGCGATCCTGATCAGATCCTCCATGGTCCTAACGACCCTGCACTGCCCGGGGTCACCCTTTACCGGACCGGTTAACGCTACCAGACGGTTACCGTATACCTTGAATATCCTGTTCAGCATTTTTTTCTGCTCACTTTCAGGGGGATTTGATTTGGTGAGAAAAACAATCAGCAGTAAACCTGCGATACAGACGGCAGCTGCCGCTCCGTAAATTATAAGTAAAAGCTTGTTTACAGGAAGTTGTACCTTTTTGATCTGCTCAATTGCTCCGGGTTTTTCTGCCGACTCATTTTTTGTTATAGTAAAGCTATTCTTGCCTAACGGTATTGTCAGGAATTGCGTGACATTCTCTTCTACAGGCCCGTATTCGGTATCTGCCTTAACCTTGGCATCCATTGTAACAACCAGCCTGGTTGGCGTGCTCAGTTTCGTTATTTCGATAACCTTCTGGGCAAAGTCATTATAATCCGGGTAGCTCAGAGATACCTCCCTTTTTATCGAAAGAGCCTTATCGTTCTTTTCCAGTATAGTTGAAGGCACAAGTACATATTCCTTCCTCCAGATCGTTTTCACCTCTGTTTTTTTGTCTCCGGCTTCTTGTGTATTTGTGCCATAGTTCTTCTCAGTGTCTTCCATTCCTTCAACTGCGGCAATAATATCATAGCTTCCTTCAAAATCGGATGGTTTTCCGCCAGAAAAATCATACTGGAAAACGGCGCGGACTGAATCCGTAAATGCCGTTATATAAGTACCTCCTTGGTCCAACTCCTTCTCTGTATATAGCATATTCGGCTTCAAGACCACTTTATAATCGATGCTGCCTTTTGTACTGTATTTATATAGTTCTGTCTTTGCTTCCAAATATTTTGGGACAGTGAGCTCTACTGCGAATAACCCTGAAAGGGCTGCAATCAGAATAATGCAAACAATAATTACCGTTTTTCGTAAATTTTTATTTATTACTCTTTTCATAATTTTACTCCATTCATAATTATATGTAATATTCTACCATATATTTTGTTTTTTCCTACATAATGGAAATAAAATATTCAATAACTATTGTTTTAACTGGTACAAAAGTAGTACGTCGTTATTCATTCGTCCCAAGTCGGAATACACGGAGGGAGTAAAAAAGACTACACCTTCAGGTGAAGCAGAAATAACAGGATAAAACTATAATGAAAATGAAATTGCAGCGGACTGAGACCTGCTACGCCGGCAGAAGGATACTGTCTGGTGCATTAAACGTGAACTTTGAAAAATAAATTAAAGGAGATTTTATCATGAAGAAGACAAGATTTTTGGTCCTTGCCCTGGCTGTAGCAATTATGATGGTTGGCGCTGGTTATGCATGGTGGAGCGAATCGGTTCAGGTTAATACGACTGTTGCAACCGGCTATCTGGATGTAGACGCACAGAACGGCTGTGCCTATGTGGAATATTTAACTAAAGATTTGACTCATTTTGGCCAGCCTTATTATACTGCTGATATTAATAATTATGCAACTGCAGGTATTGCTATAACTCCCCCTGAAAGTATTAACGATAATGATACGGTAAATATTACTTTCACAGATATGTATCCGGGTTCGAGAGGAACCGCCAAATTTGATGTCGTTAATAACAGTACAATGGCAGTAAAACTAGTTAGGTGCATGGCAGCTACGTTATCTGGCGACTTAAATATTTGCAAGGTGACAATAACACCGAAATTCGTAAATGAAAATCCTGGACCAGATTCAACCATTGATCTTGTTCCTGTAATTCAGAACGGGCAATTGGTAGGTTTCTCAATGCCCGATGGACGTGATGATATTAATTTCGCTAAGAGCGATAAATTGGAAGTAACCGTCATAGCTGAAGTTGACAAAACCCTTGGTAATCCTAATGGGATGGATGGTGAGAGAGGTAATCTTGCATTGAGTTTGTCTCCCAAGTTTGTTCAGTTTAATGATTTTGAAACAAGGTAAGTTAAGTTATAAAGCAGGGGCTTTTAGTCCCTGCTTTTATTCTAAAAAACAATTATTAAGAGAAAGGGATAAATTATGAACAGAATTAAAATCCTCACTCTTATCTTACTCCTCTCAACCATTTTGCTGGGGGCCGGGTATGCTTACTGGAGCGAATCAGTGACAATAACCGGTACGGTGTCTACCGGCGAACTGAAAGTAGAGCTTATACCTTATGACCAGATTGATGATGTAATGCCTCCATATGTTATCATTAACGGAATGCCGCTGTACTCCAGACCGTCCAGGCTGCCTTTCGATATATCCCCTGATAAGCATACCCTTATTGCAGGTTTTAAGGATATATTCCCTGGCACATTCTACGCCGTTCCTTTTAGAATGGACAACAAGGGTAGCATTCCAGCCGTACTGAAACGTTGCAGTATCGTTTATGACATTGACGATAACGGAGACCTTCTGGGCCAGTTGGAGAACAATTTAATTATCAATCATTTGGAAATGAATGTGTACAGCAAGGATAATGAGTTAAAAACTACAATACCATTTATAGATGGTCTCTCACCAGTTAAGCTGGTTGATTTGGAAAGTAAAATAAATAGCACCCTGGCCATTAAGAAAATACGGCTTGAACCAGGTGAACGGATGCAACTGTCAAGCAATGGAGATATTATGGGTGGTTTTATTAGCTTCCTCTTCAGCGGTGGGTTTGATAACAACTTTGAAAACAAGCAGTTCTCAGTTAAAATCAACTTGGACTGGAGACAATTTAACGATTTCGAATAATACAGATTTAAAAATTATTATTGGACCTTCTGGAAATCAGATGAATTCTGACAAGGGGGTCCTTTTTATTACGCAGATAATTTTCAAAAGATATCTCAAAGGTTATCTCCAGACTCTCTTTTTCAGAGCCTCCCCATATTTTCTAAAAAATAACCTTATCAAGCGGCACATCCTTCCTCTGCTTTAATAAAAGTGTCGGCCAACCGATTTTGGGTACGATCTGAACAACCCTGCCTTTAACATTTTCAGGCAATACCAGGTCGGTATCCTCCGTATTGTTGTTATCTCCCTTTGTCCTATAACCCTTTCCGTTTTGTCCCTCAACAATTTCGATAATCCTGTGGGAGACCAGAAAATCTTCCATTCTGAACTGGATGATGTCCCCTTTCTTTAACTTATCAATCTCTTTTTCATTTCGAACTTTTTCCACAAGGATCACATCTCCCGGCATAATAAGAGGTTCCATACTGCCTGTGGCAATTACGGAAGGATAAATAGGGAACACGCCTACAGAAAACCAGATAATACCTATAGAAAGCAGACTGGTTACCATCCATCCCAGAATACCCTCCTTCTTTTCGTTCCTTTTTAGCATTCTCTTTTCTTTCAAAAAGATATTCTGTATGGCTGCAAAGAAAAAAACAGGGCACATGACGCCTATCAATGCGGTTGCGACCCAATTAAGGTTCGGCAGAATCGGGGATAACCAGTGAAAGCCCTGAAGTATCCCCATATAGGAGGCGGAAGCAATAATGCCTCCTATAAATGATAGATATGTTGCAAGCAGGCTCTGACATAAATCGGGCAATAAATGCTGTGCCAGAAATTCCACCGCTTCCTGTAGTCCGGATAACCCCGTAAATTTGGTTACGGGATATTCCGGCAAAGTCATGAAGATCGAAAAAAATATAATCAGGACCAATCTTTCCTTTTTAACAAAAGTATTGACAATATAAAACCTGGCCGATTCTCTTCCAATGATCATGGAACCTATAGACAGGATATTCAGCAGAATACCTGGAACAGTATGGCTATAGGGACTCTTACCGAAGCTAAAAAAGAGTCCTGCACAGATCTGAACCGCTATAAAAATTATCGCAAATATGATACTCCACCAAACGATACCTTCTCTAGCCCTAATAGAAGATTTGCAGCGAGCCCTGGGGAAGAGACGCACCATTACTGCCAAACCAATCCATAAAAAGGGTTTGATAATATTCCCATAAATCTCATAAGAGATATACTTACTGATAGTAATACTATCCAGAAAACATATCAGCAGAATAAAGAAGACCAACAAGAGGCAACCCCTTTTTGTTGGCCGGGTAGGTATGTATTTTTGCTGCATTTATAGTACCCCCAATATTTTTGCCTTAAAATCAGTACCTGACTGCCGACAGATTATTAGCATAAAGCGCGGCCTCAGTTCTGCGACTATACCCAAGTTTCGACAGAATGCAGCTGATATGCTTTTTCACCGTATGCTCCGAAATAAAAAGTTTAGTAGCTATCTGGCTGTTGGACAGTCCTTTCCCCAGTTCAAACAGCACCTCCTGTTCTCTAACCGTAAGCCGATCCGATTTATATTCAAGTGTTTCCGACTTATATTGCAGCAATTCCGGGTCGATGAACCTTTTGCCTCTTGCCACAATATGAAAGGCATATACGATATCTTCAATAAAGGAATCCTTTAAAATATACCCATCCACACCCAACATCTGAGAACGAAAGAAGTCTTCCTTTCTGGAGGATGAGGTAAGTATAATGATCCTGGTAGAAAGCGCTTTGCTTTTAACCCTGCTGACAATTTCCATTCCGTCTTCCTGGCCCAATCTTAAGTCGATGATACAGATTTCAGGATTTCGACTGGCGATCAGGTTCACTGCCTCCTCGACATTCGAGGCTTCCAACACTTCATCGATCCCCTTTTCCATAATAAGGGTAGCTGACAGTCCTTTCCTCACAAGGGGATGATCATCTGCAATTAACACTTTCATACAATCTTCTCCATACTATTTCGAATATTGGGAAAGTCTGGTCCAATTCCGATTCCTTTTCCAATCTTACTTCGAACACGGTATTCCCGTTAAGTGAATCTGTCATCCAATCTCTTTTGGATACCTGGCATTGACATCCACCCTTTAATTTCCAATTATACGCTACATTTACTATTATTCACATTATCTGTATTTTATAATACATTAAAGCGATTAACTTTTTTGTAGAATTATATATTGAAAAAACAATATTATCTCTTTTTTTTCAATATAAAGTTGCATAAAATACCATATGCTTTCTTTGGGAATGAAGCTTTATAGGATTTTGTGAAAAGACCGGCTGTTCGGCAGAATATGGGGCATGGAAGCCCTCGGCTATACAACGACGGTGACCGTTGAAATAGGCAAGATCAGGGACAAGATGGGGAAAGACCCTAAAAGTCCCCAGTATTTAGAGACTGTCTGGGGCGCGGGTTGCCGCTCAGGATGTGAACTGTTCGGTCTGTACAAAGCAGTAGATGCGCAGGCTATCGTTCAGAATGTGTACCGCCTGGCCCTGTTCAAACAAGGCTGTAGCAGTTTCCTCAGGCAAGCACTCCATCGATCAGTCCGTATGCCTTTGCTTCTTCCGCCGACATAAAATAATCCCTTTCCATATCCGCATCAATCCTCTCCAGAGGCTGGCCGGTCAGTTCGCTGTATATTCCGTTCAGTTTGGCTTTTGTCCTCTGCATCCATTCCGCATGTATTCTTATATCCGTCGCCTGACCCTTGATCCCGCCTTCTACCCACGGCTGATGAATCAATATCTCGCTGTTGGGCAGCGCGAACCTTTTCGATTTAGCGCCGGCTACGAGCAAAAGGGATGCGGCGCTGGCCGCCATGCCTACGCAAATGGTTGAAACATCAGGCTTGATATGCCTCATGGTGTCGAAGACGGCAAACCCGGAAGTAACCGACCCGCCCGGACTATTTATATAAAACTGTATATCCCTGTCGGGGTCCGAAGCTTCGAGAAAAAGCATCTGAGCAATTATAAGGCTGGCCGACTCATCATTGATGATATCGCTCAAAACGACAATCCTGTCATTCAGCAATCTTGAATAAATATCATATGAACGTTCGCCACGGTTAGTCTGTTCTACAACAACCGGTACGAGACTCATAAGCGATCACTCCTCAAAAATAAATTAAACCGCTGGCTATCAGGCCGCCATGCACTTCGCTCCATAACTCGAAGATGACACAATGGTCCTCGCAGCTTTCCCGCGCTCCGCAGGCACAATGGTCCTCGCGGCATTCCTGTAATTCCTGGGGCATATTCCGTATTGCCTCTTAAAGGCCCTTGAAAATGATTCTTCCGAACTGAATTGATACTTGAGGGCTATCCCGGTGATATCTTCCTCCGTCCCGGCCAGCTCCGCTGCGGCCCTGGACAACCTTCTCGTCCGGATATAATTCATCACCGACGTCCCTGCTTCTCTGCGAAAAAGCCTGTGGAAATGGAATTCCGAAAAGTATGAGCGCTTTGCTATATCATCCAGTTTGATATCGTCACACAAATGTTTTTCAATAAAATCGACCGAAGCTCCTATATCAAGTTTATTACTCATAATTCCTCCATTGCTCTCCAATTACGTTATCAATATATATTATACTGATTGCTCAGCCCAATTACCTGACATTCCTTGCTAAAAATCATATTGATTCGGAACCTGTTACCGGTCCGCTGATCAAGTAGAGCATATCCGCTGGTACCGAAAAAAGCTTAGCCCGCTGCCTTAAAACAAAAATAAAGGCTTCCGGGGTTTGATTCCCTGAAAGCCTATTAATTATTCCGATATAGTATTAACCGTTTTGTCCATATTAACCGCTCTGCCCATATTAATCGTTTTGATCCTGTTAAGCGCCCCTGTCCTACCGTTCCTCCCTGAAGTAAGCCTCGCCCAGGCTTGACGGCGGCTGGCTCTCCAGGTTGTTACGCTTGCTCGCAATAACAAGCACTATGATCGTCACAACGTAAGGAAGCATTTTGACCAGCTCCTGGGTAGCTCTTGTGAGTCCCGGCAAGTAGATATAGAGAATGTACAGCCCGCCGAACAGGAAAGACCCCCAGATCGCGTTTACCGGCTTCCACAACGCCAGTATAACCAGCGCGATTGCAAGCCAGCCCCTGTCCCCGAAGCCGTTGTTGTTCCATGTTCCGCCAAGGTATTCCATCACGAAGTACAGTCCGCCGAGTCCGGCAATAGCAGCGCCGGTTATGGTTGAAACATATTTGTACAATGACACGTTGATGCCTGCCGCATCCGCGGTTGCAGGGCTTTCTCCCACTGCGCGCAGGTTCAGTCCCTTTCTTGTCCTGCTCAGATAAACGGTTAAAAAGATCGCTATTACTATCGCCAGATATGTCAGAAATCCGTAGGAAAACAGCAATTTCCCGATTACCGGCGCCTTGGAAAGTCCCGGTATGGCCGCACGGTAAGCGGACGCCGTAGTGCTTACGGAAATCTGCCCGACGCCGCCGGCCAGCTTGGAAATGGACCCTCCGAAGAAATTGCCGAAGCCCACGCCGAACGTTGTCAATGCCAGGCCGACAACATTCTGATTCGCACGAAGCGTGACTGTCAAAAAGCTGTAAAGAAGTCCTCCGAGAGCGGACGCCAGAAGCGTTGCCAGCAGGGAAACAAGCAATCCGACGAATCCGTTGGGATTTGCGGTCGACCTCTCGTAGAAAAAAGCTCCCATCAATCCGGAGATGCCGCCCATATACATTATGCCCGGAATCCCGAGGTTGAGATTACCCGACTTCTCTGTGATTATTTCACCGGAGGCGCCGAAAAGAATGCTGATCCCTTGCCCGATTGCTTTCTGGATAAACGTCAAAAGCAATTCCATATTATCGTACCTCCTTTTTCTTCCTATGCAGCTCTACTTTGTAATTGATGAAAAACTCGCACCCTATCAGGAAAAACAGCAGGATCCCGGTGATGATATCCGAGGCGTTCTCGTTCAAACCATACTTGGTGGCTATCTGTATGGAGCCCTGCTGCATGAATACCAGAAAAGCGGTTACGAGAAGCATTGCCCACGGATTGAATTTCGACATCCACGCAACGATGATCGCAGTAAAGCCCCTGCCGCCTCCGGTGCTTACGGAGATCGTATGGCTTCCGCCGCTTACGATAATAGCTCCCGCCAGACCGCAGATCGCTCCGGACAGTATCATGGTCCGGATGATAACCTTCTTCACGTCAATGCCTGCATACCTTGCCGTATCGTGGCTTTCTCCCACCACGGCGATCTCGTACCCGTGTTTGCCGTATTTCATGTAAATATAGATGCCAAAGGTGATTGCCAAAACAATTACAACATTCCAACCGTATGTCTGACCGAACAATTTGGGGAGCCATCCCTTCTGCGTGGCCGAATTGATAATGCCTACCGTATTCGAGCCCGACGGGTTCTCCCAGTATACGATGCAGAAATTGATGAACTGGATCGCAACATAGTTGAGCATGAGCGTAAACAGTGTCTCATTGGTGTTTAAATGCGCCTTGAATACGGCAGGGATCACTCCCCATATGATTCCCGCAAGGCTGCTCGCGGCAAAAATCAAAACAAGCAGCAGCCAGTTAGGCATGGTATCTCCGAAGTAGATCATCATTGCAGCAGTAGCAGCGCCGCCCATCAACAGCTGGCCTTCCGCCCCGATATTCCAGAACTTCATCCGGAAGGCGGGAGTAAGCCCGATGGCAATGATCAGCAACGTCATCATTTCACGGATCGTAACCCAGAGACGCCTGCTCTTGCCAACGGCTCCATCGACAATGCTCAGGTATACCTTGATGGGATTTTGTCCTGTAATTGCCACAATGACAAGACCGCAGACGACAAGCGCAAAAACAACTGCGGCCAATCGTATCGCCCATGCCTTGAAATTCGATATTCCGGCGCGTTTTGTAATTCGGAACAACGGTTCTTTATTTGCAATTGCGTTATTTTCCATGCTCATTTCGTATGTCCACCCTTTCCAGAGCCCGTCATCATAAGTCCGAGCTCTTCTTTCGCAGACTTACGCGCATCGACGATCCCGGCCACTTTACCTCCGGCCAGCACCAGGATGCGATCACAAAGTTCAAGCAGTACGTCCAGGTCCTCGCCTACACAGATAACTGCTACGCCTTTGTTCTTCTGTTCATTCAAAAGGTTATAAATCGTATAAGAAGAATTGATATCCAGCCCGCGGACCGGATACGCCACCATCAGCACGGTGGGGCTTGATGCGATTTCCCTTCCGAGCAGGATCTTCTGTACGTTTCCGCCTGAAAGCTTCCGCACGGGGGTGTCCACACCCGGCGTAACCACATCGAGCTTGTCAACTACCGCAAGCGCCAGATCTCTCGGCTTCTTGCGGTCTGTGTAAAAATACTTGCCGTTTTTGTAACTCCTGAGCATCATATTGTCGGTCAGGTCCATGGAACCGACAAGTCCCATTCCAAGCCTGTCCTCCGGGACAAATGCCAGACTGATATGCAGATCCCTGATATCGGCAGCCTTCATATCAGATATTTTCTCCGTAGTTCCTTCAGGCGAATAATACAGTATCTCGCCGCTCTCGATCGGCTGAAGGCCGGCAATGGACTCCAGCAATTCCTTCTGCCCGCTTCCCGCGATCCCTGCGATACCAAGTATTTCGCCTCCCGACGCATGGAAGGATACTTCCTTCAGGATGGTCAGGCCTTCCTTGTTTTTGCTGGTGATACCTCTTACTTCAATCCTTTTCTGTGGTTTTACCGGGTCCGTGCGGTCTATATCCAGGCTGACCTTTGCTCCTACCATCATTTCGGCCAGTGAATTCACCGTGGCGTCCGCGGTATTTATGGTACCGGCGTACTTGCCCTTTCTCAGGACTGCAACCCGGTCCGATAATTCAAGGACTTCATTCAGCTTATGGGTAATGATGATTATGGATTTTCCGGCCTTCTTCATATTGCGGAGAACGTCAAACAGCTTGTTCGTCTCCTGCGGGGTCAGGACCGCCGTGGGTTCGTCAAGTATCAGGATATCCGCGCCGCGGTACAGTACCTTGACGATCTCGACCGTTTGTTTTTGTGACACGGACATATCGTAGATCTTTTGTGAAGGGTTCAGGTCGAAGCCATACTTCTTTGTCAGCTCGTTAATTTCGGCAGTGATTTGGTTCATTTTAAGGAGCGCCTTGCCCGGCAGACCCAGAATGATATTTTCCGCCGCAGATAATACGTTGATCAGTTTGAAATGCTGATGGATCATACCGATCCCGAGCGCAAAAGAATCTTTTGGGGAGCGGATGGTGACCTCTCTGCCGTCTATGAAAATCTGTCCTTCGTCCGGAAAATAAATTCCTGAAAGCATGTTCATCAGGGTCGTTTTGCCGCTGCCATTCTCCCCCAGTATGGAAAGTATCTCGCCTTTCCTGACGGACAGGCTGATATTGTCATTTGCTATGACGTCACCGAATCGTTTCGTGACATTTTTCAATTCAATTGCGTTGTCCTGTTTCACAAAAAATCCTCCAAAAATCCAAGGTCATCGGATTAGCCGGATCTGCCCGATCTGCCCGATTCACCGAATCTATCGAATCCGCCGGATCCGTCCGATTCACCGGCGCCGCTCCTGTTTACAATACCCCTGCAAAGCATTTTGCGGAACTGCTTTAAAAGCAGTTCCGCACTGAATATAAAAGTCTTATGAAAATATAATCGTCAAATAACAGTACTATTATTTCGCCTTTTCCGTGATACCGTCGATTCTCAGGTCAAATGCCGGTGCGGAGATCAGTTCGGACTCATGGAAGTATCCGTCCTTGACATAGTCGGCATATTTTCCGAAGTTCTTGGAATCCGAGGTGATCAGGTCTTCAATGGACTTGCCGCCGATCGTGAAGGTCTTGGTATCAAATACGTGAATGGTACCGGCCTTGATGGCGTCTTCCACTTCCTTGACCTTGTCGGCGGTTCCCTGTGCAACGACTTTGTCATTCAAAGGAGAAATGCCAACTGCTCCGTCAACATAGCCCTTGCTCCAGTCGATGTCTATCGGCGTACCGTCGATAACGCTCTTGACAGCATAGGTATAATACGGACCCCAGTTGATCGTTGCCGAAGTCAAAGCGGTGTTCGGTGCAACGGTAGTCATGTCAACGTTGTAACCTACGCAAGGTACTACGGCTTTTTCAGCAGCGGTAGGAGCGCCTGTAGTATCCGCATGCTGGCTGGTCAGTTTGCAGCCGTCTGCGATAAGCTGGGTAGCGACTTCATTCTCGCCTGCCATATCAGCCCAGCTGTTGGTGTACTGGACTTCCATCGTTACGGAAGGAACTACGCTCTTTGCTCCGAGGAAGAAGGAAGTATATCCGGAAACCACCTCTGCGTACGGGTATGCGCCGACATATCCCATCTTTGCCTGATCGGCAGTGATCTTGCCGCTATCGATCATTTCCTTGAGCTTGAGACCTGCTACGACGCCCGAAACATAACGGGATTCATAAACAGCGGTGAAGAAGTTGTGCACGTTGGGCTGGCCTGAGGATTTAGCCTGGTAACCTGTTGCGTGGCAGAACTGGATGTCGGGGTATTCTTTAGCTGCCTGAAGGATGTAGCTCTCATGGCCGAAGCTGTTGGCAAATATAATGGTGCAGCCCTGTTCAGCCAGATCGACGGCTGCATCGTAGCAGGACTCGTCTTCCTTGATGCCCGTCTTCTCGATTACCTGATCGTCAGATAAGCCGAGCGTTTTCTTCATTTCGTCGATACCTGCCATATGAGCGGCGGTATAACCTTCGTTTTCATCGCCAATGTAGATGATTCCGACTTTGACATCAGGCGCCTTGCCTGCAGTTTCAGCTGCAGTCGATGCTTCTTCTGCCGCTGTTGTTGCTGCCGCCGTGCTTTCTGCTGTTCCTGCAGCCGAGCTGTTGTCAGCTGTATTGCCACAGGCGGCAAACAGACCAATGACCATAACCATTGCCAGTACCAAACCTAATACTCTTTTCATTGTGACCTCCTAAATTTTCTGTCTCTTGGACTTCTTTATAACATAATGCTTCTTCGCTTATGTCCTTAACTAAAAACGATACGGCTTCATCATGCCTCTTAGCCTATTGCTTCATCTGAAAACGATGCGGCCCTCTTCCATCGAATCGATTATTGCAAGGGATTCAAGCCTTATACCCTTGCTGCGCAGTTCCTTCCCGCCCGGCTGGAAGCCTTTTTCAATAGCTATTCCGACTCCGGCCAGCGACGCTCCGGCCTGCCTGACAATATCGGCCAGCCCGTTCACAGCTTTGCCTGCTGCAAGAAAATCATCCAGGATCAGCACATGGTCATCCGCGCTGAGATATTTCTTCGAAATCCTGATCTTGTAGCTTTTCTGGCGCGTGAACGAATAGACCTCGCTCTCGAAAACCTCGGGATCCAGGTTCAGCGCCTCGGTCTTTTTTGCGAAAACGACCGGCACACCCAGGTGCAACCCTGCAAAACAGGCGATCGCAATGCCTGAAGCCTCTACCGTCAATATTCTTGTTATTTTCTGATCTTCGAATATTTTCTTGAATTCCAGTCCGATATTGTTGAGAAGGGACACATCCAACTGATGGTTAAGGAAACTATCCACCTTGAGAATATGGGTGCCAATAGCACGGCCTTCTGTAAGTATTTTCTGCTTCAATTCTTCCATGATAAGATTTAACCCTTTCAATCCTCAAATCCGTCAAACCCATTTACTAGAAGTACTACAGGAGGAATGCTCAACGGATCCATCAATAAGGACTGGAAAGCGTCATAAGGCTATGACTTAAGCGAGACCCCGTAGCCGGCTGTTAACGGCAGCCTGTAGAAACTTTCGGACCATATCACCGAAATTATACGAGTATGCGACAAAATATGAAGTTATTTTCGGCTTGCCACCGACCTGATATCGGCTTACTGCTCCAAGCAGCGAAGCCTTTTATGGATATTCTAGCTTATAGGTTTACAAAAAGCAAGATGGTTTTGTGAAGGGACGGAGAAATTGTCGAAAAATAAATTCTACCCCCGCAGGCTGTCATCTCCTCTGCTGCATCCACCTGCCAGGGATAATTTCTCAGCTCTCCACCACAAGTGAAACGCCGTCCGGAATCACCGTGACCTTCGCGTCGGGCGGCGACAGCCTGTACGCTATTTCGAGAGCCTCTTCAATATTGCCCGCATGCTCCATAAACATATCCTTTACAAGCTGCGGGTCGCACATATCCGTCACAATAATGACCCTGTGCTTGATCAGTATCCGCGCTAAAATCTGCGCCTGCCACTGATCGCAGATGGTCTCATCCATTGGTATGCCCGCTATCCTTTGCGCCACATCGGCAGGCCCTCTGCTATCTTTGAACCATTTGTAAAAGGCTTCCCCGCCATGCCCGTCTTCACACGCGGCGAGCATTATAATTATACCGTTCTTTTTTATGCTCATTTCAGCTGTGGACATGCCCTTCACAGACTGATAAATATTCTGGTCAAGCGGATAACCGCCGTTTGTAACAACAACGATTTCAGAGGGAACCGCTTTTACCCTTGACAGCGCCGCAACGAAATCGCAGCCCTCTTTGTGCGCCTTCTCGGCGTCTCCTGAAAAGCACCTGATTATTTTCTTGTTACTGTCAAGCGCGACATTGAGTATGAATTTCAGACCCGCCGCCTTTGCTGCAAACAGCATATCCCTGTGTACCGGATTATTGTCAAGATTGCCGGTAACTGCGCCCGTGTCCGATATAAAACCCGAACAGTGATTGGCAAGCACAGTTTTCTCGCCTGCTATACCCGGAAGTATACTTTTTCTGCCGCCGGAATATCCGGCAAAAAAGTGAGGCTCGATGAAGCCCTCCGCAACCAGCAGGTCCGCCCAATCGATGAGGGCATTGAGCCACAGCTCGCCGCCCGACGGCAGTATGCCCTTGTAGACAAGACTATTCCTGTCCCTGCAGTTATGTACGACAATGTCCTCACAATCGGCGACAACCTGCCCGAATTTATTAACGAGTTCTTCACGGGTGGTATCCCTGTGAAGCCCGGTTGCAACAACGATTTTAATTTTGACGCCGGGGTTATTTTTTCTGATCTCCTCGAGCAGTATCGGCATCGTGACTTTTGATGGAACCGGCCTGGTATGGTCGCTTGTAATGACAAGTACTTTCTCTGCACTCCTTGCAAGATCACTGAGTCTGGCCGATCCGACAGGGCACTCGAGGCTTTTCCTGACAATGGTTTCTTCAGTAGCTTCCGGCCTGAATTTTTCAGCCTGTGAATAAAGGACGCCCGCAAGCCTATCCTCGTCGAGCTCCAGACTGATATGCTTTTTACCGTATGGCAGTCTTATTTCTTTCATTCACAGATATTCCTTTCTTTCAGGCAGTCGTCCGCGATTACCGATGAAACGCTGCCTATAAGGGTTATGTCAATATCGGCAAGGCCCGATGCCTCAATGCCCTCCCCCGCAATCAGGGGCTTAAGGATATTGTCCATATCCGGCATCAGCGGCCGGGTGACACCGATCCGCCTGAACAGCCGGATGTTGTCGATACAGTCTGCTATCTCGCTCTTCAACCTCGGAAGAACATATTTATTCGTAGCTATGCCTCCCTCAAAAAACAGCGCATGGCCGTGCCCGTTCCCGGCAGGTCCCATTTTGACTATCGTAGCAACCACAGAGTTTGCTATTGAACCTATTGTACGCTTCATAAGCATTGCCGTAATTTCCTGCAACTCGGAAAATGCCTCTTTGCCTATTATATCAAATATTTCAGCGGCGCTCCCCTCGAGGCTGCCGCCCTCAAGCGAGCTTTGCCAAATCCGGGTCATTGTCTGCGATCCGTGCGAGTCGCAGAAATAGGCGTGAAGGTCATACTTGCCGAGCTGCGAACCAGGCTCTCCCGCTTTTATTTTTATGCATCTGTCCATCAGGCCGAAAAGCCCTTTGCCCGCGACCGCATAGTGATACTGATGATTCTCGGTGGCGTCCGCCGGGTACAGCTCTTCATCCCCGTCGATAATAGGCGCTATCCCCATTTGTATGTAGTTCTCTTCATCGCCGGAGGCGAGCCCCGTGCCGCAGATGATAAGCGTCGTGCTGTCGTCAGGCCTTACATCGCATAACGATACGGCGCCATGATGGGCTATGATACCGTCGGACTGGTAAAATAATTTAACCAGCGGAAGTGCTCTGCTCTCAAAGTATTTTTTGATATTCCAGTCAAAGTCAAGCTCCGGCGTCACCTCATCCATGCTTCGCGCAATTATACCGTTGAGGTTCGGCACTTTCGTAGGATGATACGGCGCCTTCCCGTTAATCGACATCGGGAAGGAAAAGCCCATGCAAGTGCCGCTTTCACGCTTCAGATACTCTTTTACACACTCATCCCGGATCAAGAGACCGTCAAAAAAGGCATAAAAATCCGTGGGCTGCTGTGGTATCGGCATGCTCTTTACATGTTCGACCCGCATCCTGCCGTCCTTCATCGAGGCGATCATAAGCTTGAGGTTGGTGCCTCCAAGTGAGATGCCCAGGGCGGATTTATGGTTTTTGAAGCTGTCGGGCTTTTGTTTTGCTATCCGGAAGTGAGGCTTCATGCCTGAAGAGAATACCGGAGCCCTGCCTTCTCTGAATAATTCAATCAGTCTGATAAGTTCCGCGTCCCTGTCGAAAGCCAGTCTCTGGATTAATGTCTTATTCCCGAGCGCGTTTTTCATTTATATTTTCATCCTTTCTCATCTTATTAAGTGCGCAAACCACTAAAATGCAATAGCGTGCAGATGAAGTAAAATCCACACGCTATCCCATTATTAATTACAGTTTGATTATTACAGCGGCTTTGCCCAGCTAACCTCGGAAACAGCCTTTGAGTAATGCGCTTTTGCATAAACCGTTCCGCTCGTATGTTTGCCGGATATGCTGACGAGCTTGGTTTCAAAGGGCAACAGGTCAAAATAATTGTCTTCAAAATGCCAGCCAAATTCGTCGCCGTCATCGTTGCCTGAGAGTTCGATGCATCTTGCAAACTTATCGGCAGTAACTTTGAGAATACCATTATCCACTTCAAGCTTTACCTCGGCCTGCGGAAAATCGATATGCCTCTCAATATCCACATAGCCCACTGCCCTGCCAACCTGCCTGCCGTCCGGCGCCTCAAGCGCCGCAAACAATATGTTGTCGCGCTTGAAATACCTGAAGCTGTCCAGGTTCGTAAGGACTGCCGATTCGCCCGCAGGCACCGCCACGGATTTTGTAAACTCCATAATCACCTGATTCCGGGATATATCGAAAAGCTTCACGCAAAGCTTGCCCATAACGTCTTGCGCCGTATCGTTCACGCCCCAGACATAAACATGATCTTTTACGTCAAACGTCAGCAAAAAAGGCTCAAAAGCACGCCTCACGCTGTAGTACGGGATATGCTTTTCTCCGTAATAATCAACCAGCGCGCAATAGAACTGAGGCCATGTGGCGTTGAATTTCCATATAAGGTGGCCGTTTGACCGCCTCTCTCCGGCGCTGTCATAAGCGGGCTTACCGCGGCGGGTATCTGCTATTTCTTTATAAAGGCGCAGTCCCGCGGCGGCTGTAAGCTTATAAATCAAAGATCCGGCGTCGGTCGCATCATAGAACTGCTCTATCGGGCCCAGCTTTTTGAGCGCATTGACCATTGCCCTTCTTTCCAGAGCGGGAGGTATTGCGTACGGCTTTCCGTATACCGCCGAATCAACAAACCCTTCCGGCCATAAGTGCTTCTCTTTTATAAAGCGCTTAAGGCTCTTGAGTTCCGGCGGAAACGTAGTAATATTCTCAGTATAGAATACGGCATATTCTTCGCCCGGAACATAGGATAATATGCCATGGCTGCCATGCGTATCCCCGAAAAGCGGGTCCGACGACTGCTCGCCCCCGCTTGGGCTTGAATCGTGATAATACCGCGTGGGATCCAGTTCCAAACACAGTTTCCTGTACTCATGAGTAAGCAATTTGTGGCCGAAGCTCGCTTTATCATTGAACAACTCCGCCATAAAGAGCGTTTCGTTGCTCCCGCACCACAAAAGAATTGACGGATGGTTCTTTATGCGCCTTATCAGATTCGCCGCTTCAGCCAGGTACAGTTTCATATACTCTTCGCTGTCAGGCAATTGCGAAAACTCATGGAAGAAGTCCTGCCAGATCATAATGCCGCGCCTGTCGGCCTCGGCATAAAGCTCGTCGCCATAGACCTCGCCCGGTCCCCATATTCTCAGCATATTGAAATTGCACTTATCGGCATTATCCATGATCTTTACCGCCGATTCCGGGTTCCAGCGGTGGGATATGCTGCCGATCGGAGCGATATTCGAGCCCCAGAATTTCATCAGTACGCCATTAACCCTGAATTTCAGGCTACCGACCACCTTTACATCGCGGAACCCTGTCAGGCGCTCGTAATAATCACGCTTTACACCGTCGACATATACCGTAAATCCGGCCAGGTACAGCGACTGGTCGCCGTACTTCCTGGGCCACCACATTTTGGGGTTCTGTAGCTTGAAAGTAACGCTCTCATGATAGTCTGACCGCTCGGTGGCTTTTACTTTAACACGCTTGCAGAAAACGCTTGCGCTATTTTCTTCACACAGCTCGAACTCGGCTTCGACTTCGCCGCCGCAGGCTCTGCCCGCAACAGACATATTAACTATGACCTCGGAATAATCCGGATTCAGTTCATATGTGATTTCCGACTGCGTAATCTCTGCTTCGTCAGGCATTTCAAGGTATACATTTCCGCAAATGCCTATCGGCGTGAAATACGGCTTGGCGCCATAGTAATCGCTGAAATCACCCGTAGCCTTGCGAAACATATTGCACAGCCTTATGACGCCCTTCCATTCTTCGGGCATATTCCGGCTGTAGTTGTCCATCAGCTTATGCAGGGAATGAAAATAAACAATGAGCTCATTTTCATGGCGGAGCAGGCCGGAGACTTCCAGCCGCAGTGGAAGATACATGGATTTGCTCTCCGCTATCCTTTTGCCGTTGAGATATATGTCGCAAACGGTATCGAGCCCTTCAAAATTCAGGTAAATCATACCGCTGTTTTGCGGCCTGTTAAATTCACAACTGTAAATCCAGTCTTTTTCCTCAACCCACCTTAAGTATTCCGCTTCGCCGTCTTCAATTACCGAAGCGCCCAGCCGCCCTTTTTCAATCAGAGCGGCTTGAGCTTCCTCGGGTTTACCTATATAGATCAATTCGTCCTTCTGATTTCTTATCATTTCATAGGTGGAAACAATCGCTCCGCCGGCTTCACACTGTCTTATCGACCAGTTCTCAAGCTTTGTAACGCCCTTCATAAATTACAGCCCACCTTTTATACGTTTTCAGGGACTATTCCGACAGAGTTCAGGCGTTTCTTGGCCTCTGCATATACCTCATCCGACAGTCTGCCCTTGCCGGCCGCCTTGATATTTTCAGCAAGATGCTCCGCGCTCTTTGTGCCGACAATCGCGGTTTTTATACCGGGATGTGTAAGCGTATACCGCAGCAGGAAGTCATTCTGGGTTTCGTCCTTCTCGCACAGCTCTTTGAGCCTTGCCTTTTCAAAAAGCTCATCATAGTTGGCGAAGTATTTTTTGAGCGCTCCCCTTGCTACGATGCCAATGCCCTTATCCGCGGCTTTCTGAATTGCTATCTCGCTGGTCCTGGTCAGACCGCCGTACACTGTCTGAATGACATCAAATACACCCCACTCCATGCATTCCGTCAGACAATTAAACCCGTATTTTGCGGGATACAACTCCTCGGTCGGCATGCCGTTCCTGACAGTGATGGCTGCGTGGCGGATTTTTCCGGCCTTTTTCAGGTCAAACAAGGTTTTTACTATGTCATCCTCACGACCGCCGGGCATATCCGCCGGCTGTGGCGCATGAAGCTGCAGCACATCAATATAGTCAGTTTTCATGAGCTTCAGGCTGTTTTCGATATTGCTCATTATCGTTTTTCTGTCAAAAATGTGGCCGGGGCCTACGCCTGAGAGATTGCAGCAGCATTTTGACGCAAGGAAGTATTCACTTCTTCTGTTTGCAATGCCTGCGCCTATGAATTCCTCGCTTGGCCCGTAGCAGGGTGAGGTATCGATATAGTTGATTCCGTTGTCGAGCACCTTGTTGAGCAGAACGGCGGCTTCCTGAGCATTCAGCTTTCCGAGCTCCATGGCTCCGAAACCTAAGGCTGTGACTTTCATTTCAGATGTTAAATATCTTTTTTCCATAATAATATATCTCCTTTTTTATTGTTTACTCTTTAATTGCGCCTATCATAACGCCCTTGACGAAATACTTCTGCAGGAACGGATAAAGTGCAAGTATCGGTATTGTCGCAACCATAATAACGGCATACTTAATCGTCTGGCTGACCATTTGGGTGTCGCCTGTATCACCGCCTGCGACCATACTGGTCGTATCATTTTGGATAAGTATCTCCCTGAGTACGAGCTGCAGAGGATAGAGATCCCTGTCGCGAAGAAATATCATCGCGTTGAACCACGCATTCCAGTTGGCAACCCCATAAAAAAGTATCATGACTGCAATGGTAGACATGGAAAGCGGGATCATAATTCTGAACAAAATAGTAAAATGCCCGGCGCCATCGATCTTCGCAGATTCTTCCATGCTCTCCGGAATAGACATAAACGCCGTTCTCATAATGATCAGGTTAAAGGTATTGATTGCCGTAGGCAGTATTAACGCCAGTAATGAATCATCAATATGTACTGAGCGGACCGTCAGGTAAAAAGGAATTAGTCCGCCGTTGAAAAACATGGTGAAAACAATGATAAGCATAATAGCCTTTTTCAGCATAATTCTTTTTCTCGAGAGAAAATATGCCCCCAGCGCCGTAAGCAGTATATTCAACATAACCCCTAAAACGACCACAACTAATGTATTACGGTAACCAACACCAATCATGGGATTCTGTATTACCGCTTTATAAGACTCCAGGCTAAACCCTTCGGTACGGAATAGAAACCCCGTATGCGCCAGGAACCTGCTGGGCACACTGAATGATGCAAAAGCAACATACAGGAGCGGGTAAAAAGTTACCGCCATTAACAGAACCATAAATGTAATGTTTACAATATTAAAAATCCTTGATCCGATCGTTTCTTTTACTCTCAAAATTATCACCTCACCATAAACTCGTGTCATTGAATTTCCTGCTAATCCAGTTCGAGAGAAAAAGAAAAGCAAAATTTATCACCGAATTAAACAATCCTACGGCCGTACTGTAGCTGAACTCAAAGTTCTGAAGACCCAGCCTGTATGTATACGAAGATATTACATCCGAGGTGGTATATATGGCCGGGTTATATAAAAGAATAATTTTTTCAAAGCCAACGTTCATGATATTGCCCATACGAAGTATAAGCATTACGATAATTGTAGGCATAATGCCCGGAATAGTAATATTCCATAGCTGCCTCCAACGTCCGCCGCCGTCGATCTGTATGGCTTCGTACTGCTGCTGATCTATCCCTATTATTGCCGCGAGATAGATTATGGAGCCCCAGCCTACTTCCTGCCATATACCCGAAATAACATATATCGGAACGAAATTATTGGGGTTATTGAGCATCGTGTTCATTGGAAGGCCAAAAAAGTGCAGCGCATATGATATAATTCCGGTATTGCTTGTAAATTCAAGAATCATTCCGCAGACGACAACTAGTGAAATAAAGTGCGGTATATATGTAACCGTCTGCACTACCCTTTTAAACAACCGGCCTCTCAGCTCATTGAGCAGGAGAGCAAGGATTATGGGAGCCGGAAAGCCGAAAATAATAGATGTTGCGCTTATTATTAAAGTGTTTGAGAAAACTCTTGTAAAATATGGCCCCGTGAAAAAATCAACAAAGTTGCTGAAGCCTACCCATGGACTTCCCAGAATACCGATTCCGGGTCTGAAATTTTTAAACGCAATAACCACACCGTACATCGGTCCATAACAAAATATGGCGTAATATACGAGTACAGGCACAATCATCAGATATAAGCCTTTATTTGCGCCTATAAACCTGATAAGCCGTTTAAAGTATGATTCTTTATTCACTGCAACAGAGCCGCTCACTTGCCCGCCGGAATTTAAAGCTACCATTTTCATGACGAAAACCTCATTTATAATGATTAATCGAAACTTGTACTTGTTATTTACATGTATGGGACGGTTTGCTATATCAAATCCGTCCCATACATGTCAGGAGGTCATTTATCTCTTGGTGAATCTATCGTAAGCAGCCTGTTGAATCGAAATAGCCTTATCTATTTCGAGTTTCTTAAGCTGATTGAGATAGTTGTCGAAATTGTTAACAGAATCATTGCCCATAATTACCTTGAGGGTATATTCATCGACATATGCGTTAACATCGTTCATAATCTTGGCGGCCATTTGAGACTCCTCGGTCGTAGGTGATACGGGCGGCATAAGATGCTTGTCCATATCGCTGTTGGTCCAGAGCGTCAGAGCATTCTTCTGTTCCGGCAATACATAATACATGTCGAGATAGTGTTTCTGGCAATCGGTAAGACCGGGATAAACTCCGTGAGCGTACATAGACCACGCCTGTCCGACGGGAAGGCCCTTGGGATTTTTCATGACCTCATCGGTCATTTTCGGCACGCCGTTCTCCATTGTATATGAGACTCCCTCGATACCGTAGTTATACAATAGTATACCTTTTTCACTATATCCGTAATTAAGGAACTTCGCGGCAAGATCGGGGTTTTTACAGCTGGTGGTAATACACGCTCCGCCGCCGTCAAAAGCATTTAGCAGCGAGGTGAACTGAGGCTTGTCGCCAGCCTTGAGAACCGGATAAGGAGCAGGCGCTAAAACAGCAGCCGGGTCTTTTTGCTGTAATGCGGGAATATACTTGCCCAAGCCGCTGCCTGGCCATGTTGGAAGCGAGCCCGTCTTATTGCCGAGAATGTTGGCATCCATAGCCTTCTGGTCATTTGTAGCAAAATTGGTGTCCAGGAGACCTTCATTGTACCACTTGGCCATCGTAGCAAGCCAATCCTTGTACCCATTCTCATTAGGTCCGAACTTGACTGTACTGCCGTCAAGGAAGAAACCCTTCGTTATTCCGTAAGCGCCAATGAATACGCCATTTTTAAACGGATAAAAGACATCGCCCGATCCGGCGTATGAAAGCGGCGCGGTAGCACCTTTCTGTTCTTTGAACGCTTTAAGAACAGTATACCAGTCGTCAATCGTCTCAGGGGTTTTAAGGTTAAGTTCTTTGAGCCAATCGGTTCTGATTGTCAGACCATATGTGGTATTTAATGAAACGTCACGTTTCATATAGGGAAATATATAATAGTTTCCGCTATCGGTTTTTACCATTTTGTCGTAATTTTTATCAGAATCGAGTATCTTTTTAAGATCAGGGGCATCCTTTTCAAAATAACTATTCAGCTTTAGTATGACATTGTCGTTTATCGCAGCCTCCGGTCCTCCGGGATAGGTGCTCCAGCCGGTTCCCGCAGTTGTTTCAACTATATCGGGCATGTTGCCTGATGCAACCAGAAGGTTGAAGCTTTGCGTCTCGGTACCGATAGACGGATGGATGAACTGTACGGTTACACCTGTTTCCTTTTGAAGTTCCTGAGCAAAAGGCGTGTCTCCAAAGTTTTTGAAGTTCGGAGAGACGAGTGAAGAGTTAAGACCGCACCAATATGTCAATGTCTCTTTTGTCTCGATCGGGTAAGAATTCGACTGCTTGTCGGACGTAGTGCCTGGCATACTCTCTGATGAAGTGCTCGCCGCATTGTCTGTTGAAGTAGTTTGTTTTTCCTTGCCGCAGCCCGCTCCAGCCATTAAAAGCGTGAAACAGATAAGGCCTGCGGATATTATCCTCTTTAACCCCTTGTTCATTGATATCCTCCTCATTTTTTGATGATAGCTTGTTGTTTTAAGAATTGCATTGTACTTGAAACGCGTTTCATGTATATCTTATTTGCAGACCAGGTAAAAGTATAGTGACATTATGCGTACATGGATGTCAAAAACAACAATGACATGTTTTAATATTTGAACTGTAATTATTTTCATGTGACAATTTATTATGTAAATATGACACTTTCAACACAAACCCGGGTTTGCTGCGAAGGAGCAACAGCCGCATCAGCTCATCAATTTTCCGGGAGTAACTCCCTCCAGTTTTTTGAATACCCTGTAGAAGGTCCTGATATTGGTGAATCCAACCCTTTCGGCAACTAACTCGTGGGTGAACCGGTTGTTCTTCAACAGTTCCTTTGCGTTTTCTATACGAACACTGTTGATATAATCAAGCAAGCCCTCACCTGTCTGAATTTTAAATATTCTGGAGATATAGTTCGGCGATTTGCCTATAATATCGGAAATGGTACCAATGCTGAAGTTTGGGTTTGAATAGTTTTCGTTAACGATTTGTTTCACGGCATCCCTTACTTTATAATCAATATCTTCGTGCCGGTTAAGCTTGTAATCGCAAATATTCCTGACTATCTGAAGCATTTTGTCCTTCATATCCATTAACGTCCTGCACTTCATAAGCTGGCTTGCCGGAATGATATTTTCAAAAAAACTTCTGTCCGCTTCATCGTCAATTTCGCGGATGGTCTTGAGAATCGTCCCCACCAGATTAAGCATAAGGAACCTTGCAATCTCCATTGAGGTTGAATTTTTAACAAGATCGTTTATAAATATGTCTTCAATGATATTGCTGGCTGCCTTATAGTCACCGGACTTTATGAAATTGCTCAGTTTATGTTCCTTCTCGACAGGGAAGTAATAGTGCATGCCCGATTTAACCGCGATGTCATTATAGAAAACAGTTTTGTCCCGCTCCATAACCCTTGAATATTCCATGGCGTTAACAGCTTCGTTATAGGCGTCATGAATATCCTCAATGCTGTCATGCAGGTCGCCGACAGTAAATACGAGGCTGATCTTAAAATTCTGAAAAATAAAGTCTTTCGCTTCGTCGATTTCCTCCGCAATCATCTTGCTAAACTCAGCTGCCTGCAAGCCCGTGTTGATAATACAGGCAATAATATCGTCCACTTCCGCCATATAGCAGTTACTATTACGGCTTAAAATCTCCTCGACCACATTCTTTATAACAAATTTACACAGCTGATATTCATCGATGTTTATTTTTTCATCCGCTTTCCAGAATTCTTCGTCGATGTTTTCAATATATATGGCAATCACGCTGAAATATGAATAGCCTAAGGATATGTCATATTGGGTTAGCAGTTCATGCACCGGCATGGAGGCGTCTCTGCCCTTAAGCAGGGAAATGAGGAAATTTGTCTTTAGTGTGACATTCTGCATATCAAGCTGCATCTCAAATTTCTTCTTTTCTTCGATAGTATTATCCAAAACCTGCCTTATATAGTTAAACTCATTGTTGTAACTAACCGTTTCAGGCCGCAGCTTGTCATGGATAAAGGAGATCATTTCCTTTACGGGGTTATAGTTTCTCCTGACAAAATAAATCGAGAGGACTCCAATCAAAAGTATACAGAGGATTATCTCACAGGCCATGACATTCCTGATAAACTCGGCCTTTTGCCAGAATATGTATTCAGGCGTTACAGTTATATACTTCCAGCTGTTCTGCTTCGATGTTATATAAGAAATAACTACTTTTTTGTCCCCTATATACTTTGCTATTACCCCCTGGTTCTTAGTCATATCTTTATAGCTTATATCCGTATTTTTTATTTTTGTATCGCTTTGAGCCATAATATTATTTTTGTCATCCAATATCAGCAGGCTGCTCTCGCCCTCGCCGAAATTTAAAAGGTTATCGAAATTGAGCGTGATAACAATGTTGGCTGAAACATTATAACGGGATGTAAGCGGGAATGACCTGATTAATGTCAGGTAATTCCTTTCTGCCGAACCGGCCTCATGATGGGGCATGGCGACGTAATCACCCATATGGACCCCATTCATGGTATTGATCCATTGATCATATGTTAATTCATTCGAGTTTATATAATTGATATAGTATAATTCGCCCGTATTGACTGTTCCTGAAGACACAACAAGCTGCAGGTTGTTAAGGAAAATATAGTAGGTTTGCAGCAGGTTTGAGAAGATCTTGTAATTGCTTAAACTGTTAGCCGCTTTATAAATCGTATAATAATTTGTATTATCGACCTGAGTTAAATTGTAGGCATCCCGGATATTTTGATCGGTCGAGATTTCCATGCTGAATCTGTTCACTTCGCCAAGCGTTCCGTCAATATTATCTCTGATATTTTCGAGAACAAGCCCGTTTGAATTATTGATTTCGGATTCGATAGTATTTTTTGCAATTATATATACGAACCCTGTTAGTATGACGGTGACAAGTATTATCAAAAAGTAGGACAGAATCCAATTGTAAATGACACTTCTGGAATGTTTAATAAAATTGACGTTCATCTTATCCACCTTATCCCGGCTATTCAATAAAAACATTCTTTCAGTCAATGGCTATCAGTTTGAAAACAGAACTACTCTTTACCTGTTTAGGATGACATTATTTAAATATAATACGTATCCTCACCTAATTGCAAATCAGTTTATTCCAAACTTTCAAATGCATCCGTTTACTTCAACTATTTTATACGGAGCACTGCACTCAGTATTATAAATACCGGGATATATAAAGGCATTTCCCTGGCTGTCAAGCCCCGAAACGAAGACAATCAGGTCCCACCCGGGTGTTATGTAGCCGGCCGGGATCACCGCGCGATAACCGCCCGCCGTTTTCTGCATAACAGTCGAATTGTATACTCCTTCATGCTGATTCAGACGCCTGTAATTTAGTGTTAATTTGCCCCACGCATCATTTTTACTCAATTCTCCGATTTTTACGTTGACTGCCAGATCCTTGCCGGACTCACAGGCTTCCGGAATGTCCGTTGTGAACGAATTGATCTCATACCCGATGGATTTGATCATGCTCTTATACTCATTATCCATCTTAACTTCTTCTGCTTCAATACCATTATCCTTCAACATTTCCTTGATGCAGGCGACATCCGGATCTATTTCCTTAATCAGGCGATCCTCCCAGTTACCATTTCTTCTCGTTCCGGTTCCGGCGTTAAATTCAAGGTTACGATTGTAATACTTGTTACCAAGAGCAGACAGCTCCATCCAGAAGGATCTGGCGACAATCAGGGCGTTGAAGCAAGCTTTCAGCTCAGCCTTATTGCCACTTTGCCTAAAGAGGCAAAGGTGGAAGGCAGACTTAATTTTCCAGGCGTGGAACTCCGCTATGTCAGCCAGCATTGTGAAGTCAACTATGGTAGATTTTATCTCCGGAAAATTGCAGGCATCCTCCCCAACTTTACCAAGTGACATCCGGATATTATCCGCAATATTTTTTAACCAGTCCCGTACCTGAAGCGGACTGTATTTTTCTTTCAATCCGCCTCTATGAAGATCGTCCGCATATTGCCCTATGCCGAAAAAAAATGTTTCGTCGCTTGGCAGTGCGGTTATATAATCAATATCCTTAAAATAGGGCTCATAATTATTTTTACCGAACAATGCCGCCCCGGCATAGAGCTCCGGCCAGTAATGCAGCGATGGATGTACCGGAAAGTGTACGGTGGTGATCAGCGGCATTACCTTGCTTGCATAGCGGTAAGCCGTTTCCAGAGGCTCGGAATACTTTCCGAACCGGTAATCAAACTCTCTCCTCCAAATCTCCATACTTGCCCTGGTATTGTATCCATATCTGCCGAAGGAAAGATAATAAGCCCAGTATCTCTCGTCTTCCCAGCCATAATCTATTACGTCGGGATTGATATGGATAGGCCAGTTTTCACCCGCAATGAACTGGTGTCCGCCCTTCAAGCTCAATGGCGTATTTATTTCAAAGCCTATTGAGCCGCCAAGGCGGCAGCTTTCAGCAAATCGTCCGCAGTAGTCCGGGTCTCCCCACAAGAACAAATTGGTGCTCCCGTAATTCCACAAACGGAAAATCATATCATACCAGTGCGGCTTTTTAAGCAAATTGTCGTAGCTGTAACGTCTGCTTGCGTTGGAATCTTCGAGATTCAGCATCTCTTCCGTCCTCATTTGCGGTATGTGATAAGGAAGCGCCGCATGCTCGCACCAGTACTTTGTCGGAATACATATATCGAGACCGGTGTTCTGAGCATGCCTTAGTAAACTGTCTGTCAGTCCTTTGGCGCGTATATCCAGCTTTATATTCCTGCCTGCCGAAGCAACCGCGTCTACAACGACATTCCAGAAATCTACTGCGGTATTTGCCGTGTCGCCGTCATTCCTCTCTTTATTGGTATGAACTCCCGCTTCCATATTAACTCTCAGCTGTACGCCGGCAATATCCGGGCAATCGATTAATATCTGCCGCAGACCCTCGCCGCAGTACCTGGCAAAATTTGCTTCATCATCGGGTATGTTCTCCACCATAAAGCTTTGATTTTTTGTCCAAGGCATCTGCTGCCATGTCCCAAAAAAGAATTCAATCCCATACGCCTTACAGCTTTTCGATATCATTTGCAGCATTTCAAGGTTTTTCTTTTTAGCTTCCTCCATCATATCCTTCAGCCTGACGTCCGGAAAGCCGGGTACATTCACGAAGAAGGGATATGGAGGCGCCATATAGGCGGTATCGAAACCTAATATGAGAGTAAAGCGGTTGAACCGGTTCTTTGCCATACGCTTGAAGAGATAGTCCCAGAACTCGACGGAATAAAACCACTCGTCATCCCTCCGACTCATTACGAAGCGGTCGACGCCACGAACCTTATTGTCCGGGTATTCCTCGATATCCTCAATTTTAAGCAGTTCCTCCAAACCATAGCAGCGTATACGGTCGGAAATCTCAAGCAAGGCATACATAAGGCCCTTTTCATCCGTTCCGGATACTACGAGCACCTTCCCCGCACCTGTGCTGCACCAGTGTATGATTACCCCTTCGGCTTTTCGCAATATATTAAATGCGTTTTCTTCCAGAAGCTTTTCTATCAGGCGTTGAGAAGCTTCTCCAATGACTATATATAAATTATTGTCTAAAATATCCGGCCAAAAATTTCTTGTTACAATTTCCGCCCCCGCCTTGTCCAGGCATTGAATTAGTTCCCGCTTGCCAAATTCTACGGGATCCGACTGGCTGCTGCGATCTATGATATAAATTTTTTTACTCATGAAAACACCCCTGTATAACGAATCTTACATTATACATTTTCCTTTCCCAAGATACGTGAAATTGTACTTCTCCGCTTATATAGCATATTTTCTAAACCAATAAAAGTACAGTGACATTATCCATACACGCATGTCAAAATCAACAATGCTGTAATCAGAACATGTAAAACAGAAATAAAAAGCGAAGGCTTCCAAGGGTTAAACCTTGGAAGCCTTAATTGTTTTTACAGGAGGACTAAAAGCCGTTGTTTTTTATGACATCACGATACCAATACGCACTTTTCTTAAGAGTTCTTTTCTGAGTCTTGTAGTCGACATATATCAATCCAAACCTCTTGCTGTAACCATACCCCCATTCAAAGTTATCCATCAGAGACCAGGCATAGTAGCCTGCGACATTCACCCCTGAAAGGATGGCACGGTGCACCTGCTCAAGGTATCTGTACAGATAAGTCAGGCGGTTGTCATCTTCCACTTTCCCTTCATGATTCAGCATATCATTATAAGCAGCGCCATTTTCTGTAATAAGGATTTTAACGCCATTATATTCCTTGTGCAGGTAAACAAGCAGGTCATGCAATCCTTCGGGATTGATCTCCCAACCCATCTGTGTGGTATCCTTTCCTGTAGATACCTCTGAAACCGGGATGGGCCATTTCTGGTTATCATACCTGACAAAGCTGCTGTAATAATTGTTTATGCCAAGGAAATCCACAGGCTGATAAACTGCTTCTATCTCATCCCCGGCTGTTTCAGGGAAAAACCTTTTTTCCTGGTACCACTTGAAGATATCCTCCGGATATTTTCCTTTCAGGACAGGATCGGCAAACCATTTGTTGAGGTATTCATTGAAAAGCTTGGCAGCCTCCGCATCCTCAATACTGTCTGTTGCAGGATAGACCGGATTCATATTCAGCGTAATCCCGATTTCCCCCTTAAAGCCCATTTCCCGGTATGCTTTTACGGTCATCCCGTGGGAAAGCAGCAAGTGGTGGGAAACAAGGAGCGCCGTAGTAAAATCCGTTATGCCGGGAGCATGCCTACCCTCCCAATTGCCGATAAAAGATACCACCCAGGGCTCGTTATGTGTTATCCAGATAGGTACTTTATCGCCCAGATTCTGAAAAACATATCTGGCATACTGTACGAAACAGTCGACCGTATCCCTGTTGGCCCAGCCGCCCTCATCCTGCAGTTTCTGGGGCAAATCCCAGTGATATAGGGTTACAGCAGGTTCGATGCCGTTTTCAACTAATTCTTCTACCAGGTTTTTATAAAATTGCATTCCTTTTTCATTTGGTTTACCCTTACCATCCGGGAAAATTCTGGCCCATGAGATGGAAAATCGATAGGTTTTCAGCCCCAGCTCTTTTATGATTTTAATGTCTTCCCGGTATCTATGATAATGGTCGCAGGCAACATCACCCGTATCCCCGTTGCATGTCTTGCCTGGAATATGGCTGAAACGGTCCCAGATCGTTTCACCGCGGTTGTCGTCGCGATATGCCCCTTCTATTTGATATGCTGCCGTAGCTGCTCCCCACAGGAACTTTTCAGGAAAAACAAGACGATTCATAAATCCTCCTCAATATTGCAGTAATCTACATCATTCCAGCAGCGCTTTCTCTCTTTCCCTGAAATATCGGGACGTTTGCATTACCATCCTGTCAAGCTGTGTCTTTTCAGGTTTTCCGTACATTGCGGGGTATGGAGCTCCTCCGGGTCCCAAAGGTTCAGGAGTCACAAACCTTCCTTCCCTGTTGAAGCCTATAAGGTATAAAGCCATTATGATTGTATCCAGATTCAGTGATCCATCGCCTAAAGCGCATCTGTTGCTATCAGCCATATGGAGGTTGAGCAGCTGATCCCCCGCACCCAATATGGCTTCGGAGATATGGTTCTCTTCAGACTGCATGTGGTATACATCGCCATTTATATGCCGTACTCCGGGATGGTCTACAGCATTGATATATTTCCTGGCATCCTCAAAGGTATGGACAAGACTTACCTCCGCCGAGCGGATAGGTTCAATTGCCGCTTTGACATTATACTTTATAAAAAGGTCTGCAACGATTCTGAGTGTTTCCACACTCCTGTCGAATTCCATACCATCGTACGCAACAGGACGCCCTACCGACCCGGGAACAACAAGTATGTAGCTTCCGCCAACAGCAGCCGTGAACATGATTTCACGTTTCAGGTAGTCAACCGCCGACTGTCTCTGCACAGCACGATTGCTTGATAGGTCATTGTCATCATTGAACATCCCGCAGACTCCTGCAACCTTTATACCATAGTTACCGAGGATTTTCAATGTATCCCCGGCTTTATACCCAAGATCCTGGCCGTAATGATTCCCATGCAGCTCTATATATCCGATACCGGCCTTTTCAAGACGTGCTGCCGAGTCTTCAAGAGACTCCATACCGAAACCCCAGTTGCTCCATGATAGATCAAGCCTTCTGCATAATTTTTCCGGATGGTTTCTCTTCAATTCTTCAAAGGCTAATCGAATCTTTTCATCTTTTAGTTCATAATTCTGTTTTATCAATAAACCGCCCCCTTCATCAAGCTGCAAGGAACCGTTTTCTGTACCATGCCTTTACGACATTGCAGTGATTCTTATTCAATGGAAAATTTGTAAGTAGTGGAGCTGCTGAACGGCTTGCCGGGACCAACTATCCGGGCATGCGACGGGTTGAATCTGACGTCGTCGCTTACATAGCAGGTTTCAAAGCAGAATCCGTTTTGTCTGTCATAGATAGCTCCACCTTTTCCTTTGACATTATTAAGGTAGTTTCCCGAATATACGATTGCAGCTGTGCAATCTGTGAATACCTGAACTTTACAACCGCTTTTTGGATCACGGGCAAACATTACCTCTCTAAAACCATTCCCGGAGAGTAAATGAAAATTATCAAATCCATTTGACAGGTATTCGTGACCACAGCTAAATTTTGAAGAGAAGGTTTGCGGCTCGTTGAGATCAAGAGGAGTACCGTAAACAGGTATTACTTTGCCATCAACAGTTACGGCACGATTGAAAACACTAATAATCTGAGGACCTATATGGCCGCTGTCATGACCCGCGAGATTAAAGTAGCTATGGTTTGTAGGATTGAAGACCGTATCACGGTCAGCTTCGGCATAGTATTCTATCTCCAGCTCACAATCATTTGTAAGACTATAGACAATCCTTGCATCAATCTCACCAGGATAGCTGTCGTCTCCGTCCGGACTATTCAATGTAAGAATTATGCTGTCTCTGTCAGGCTCGGATAAGGATTCAGCGTTCCAAAGCGATCTGCCGAAGCCTTTCTTGCCTCCGTGCATATGCCCGCCTTCCGGATTGCTTGGCTGAAGCCTGTACTTTTTGTCGCCGATCTCGAGCAGGCAATCCGGGACCGGTCCTACAAGTCTGCCGACAGTGGCGCCCAAGTTCTCATCATTCACCAGATAGCCATCAATCGTATCATATCCAAGTACAACATCCAGAAAATTATTATTTTTTACCGGAACAACTACCGACCTGATTATTCCGCCAAAATTAAGAATATCCACACTCATGCCTTTTGAGTTTTTAAGACTGAAACAGTATACCTCTCGACCGTCGGGCAAAACCCCGAATTTTCTTTTTGATATCGACATAATATCTCTATCCTTTCATCCGTCTTATTTTTGCCGGCTATTTGTTAATGACCCTATACTTCCTCGAACTTGTACGGAATTTTACCTGAGAAAAGCAATTGCAGTATTTCATCAAATGTAAATTTCTTTAATCTGCCTATATTACCGTTGTATATCCGCCATGCGGTTTTTGCGACATGAACCAGATCATTATCGGCAAACTCTCTATTGCCCAGATCTGCATAAGTATTGGGAGCAGCCACGGAAATAAGCCAATTCTTATATGCGCTAATGCCTTTATGGGCTACGATCTTATCATCATCACCTGAAATATTCATAACATTACGAGCAAATCTTGCAAAAATTTCAGGCGCATGGTCAACAACACATTCCATCCATCTGGGTGTCAGAACGCCAAGGCAAGCGCCGTGATGGGTATCGAAGAAGCCGCTGAAGCTTTCTTCAATACTGTGACAGGTCATGTCCGGATCCGCACGTCCGATTTTCGTAAGTCCGCCCCATGCCATTACAGCACAGTAAGACAATTCACCGCAGGCATTTATATCGCTATGGTTTTTAGAAAGCAGATTTACCGCATTCATGGTAGCCTTTAGTATTGCTTCCGATAAACAGGTCTGAAATTCGGCTTTGTAAAATCCATTAAAATAATACTCAAAGGTATGACTCAGAATATCCATTGCTCCCCATACCGCAAGTCTGTATGGTACGGTAACTACTATCTCGGGATCTATAATCGTATACTTTGGAAAGAAACAATTGCAATAATATTTTTCCGAGGTTTCATCATTAACGATGACGCTGGAATTGTTAACCTCGGTACCAGTTGCCGCAATGGTAGGAATCATAACTGTGTCAAGAGAATTCTCCACCGGAGGACGATCGCCGAAGACATATCTGTAAGGATCGATACCAGTTGCAGCCGATGCGGCAATCAGCTTTGCACAATCCATTGCCGATCCTCCGCCCAGAGCGATAACACAATCAATCTTATTTGCGGAACATATGGCAACACCCGTTTTAACGCTTGATAGGCGTGGATTCTGGTCTATATCGGGCATTTGAAAAACATCGATTCCTGTCGAAATAATTGAAGCAGAGATATCGTCAAACAGCCCGTTTTCACGGAATGGTCCTTTTGCGCATACAAGTAATACCCGGGTATACTTTCCGTGTAAAATCCCACCGATTTCTTTCCTTATTCCGCATCCGAACTTGATATTCACAGGATTGATATAATCAAAGCGATTCATTGAAAAATCTCCTTTTATGATATTAAGCCTATTACATACAGTGCGACCGAATCAGGAAATTAAAAGGTGAAAGTATCAGGATGCCCGCCGTAACAAGTATCATCATTCAAACTGCTGATGATCGACATATGCTCTTCCGCCAATTCGAAATCGAATACTGAAATGTTTTCCTTAATCCTGCCGATAGTAGCCGACTTTGGCAGAACAATCACTCCGCGCTGCAGGTGCCAGCGGATGATGATTTGTGCCGTGCTCTTGTTATACAACCGCGCAATCTTTTTGATCGCTTCATTATTGATCAGGTCGCCGTGTCCCAACGGGCTGTAGGCTTCTACGGCAATGCCTTTGTTCAGGCAGTACTGAATAAATGGGGTTTGAGTCCAGTGCGGGTGTATCTGGATTTGATTTACAGCAGGAGTTATGTTGCATTTCTCCAGTAAATCGTCCAACTGATGCTGCAGACAGTTGCTGACACCGATGGCTCTTATAAGGCCTTTCTCATACAGCTTTTCCATCTCAAGATAACTTTTGATATACTTTTCTTTTACAGGCCAATGTACCAGGTATAAGTCAACATAGTCCAGCCCGAGTTTGTCAAGACTCTCCTGAAACGCATCCACTGTCCTGTCTTTTCGCATATCGTCGTTCCACAGCTTGGTAGTGATGAACATATCCTTACGTGCAATTCCCGATTTTTTTATGGCCGCGCCGACTCCTGCCTCGTTGCCATAGGCAGTTGCGGTGTCTATGTGCCTATAGCCGGACTCAAAAGCTGCCAATACGCATTCTTCAATATTTTCTTCAACCTGCCAGACACCATATCCGATTTCAGGAATCTTCACCTTATTATTTAAAATAATGCTTTTCATATTTTTTCTCCATTTCAGATAAAGTGGACTTGCTATATGCAAGTCCACTCTTTCATTTATCCAGTGCTTTATCTGACTTCCATTCCTTCGATAACCACTGCCTGAGTAGTTGATGAATCAATTCCCTGGACCTTCATGAGACCCGGAATTGCAATAAGAAATGATACATCCTGCGTCAGCTGGTCGAGATTGCAAAGCATCTCAAGAAGCGGGATATTGTTTTTCAGAAAAATATCATGGGTCGAGGTCTTTCCACCCCTGAATATGGAGAGCGACTCGTCCTGGCCAAAGAATTTGATTCCTTTTGACAGGAAATAGTTGGCTCCATCGCTCATGATTTCAGGTTTCTCACCTTTCATATCCTTTGTCCAGCTTGTACGGACAATCGCAATATCGCCGCCCTTAAGCCTCCCGTTATCAGCCTTTTCAATCATATCCCTGGTGATGATTGAATCTGCCGGAACGTCAAAGTAGAAAAACACAGCCCGTCCAAAAAATGTTTCCGGTGCGAATGAACTCAAGGGATTCCCCTTTTTGTCCAAATGATATGGCGATTCAACATGAGTCTTTACATGCGTTTTCATTTTTACTACCTGGTAAACCGTGTCGTCCACATAGGAGCCGTAGGTTTCAAGCGGCCACACAAGCGCTTCCTCCAATACCAGACGCACATAGTCGTCAGGTGCAATTTCACCAGCTACGGGATAAATCTTTTGTGAGACATCAATTATTTTTAACTTTTTTGTGTCGATAACCTGCATTTGAATTCCCCCCGAATGATTCTTAAACTTTTAGTTTATTTAGCCATATCCTTTGCAAATGCTTTCTGGAAATTATCAAATTCCAATTTCTGCTTTGCCCAATATTCGTTAGTTTCCTGTGTGACTTCCTTGCCGCCATGCGCATACCATTCGGTAACAAAATTATCAAATGCATCGAGAGGCATTTCGCCCGTGATAATGGACCAGAAGGTTGTCTTATATAACGCGTTCAGATCTGCCTGCTTTTCATTTGAAACAGGACGGGCCTTGTTACGTAAAAATGCGATTTTCTCACGCAACGGCATACAAGTCTGCTGCTGATCTGCGAAATTGGCGTTTCCAAGCTTTCCAATTTCAATGTTGTATTCATCTTTTCTTTCAAGCAGCAATGTGAATATGCGAATGCCCTTTGCATCGCGCTCATCCTGGCTGGTCAGGAGCTGAATGTCTCCGTCGACCATCTTGTAATCAACGCCTTCTTCACCATTTTTAATGAAGATACTGGTCTCCGGTTCAACAATACCATCAAGCAAACGCATAGCTGCAGCCGGATCCTTGCACTTGGATGTTATGGCAACATAGCCGGATCCAAACGGATCTGAAGGTCTGTCACTGCTGAAGCCGTCAGGACCCGATACCGGACGGATACGCACATAATCGCCGCCGGGGTTCTTTGTCTTAAAGTCTGTCAGCGGTGAGAAAGAAGGTGTCAGGAAAAACTGCCAGGTATAGAATGAAGCAACTTTTCCATCAGGGTACAGTTCGCCTCCGAAGTCTTTAGCTCCGCTAATCAAATTGGGATCGATCAAGCCTTCTTTATACGCATCTCTTATTGCGGCAAGCGCCAGTTTGGTTTCAGGTAAAACCGCTCCATACTTAAGACTGCCGTCACTCTGCCTAAACCATTCTTCAGGATACACACCGAAGGCTGAATAAAATGGATAGAACGCCATCATGTCTTCCTTGAAGCCTGACACACCTACCGTATCCTTTACGCCATTGCCGTCAGGATCATTATTGACAGACTTGCGCAGGTAGTCGACATATTGGTCCAGAGTTTTGATTTCGGTCATTCCGAACTTATCCATCCAGTCTTTTCGGACGATCGTGGTAGTCGAGCCGGGTTCGCTTACGTCAGTGATAAGTCGATACATCTTCCCATCTTCAAAAGTAGAAAATAGCGCGGAGGCATCATTATCAATTTTTTTATAGTATTGCACTATATTCTGACCATACTGGGCAATTAACGGGTACATATCAACCAGAAGTCCGCTTGCCTTCCATTGTTCAAATTCCTTTGCATTATCATCGGTAAAGTAGATTATATCAGGCATCAACTTCTGATCCGACATAATGAGATTGATCTGTGTCTTCCTGTCGTCTCCATTGCTTGGCAGAGCAACTACATTCAGATTTACGTTAAATTTGTCATCAAGCCATTTTTCCATGAAACTGCCGGGTTTGGCGCCCTTCGGAAAACTAGGTACAGTTATTGTAATTGGAGCTTTCTCTGTCGAAGCCGGGACAGTAGCATCGGTCGAAACTGAAGCGGCAGTAGTGGCTTCGGGAGTATCGCTTGCGCTTCCACAACCCGCAATCAAAGAGGGTACAATAAAAAGTACCAGGAGCAAACATAATACCTTTTTAAACATTTTGATCATCCCTTCATTTTTTTATATCATTCAAAGCTTTCAAGGTATATTACACTGCAGTTGTAATTAACCTTTGATCGCTCCAATCATGATTCCCTTTTCAAAGTATTTCTGCAGGAACGGATACACAATCAACACAGGAATAATTGATATAATAATTGTAGCCGATCTCATTTTAACGCTGTCGATACGATTTACATCTATACCTACTACATTACCGCCTACCTTTACAGTCAATTCCAAACTGCTCAGCATATCTCTTATTAGCGTAGCAAGAGGCCAGGAGGTTTTATTATATATGTACAAAACGCTCGAAAAATAATCGTTCCAGTAACCTACCGCCGACATAAGGGCAATAGTGGCTAATACAGGCTTGGACAGCGGCAGCACGAACCTGAAAAATATTACAAAATGATTTCCGCCATCAATCTGAACTGATTCCTCTATCTCCTCAGGAAGCATTTTCATAAAATTCGTTAACAGAAAGACATTAAAAGCGGACAACATACCAGGCAGAATCAGAGACCAAACATTATTCAACAAGCCTAAAGACCGTACCAGCAACCATGTCGGTACCATACCGCCGTTAAACAGCATGGTGAAGAAAATCAGGAAGATAAACAGGTTTTGCCCTTTCAATGGCTTCGATATGCCATATGCCAACATTGCAGAAATCAGGAGGCCGATGACTGTCCCGAAGAATGTAACAAAAACGGATACTCCAAAGGCCGATACGACTCTGGTGCTATTGAATAGTGCGGCTCTGTAAATGTAGAAATCCAGGCCTCTTGGAAACAAGAACAAACCAAATGTACTATTGTGTGAAATGTCGCTGACAGAGTACATTAGAATATGAATAAACGGAAGCAAAAAGCATATCGTCAATATAGTGAACAGCGAATAATTCACAGTGCTAAAAATCAATCCGGACAACGAACGACGTTTATTTTTAAGCTTCATATATTTCACCTCCTACCATAATCCTTCCTGCTTGAATAACCGGGCGCTATAATTTGTGCCTATAACCAGGACCATCCCGATGATGGATTTGAAAAGCTGAGCTGCGGCTCCCAGGCTGTAACTACTGGAGATGATGCCTATTCGATAGACATAGGTATCTATGATATCGGCGGTCCTGTAAACCAGGGAATTGTAAAGCATGAATATCTGGTCGAATCCGCCGTTAAGTATGTTTCCGATATTAAAAATGAACATTATGATTATTATTGGCAGGATTGATGGTAATGTAATGTTCCAGATCTGTCTGAACCGACCCGCACCATCAATGACAGCCGATTCATACAGACCCGGATCAATGCTGGATATAGCCGCCAGGTAAACAATGGCGCCATAACCTACGCCTTTATAAATGTCTGTAACGATAAGCATAGGAACAAACCATGTATTACTGGTCATAATATTCGGCGCCGCTATATTTACTGCCTTCAAAGCACCAACCAGGACGCCGCTTGAGGAGTTTACAAATATATCGATAAGTCCCGCCAAAACAACCCATGAGACAAAGTACGGCAGATACGATATCGTTTGTATGATCCTTCTTGCTTTACGATTCGACATCTCATTGAGCAGCAGGGCAAAGATTATCGGAGCCGGAAAGGCAAATGCAAGCTTAAGCAGACTTATGCGGATTGTATTCATAAATGCTGCCCAAAACATACTATTGGACATAAGCTGTTTAAAATTATCCAGTCCAACAAACGGGCTTTTAAACGCACCCTCAAAGACAGTAAATTTCTGAAAAGCTATGACCAAACCGTACATGGGTATGTACCGGAAAATCAGGAAATATAGCAAACCCGGGATCATTAGGATATAAAGGTATTTATACTTATTCCAATTACTTTTCCAAGTACGGTTTTTATATTTAGCCTCCTGTAAACCTATTTGTTTCAAACCCGTTGCAGCATTCATTTCTATGCCCTGCTTTCATTTAAGATATAGGCTTCACATTACTCTTCTATTGAAACAGTCAGCCGTTATGCTGGTTGAGGCCATGTACCCTGACAGTCTGTGAGGGATCCACGTTTATGATCTGCATCAAACGAATGTCGTCACTTGAAGCGCCTGCCATAACAGCATACCGCCCTGCGTCCAGTACTTTGCATTTTTTAATTGTGTCATATCTATACAAATCTTCGAGAGGTATTTCAATATTCACGACTTTACATTCATCCTGCTTCAGGTGTAATTTTTCAAACCCTGCCAACTGCTTTAACGGGCGGGCAAAATTGCTGTCCAGCACTTGTACATACACCTGAGCCGCCTCATCTGCATCCACCTGTCCGATGTTCTTTACGGTGAATTGCAACGAAATGCTTTCGCGCGATATATACTCTTCTCTGTCGCATTTGATATTGCCATAGGCAAATTTTGAATAGCTCAAGCCATGTCCGAAGGAATATAGGGGTTTACCTTCAAAATACTGGTAAGTTGATTTTCCTTCGATTATATTGTAGGAATTGATCGAGGGAATGTCCGACGCCGAAGCATATATTGTCACTGGCAAACGCCCCGACGGGCTGTATTTCCCCAGCAATATTTCAGCAATTGCCCTTCCTCCCTCTTCTCCCGGGTACCAGGCCTGAAGTATGGCTGGAATGTTTTCGGACATCCATGGACTGGAAATCGGCGATCCGCTGAATATTACTGCCACCGTATTCGGGTTTTCCGCTTTGATCCTGCGAACGAGGTCCTCCTGATAGGCCTGAAGAATAATATCCGCTCTATCCGTAGTCTCATCCTCGACAACTCTGTTCGTTCCTACGCAGACTATGGCATAATCAGCATCATGTGCGGCGCTAAGCGCTGCATCCCATGACTTCGGATTCACGTAATCCCACGCAAGTGTCACATGGCAGCTTTCGCCCTGTGTATAATGCTCCAAAACAAAGGAATGCTTGATTCCAGTTTCAAGATATAGCTCTGCCGTGCAAATCCTTGGTTTTTCACAGCCCCACTCATCAATTAGCTTGAAGCCGTCAATGATTAGTCTTACTCCGTTATCTGCATTGATGCTGAAAGTATATTTACTTGATTCCGGTACGTTCAGATACCCGGAAAACCTTACGGACCACGAGCTTTCTCCTTCAATACCGGGAATAGGAGATCTGAATCTCCAGTCAAAAGCTATTTGATTCTCAACTTTCGACATAATGGGGGCGCCCAGCAAATGCCTGCTTGCATAATATTCCGCCAGCAATCCCCGCTGTCCGTCAGGCGTTTCAAGGTACGATTCAGGAATCACTTCAGGAGCGATACCACCCTCGAACAGGGGTACGCAAATCACTTCTGCAGTACCTTTCAATTGATCTCTCAGCCCCTGCTCAAGAGTCACAACATGTGATGATTGACCGCTGTATGTTCCCATATAAGTGCTATTTGCATATGGACCAATCAGAGCTACTTTCCTTGACTTTTCCTTTTTGATAGGCAGCATATTATCATTCTTAAGCATAACGATACTTTCGCGAGCGACCTGCAGTGCAACATCCCTATGAGCCCGGCAATTGACGATATCGCCCGTAATCGTTTGGTACGGCCTGCTCTCGGGCGGATTTAACAAGCCTAGCTGAAAGCGGGCTTTTAAGGCCCTTTTTGCTGCAATATCTACGTCGTTCTCCGAGACCAGCCCCATTTCAACTGCTTTGACGATATGTTCACGATGACCGCGGCCATTTGCAACATCACAACCTGAAGCAACCGATAATGCAGCAGCTTCCTCCATAGAAGAGACAATATGATGTGCGCGGTATAGATCATAAACCGCGCCGCCATCCGAAAGCACGTATCCGCTGAATCCGAACATTTCACGAAGCACACTGTTCAACAGCCAGGCATTGGCGGCGCCAGGCATACCATTAATACCGTTATAAGCCGGCATGATTGTCTGGTAGTCTATTAATTCCAGGCACTTTTCAAATGGACGTAAATAGTATTCCCACATGGAACGTTCGTCTACAGTTACATTTTCGCAGCGCCTTGTTGCCTCACAGCTGTTTGCTGTAATGTGTTTCGGGCCGGCTACAGTCTTAAGGATATTCGGGTCATCGCCAACCAGGCCGTGAACAAATTCCGCACCTAATACGCCTGCCAAATGGGGATCCTCTCCGAAGGACTCCTGTGTACGCCCCCAACGCGGGTCTCTGGCCAAATCGATAACCGGGCTGCAAAACGCCAGCCCCATGATTCCTTCAGAGTACTTTGCCCTTACCTCGTCCGAAATCGCGCAAGCCAGACGATAAATAAGTTCTTTATTAAAGGAGGCTGCCATGGCTATAGCCTGCGGGAAAACGGTAGCCATTCCGACTATTGGATCTGCATTACCTATGACCGATACGCCATGCTCCACTTCACCGTCTCTGAAAGCCGGCAATTTCAATCGGTCTATGCCTTCACATGAATTGGCCAGCTGGCTGGCTTTCTCCTCCAGCGTCATTCTTCCCAGCAGGTCATTTACACGTCTGTCTATAGGCGCCTTGGGATCCAGGTATAGAGGTCCCTCATTCTCTGATTCATACCAGTCATATCCAGTAAGGTATTCCGGCTGAAAGACACATTTATCCGTAGCCATCATGGCAGCCTGATCCATTAACGCTTTTTCAGCATATTTGGCATCAGGTTTCGGACCCCGTCCTGTTATATAATCAGCGACTTTTTTGAATTCCGGCACAAGTTCGATAACATAAGGCTGGTTGGCAAGGCGTATCTTTTTATGTGTCCACATGCAAATTCCGATATTATGCTTTTTGTGCAGCTTGATATCCTCTTCCCACCACTTTGCATCATTGTCGCCCGTTTCACCGTTCCACAAGGGTATTTGAGTACGATACCTCAAATCCAGATATTTCTGAATGTCACGTTTCTCGGGCTTAGGGCCATTGTATTTATATAGATGGAATGAATAGGCCATATTGTCGTCAAAGGGCTCAAGCTCTGTAAAATCCGTAGCATAAACATTGCCTTCTATAAATACGATGTGTCTTCTATCAACCTCGCGTATACCGCGTGTGATGGCTATAGAAAGGTTGCGAAGTTCTTCTGCGCAGTGTCCTGGCGGTAACAAGGTTTCATTAAGAAGATCATAGCCCATTATGATAGAATCATCGGCATACCTTCTGGCTATTTCCTTCCACAGATTAATCGTCCAGGGCCAGTATTTTCCAGGTTCTTCCCACAAACGGGCAGTACCGTCGCTGTCACAGAAATGCCATGCATTTTGTCCTCCGGGAGCCGCATGGAGATCGAGAACTACATACAATCCATACTGGCGGCACCATGATACAATTCGCTCGATATCCTCAAAGCCTGATTCAAGGTAGGTACCATCAGCGGTCGTCAATGTTTTGTACGTCAGAGGAAGGCGCACATGATTTGCTCCCCATTTGGCCATGGATTCGATGTCCTTCTTGGACGTCCAATTTTTCAGATATGTATCCCAGAAATTTTTAGCGGACTTCGGTCCAACAATTTCTTCAATTTTCCTATACATATATGTAGGAGCTTCACAGAACTTTTCTGTATTATCCTGTCCTCCGAACACTTGCCACATATATCCTTCCGGATATAATGTGCCCCCAAGTCCAAAACCAATCGGATAGAATTGTTTGCCGGATTCATCTACTATATTTGTCCCCTTGCAACGAAAAATGCCCTTGTATTCTTCACTCATAGCATTGTAACTCCTTTATATTTTAGCGATTTCGACATGCTGACTTTCTTTGTTTTATACTAGATAACAAGAGTCATTATAGAATGCGGAAGGCTTTCAAATGCCGCTATCTGTTCATTTAGATACAGTGAGAAGTCAACCGCTTTGTCATTACGATTCAAAACAACAACGGCAATGTCGCCATTCTGGTTCTTGAAAGCCGTACACTCAAGATCCTCAGCGAAGATCGAGCAGCCTATACGTTTACTTCCGGGCCTGATGAAACGACTGAAATGTCCAATATAGTAATAGGACGGTTTATACTCGATTTTACCGCTGCGGGTATCTCCCATAATCGGAGCTTCCGAGAAATTACCTACATGATTTGGTCCCCCTTGTTCGTCAAGGAGCATGTTCCATTCGCACCAGGCAGATGCATAATTATTCAGGTTCCCAATCATATCATGACTATAGACTTCGGCATTTTCCCATGCGCCTATCCCAAGCCGCATTATTGTGGCTCCTTCTGTAAACACAAGCTGTTTTTCAGGCCATCTTTTATGCACCGCATCAAGAGCCCCGAAATGATCTCCGGAATACCAATGAAACGCCGAACCGGAAATATACCTGGAAGCGGCTGCATCTTCATAAGCTGCTTTTGAATGCTGGTAAAGCCTTTCCTTGTTATGATCCCAGATAAGGATTTTAACGTCCCCAAGCCCTTCCTTTTGCATAACCGGACCCAGGTGTTCCTTAACAAAGTCCTTTTCCTCCTCGGCTGTATAAATACAGGAATCCCATATTTGAACCGCTTTGGGCTCATTTTGCACAGTTGTCCCCCAAATGTTCAAGCCTTCTTTCCTGTATGCCTGTATAAACTTTGCATAATACCTGGCCCATGCATCCTTATATTCCGGAAGGAGCTTCCCTCCGCAATTCATTTTCCCCGTATCCTTCATCCATGCCGGCGGGCTCCATGGTGAGATCAAGAGTTGAAAATCGCCGTATTCCGACGCCTCTTTCATCATAGGGATAATTGCTTTCTTTTCACGATTTATATTGAAACTCTCTAATTCGATATCTCCCGGTTTCTCAGCGCAAGCATAGTTACCTAAGGAAAAATCGCAGCTGTTCATATGAGTGCGGCAAAAGGTATATCCATTCCCTTTTTCACCGTCAAAATACGCTGCCGCAATCTCCTTTCTGACTTTTTCCGGCAGTTTATAGTAAGTCTCAGCCGCAGCCTCGGTAAATGCACCGCCAAAACCAATTATTGTCTGATATTCGACATCCTCGTAAAGACATATGAGGGGCTTTTCAACCCCTTTCGTATCCTTTGTCAAGGGAACTGAATCCATCTGTGCAATCCTGAAATCGGTTGCCATAGCTGTAAGGTGAACTTTAACCTCATTTTTCATCAGGCGCCCTCCAATGTAAACTTTATTTACCATACGATTGTCGATATAGAGTTACCGGACAAATGAACCTTTACATACTGCCCTCTGTATTTGAGCTGTACATCCGCACTCCTGCCGGGATTTGTAAGAACAACAACATTACTGCCGTCAGGGTTTGCAAATGCTACATGATGAACTGCGTTCATGCTGCAATACGAATTTATGCGATATGCATTTCGCTGCACGAAGTGGCTTATATGGTACATCGCCTTATACTGACCGCTTCTGGTAATTTCATGTGTTTTCGAGTCAACTGTGACAATTCCTGCACAGCTTGCCACCCCAATATGCGGCCTTCCATCCTGATCCAATATCAGGTTCCAAACGGTGATCGACTTACTCCAATTTTTCAGCATATCAGTAAAATCCTTGCCCCATTTGCACCAGTCTTTAGCGTATTCAAGCCCTAATTCAGGTCCGCCTTCGGTCCAATGAATAGACTTTTCAGGAAACTCATTATGAAGGAGACTCATCATATCTGCAGTTCCTTCATACCCATGAAATGCAACCCCATCCGATGCTTCGTACACACCCGCATCGTCCAGCATCCACTTTGCGCGTCTCCACATGATATAGTTATGATCCATCAGCCATACCCTGGTCTTAAGATTATTTTCCTTTATCATAGGGGCAAGGTAGTCCTTCACGAAGGACATCTCATATTCAGGATGCCAATAGCAGGCAGGCGCCTTGCACTGTTGATCCGTTTCCACTTCATTTTGCGGAGTAAGCGCATCAATTTCGATGCCTGAGGCTTTATATTCCAATAGGTATTTCAGATAATACTTCGCATAAACTTCAATATATTTCTCACGCATCCAGCCGCCATACATGGACCCTCCCGTCTTCATCCATCCCGGCGGGCTCCATGGCGACGAAAAAAGGAATAAATCCGGATTAATATTTCGAGCTTCCAGAATCATGGGTATTATATAGCTTTTGTCATGCTCTATTGAAAAATTCTTTAACTCCGTATCATCGGCAGTATTGTCATAATTGTATTCCTTGCAGGAGTAATCGCTCGCTCCTGCACTTATTCTTGCAACACTTAAATTCAGTCCATCGGGACTAAACAGTTCCTGCAAAATAGTACGGCGTTCGTCTTTCCCAAGACACGAAAGCAGGTAACAGGAGGAATCCATCATCGCGGCGCCAAAGCCGAGTATATCCTGGAATCGTCTGCCTGGATCTATTTCGATGGTTGCTGTGTTTTTATATTGCTTTTGCACAAACTCTTTATCATAAAGCTGTTGCATAAAACCATCTTTATCAGTTGTAAATGTTTTGATCATAGATGTACTCCTTCTATGTAGAGCAAACGTATTTACAGGATCGTAATTGAAAATGTATTTCAGTAATCTAATCATAATAAAAAAACCACAACAAAAAAATGTCGTGGTTTGGTAAATATAAGTCGTGGTTTTGTTTCTGCAAGGTAAATATTAATACAGGTGGGAGCGCTTTACAGCGCGGTATAGGGCAGTAATAATTTCAGGCTTGTTCCTATCCCTTTTTGGCTTTCAATAGTAATCCCAAAGTTATTGCCATATGAATATTGGATGCGTTGATTGATGTTAGCCAAACCAATTTGGTTCCCTTTCCGAAGCGCCGAAGTATTTTTTATTATTTCTCTAAGCCTGTTCAGCTCTTCCTGCTCCATACCTACACCATCATCTTTTATTTCAAAAACCATATTCTCATTACATAATGTGCCGGTAACCCAAACGGTACCTTTTGATTTTCCACTGAGCCCATGGCTTATAGTGTTCTCCACAATCGGCTGAAGTATCATTTTGGGAACGCTGCAGTTAAGGAGCTCCTCTTGTATATTCACAATCAGTTGATACCGTCTTTGATGGCGTATGGAAATAATCTTGAAATAGTCCTCTATGATGGCCACCTCATCGGAGACCAAAACCTTGTCTGCACCATATATCGAATATCTGAACATATTACCCAAGGCAACCACAATGTCTTGAATTGACGCAATTCCTTTACTAAGAGCTATACTGCGTATGCACTCCAGCGTATTATGTAAAAAGTGCGGGTTGATCTGAAATCGAAGGGCAAGCAGTTCAGCTTCCTTTTTACTGATTTCCAGTTCATACATTTTCTGCAGGGTATTCAGGTTTTCCTGCGTTAGTTTTTCCATCCGGTCAAGCATGCGGTTGATATGGTTGCTCACTGTACCTATTTCCATGCTGGAGGATTCGGTTATACGAATTGAAGGCTGATCGTAATGAATGCTATTCAATTGCGCCAGCAGTACAGCGATAGGCGTCTGGATATTACGCTTTACAATCAGGAAAATACCAAGGATGGATAAAAGTGTATACACCATCAAAAACAAAACCAAACCATATGTATTTAAATCTCCAAATAAGGATATCGGCTTGTATTGTGAAATGTTTACTATCCAATCCGTATACTTGAGCGGTCTTGTGATATTGGTAAACGCCGGCGTGTTGGTTTGAACCGGTTCCGGGCGGCCAACGGTTCTGTTCGACAATATGAGCGTTTTAGGACTTTTTATTTCAACATCCATATCCGCGTCGTCTTGTAAATAATCAATAGATTTATTCAAATTGCACGCAAACACCAGTGTTCCAAGAATAATCCGGTTAGCACTGTGGGCATCGGACAGAAATACATCAATTGAATAAAAAAATGTCGGTCCGCTATTTATATAATCTGTGGACCTATTTCTATCCATTGTATAAATTGTGCCGGAGATGTCTTTTTTATATGAGATATCTTTATTATGCCATATGGAATAAATCGAATTATCATATTGCTGCTTGCTGAAAAAAGGATCGCCTCCGGCATCATAGAAAACAATATCTTCAATATTTTTATTATATAAAGTAATCGAATCAACGATTGTCTTAAGCTGACCCACTGTATTTGCATTCAATTTATCGTTCTCAGAGTAATACTGAAAGCCATCTATTACGGCATTGTTATAACTCAACGAAATACCATTAAACATAATTTCTGCAATTTCGCTATTTAATACATCCTCCAATCTAGTAGCATAAGAATTGATCATTGATTGGTTATCCTTGTACCTCTGCTCCCGCGAACGAAAAAAAACGGCAGTTATAACAAGTACAAGTCCCAGTAGGACGATTAAAATGAAAAGCGTAATTTTTCTCTGTAAACTATATTGAATCTTTTTTTTCCATATGGTCATTGGATGAAACCCCTTTTTGGAATTCAGTTGGGGTAATGCTATAGTATTTTTTGTATGCTTTCATAAAATAATTGTAGTCAGTATACCCCGTGGTCACTGCAACTTCCTTCACTGGAATACCTTTTGAGAGAAATTCCTTGGCCTTATTCATACGTATCTCGGTAATATATTCGGTAAAGCTTTTATTAAAGTTCAAATGGAATAGTTTATTACAGTAGCTTACATCAATGAAAAACTGCTTTGATAACTTGGTTATATGCAGCATACTTCCATAGTTTTCATTCATATATTTGATAAGATTGCAGAATTGAGGATTATTCACCTTGAGGCCAGTATTCGCCAATTCATCACTATCTATCCCATACTTTCTTTTTAGATGTTTGGATAGCTTCTCCAGAATTATATCGGTATCCTCTTTATTAATTGGTTTAACGCAATATTCAAATACATCCAAAGAGATAGCCTGACGTGCATATTCGAATTCCGGATACCCGGTTATTAGAACCATCTCAGAATTGATATTTGCTTTCCGTATTTGATGCAAGAGTTCGAGGCCAGTCATTTCAGGCATTTTAATATCGGCAAATACAGCATCCGGTTTCATTTTCTGAATTTTATCCCATGCATCCAAGGCGTCACAGGTTTGGTAAATGACCCTGAAGTTATAGCGCTGCCAATCTAAAGTATTTATAACACCATACAATGCCCAATACTCATCATCAACGACAATTACCGTAAACATATTCCCTCCGCAATGTTTAGCCCATATAAAGAAAGATGTTTTCAATAACAATTACTTAAATCCTGGTAACCGGATATTCGCATTTTAAAAAGAGCCTGGCCAAATTCGTAAGCATTTCGGCAGCTCACAATATAATTATAGCATATTAAGCTGGCTGTTTATTAATTTTTCCTCAGATGAAGCAAAACCCTTTATTAAGAGTGTAGCTTTTCATTAAGCGAGCTTTAATTATTATGGAAACATCTGATAAACTGTCCGTCACTAACTTCCCTTACCTGAGGCAATTCCTTCGAACATCTCTCTTCAGCGACAGGACAACGGCTTTTAAATGGGCATCCTTTGCTTTCCGGCGTCCAAACCGTTACTTCCGATTCTTTATCCTTTAATACCGGCAATTCTACATCTCCCTCTCTCTCCGGATCCGGAGCTGCCGAAACCAAAAGTTTTGTATAAGGATGCGCAGGATTGACAATAACCTTGTTAACATCACCCCATTCAACCATATGCCCGGCATACAAGACAATAATCCTATCGGCAAAGTATCGTGCAGAGGCTATATCATGAGTGATATAAATAAACGATTTGTTATTTTCCTTTTTCAATTTGCTCATAAGGTTTAGAATCCCCAGCCGGATTGATACGTCCAGCATTGACGTCGGCTCATCCGCAAATATAACTTCTGCGCCCACAGCTAATATTCTTGCCAAATACGCTCTTTGTCTTTGTCCGCCGGACAGCTGATGAGGATTTTTGTTTCCCTGTTCCTCCGGAGGAATCAGTCCAACCAAATTCAAATACTCATCCATCTTCTGCTTCATGGTTGTTTTGTCGGAAGGATGATATAGCTTGAGAGGCCTTTCCAAATGGTAATATATATTATGCAATGGATTCAGTGAGGAAAAAGGATCCTGGAAAATCATCTGTACTTTTTGACGATAGTTTTTCAATTCCTGAGCCTTCAATTTGTGAATGTCATTATTTTTAAAAGTCATAGTTCCTGATGTCGGATTGTAAAATTTCATAGCGACCCTGCATATGGTCGATTTTCCACAACCCGATTCGCCAACAATTGCTAATGCTTCGCCTTTATATAAATCAAAAGTGATATCATTCAAAGCACGTAGAGTTTTCTTGCTGGACAGGAGCGATTTTCCGCGGATTTTAAAATCCATCACAACGTTTTTTACACTTAATATTGTTTGCTTTTCTTCTTTCATTTCACACCTCGTATTATTGATACTTGTGCTTGGAAGAATTTTAATCTATCCTGCCTTTAACGGATTGTGGCAATAAAAGAACCCTTCATCAGTGGCGCTGATCTCCGGTTCCTTTGTAAAACAGTCCTTACATGTTCTAAAACAGCGATCCTGAAATCTACAGCCTGCAGGAATAGCATTTAAATCCAGCGGTGTTCCAGGTATTCCTTCCATATACTTTACTTCTCCTTTTAAAGAGGGGAACGAATTTTTCAAGCCGTATGAATACGGATGTCTCGGATTATGCAGAATATTATCTGAAGAAGACTGTTCTACGATCTTCCCGGCGTACATGATACCTATGGTGTCGCAAAATTCCATCATTAAACTGATGTCATGTGTAATAAAAAAGATAGAAAATTTCAATTCCTTTTTCAGGTCGTAAATACACTGTAAAATATCCCTTTGTACTACAGTGTCAAGTGCCGTAGTAGGCTCATCCAATATCAGAAGCTTTGGTCTGAGCGCCAATGCCATTGCGATAACCGCTCTCTGACGCATCCCGCCCGAATACTGATGAGGATAATCCTTTAATCTTTCCGTCGGGATGCCTACAATGGATAAAAGCTCTTCAGCCTTCTTTCTGGAAACTTTCTTATCGTTGGTAATCCCATGATACCTGAATATCTCAAAAAACTGTTTTTCCATTGTTATTACGGGATTCAGACAGTTCATGGCCGATTGGAATACCATGGCTATCTCATTCCAGCGTAATTGCTGAACTTTGTTTTCTTTCATATGTACTATATCATTTCCGCAAAAGATAATCTGACCATCTGATATTAACGCCGGAGGCCTGTGCAATCGCATAAGAGAGTAAGCAATCGTACTCTTGCCACAGCCGGATTCTCCTGCCAGGCCAAAGCTTTGACCCTCTTTTATTGAAAAGCTGACATTGTCTACAGCTCTGACATATCCCCCTTTTGCAGTTACATAATCGACACAAAGTCCTTCTACCGTTAACAAATCACTCATTGTCAAGCGCTCTTCCTTCCCATGGCGTTATTCAATCCTAATTTTTTCATGCCATTTGCCTGTATTTTTTTCACTTTATAATAAGCTCTCATAATTCTTTGTGCTTTCAATTTTGGATTTGATACTTCATCGATGGAGAAATTGATTAATGTAAGTCCAGCGCCAAACAGAACAATTCCGGAAATCGGGCCTAGCAATTCCCACCAGGCGCCGCTTGTCAATGCTCCCGATTTATTTGCATTAAAAAGCATTATTCCCCATGTACACGAAAGTGGGTCGCCAAATCCAATGAACTCAAGAGTAGCGCTGGCCGTAACAGCATAGATTAGTGTGCTGACAAAAGCGGAACTTATGATAGAAAGCATGTTAGGCATAATCTCTATAAACATAATTCTGAGCTTTGACTCTCCCAGAGTTTCAGCAGAATAAATAAATTCCCTGCTTCGCAGACTCATTGTCTGGGCACGGAGTATACGAGCATTCCACGGCCAGGAAGTCAACCCGATAATAACGCTTATCAAAAATGGCGATACGCCGTCTAAAAGCGCTGCAACTATAAGCAGCAGGACTATATTTGGTACAACCATGATAATATTTATTAATGTTGTAATTATGTTATCATACGTTCCGCCAAAATAGCCTGAACTGATTCCTAAAATGATACCTAAAAACACTGTAATAAGGCCTGCAAATATACCCACAAGGATTGATACACGGCCTCCGTACAAGGTCTGAGCGAATACATCGTTACCCAGTTGAGTTGTGCCTAATATATGCGTTTGTGAAGGCGGGCTGTGATATTCTCCGGCAAATCTATTTGTAGGATCGATACTCGTAAACAGGTTTGCCCCAACGGTAAGGAGAAGAATCATAATTACCAGAATAACTCCAATGCTTGTTTTGGGACTATTCCTAAAAAAGCGTATTATATTACTGTTCCATATTTTTTTCATATACTCTATGTCCCCTTTTACCATCAGTTTCCGTCAACGCCCTGCCTTCTAGTTCTTGGATCCAGGATCATAATGCTGATGTCTGCAATAAAGTTAGCCGTAAGCATCACTATTGTTGTCATAAGCAGTATGCCTTGCATTAAAGGATAATCCCTTCTGCTGATAGCCATGACCATAATTTGACCTAAACCGGGATAATTGAAAACCTGTTCTATTATTAAAGCGCCGCCTAACAAGTAACCTATCTGCATAGCAAGTGAGGTAACAACAGGTAAAAGCGCATTTCTCGCCCCGTAGCCAAACATGATCTTCCTGTCGGGCACACCTTTGGCGATTCCCATAACAATATAATCTTCACCAAGCTGGTTGATCATATTTGCTCTCATGCCCATAATTCCTCCCAGGCCTGTAATAATAATTGCAAAGACAGGCAGGAATGCGTGATAAGCAATATCGCGCATGTATTGAAAGACATTTTCCGGTATGAAAAGCGGAGTAACGGCATAACCCCTCGGAAATATATTTGTAAATGCAAGTGCAATACATAAAATTATTGCAGTAACAACCGACGGAATATTAGCCATAATTTGCCCGCCGACAGTTAATGTCGTATCCAGTCTGCTTCCGCGTTTCCATGGAACAAGAATACCAAGCAGCGTATTTATAATAAATCCGAGAATCAATGCTGTTCCCAAAAGGAATACGGTCCATTTCACCCCTCGCGCCGTAGCTTCCAATACCGTCTGCGGGTAAAAAGTAAAAGAAACGCCCCAATTACCTTTAAAAATGCTGGCAATATAATTAAAGAAGGCTATGATAACAGGAGTATGGGTATCGTATCCGAACAATTTCTCTACCGCGGCTATTGTAGCATTATCAACAACGCCGCCTGATAAATAAAGGCTTGACAAGAACATCTGAACAGGGTTTCCCGGCATCATACGCGGAAGGAAAAAGTTTAAAGCCAAAGCTCCAAAGAACGCCAAGATATAAAACCATAGCCTTTTTAAAATGTATTTCACAGGTACCCTCACCCTCCAAGCAAAATATCAGGCATGGCATAAGTAAAAACCTATGCCATACCTGATAGATCAATTATTTATTTTACAGGCTTTAAGGCAAAAAGCTGCAAAAGTTTCGAGTCATGTTGAACACATGCAGGATTACATATTACGTTATTTGCTGTTGCCCAGCCTGTAAATCTGCTTGTGTTGTAAACAACCCAGTTTCCATTGTAGAATATTGGAATATTGATCATATTGCTTGCAAAATGTTGTTCTATCTTGGCTGTTATTGCCTTTAATTCAGCATCTTTGGCAGTTGGCAACGAAGCTATTAAAGCAGTCATTTCATCATTAACATAGTTAGTATCGGTAATTGTCCACCAGGTATCCGTTTTGACTCTTGATTGATCGCCAATTGTGTCATAGTAGAATTTATACGGATCTCCGGTAATACCGTATCCACAATAAAGAATATCACGCTTGCCGGATTTCCAGCTTTCAATATACATCGCAAGATCTATAGCTTTTGCTGTCGCATTGATACCCGCTTTTTTAAGTCCCTGTGCAACAATTGCAGCTCCATCATTCCAATCAGTCCAGCCTGCAGGCGATGTAATTTCGAACGCAAGCTTGGAACCATCCGGGTTTTCCAGGAAGCCGTCCTTGTCGACATCTTTGTATCCGGCGTCTGCCAGTATCTTCTTTGCCGCATTAATATCATATTTGATATATTTGGTCAACTCAGCCTGTGCAGATACGTCAGCGTACCCTAATAACGCCGGCGGTAAGCCTGTTACAGGTGGAACATCCTTGGAAAGGTATCCAAATACGGCCGAATTATTTATACCGATCCTATCGACACATAATGAAACTGCTCTTCTGAAATTGACATCTTTAAACGCCTTTAAGGTATCAGCATTTTCATCCATAAAGTTGAATGCAAGCCTTACACCATCGTTTTTGCCATACCAGAATTTTCTGTCCGGATCGCCCTGTACATAGTTCTTCGCCGCATCCGGTATAAATATATGCGCCCAGTCGATAGCCCCTGTTTGAAGCAATGAAAGCGCTGCCTGGTTGCCGTTGAATTGCGGGAAACGAAGTTCGTCAACCTTTAGATTTTTAGCATTCCAGTAATTTGGGTTTCTGCCAAGTACGATCATTTCAGGTGTAAAGTACTTGACTTTTGAGAATCCGCCTGTAACTACAGGATTTTTATCTACATAAGTTGCAGGGTCGTTAACCTTTGAATAAACATGCTCCGGCAGCATCCAGACCTGAAAGGGTATAGTATTACGCCAGAAACGATTCGCTTCTTTCATTACAATTTTAACCGTATATTTGTCAACTATTTTAACAGAAGCGATTTTCCCCGGCGTAGCAGCTCCCTCATGATCCCACCAGCCAGTTCTGTCTATTTCGGGATGTGTTTTGGGATAATTGTAGGTAAACGCAACGTCATTCGCAGTAAAATCTTTACCATCGCTCCATTTAACGCCTTTTCTCACGTATACGGTAAGGGTTTTGAAGTCGGGCTCAGTAACAATCCTTTCAGCAAGCCATGGCGTTTCCCTGTTATTGTTGAAGCTGTCAAAAATGATCAATGGCTCAAACATAAAGCCCAATGCAGCGTGCCTGGCATTGTTGATATTGGGGTTAAAGTTTTGTACCCAGCCATTGCTCTCCTCTGACATAATTGTAAGGAAATTGGTTTTTGCTGCGTTAGCGGTCGTAAACGCAGACATGGATAGTGTTAGCATAACCACTAGCATAATTAATGTGACTAGTTTTTTGCTTTTCATAGACAACCTCCTTATAGAATTTCGATCTTTACAGAATAAGTATATCACTATCAATGGAAATAATTACTATTTTGGGAAATTTGCCTGAAATTGGTAAAAGCTTGGCAGGCGCAACCCCATTCACCATTCAGGATATTGTGTGTTCCTTCGATGAAGTTGATGGGAAATGAATAAAACGCAGAAAATGCGGGTAATATTTTCAGATGGCAATAATTATCTCTCAAAGATTCCGTTTGACTGACCGAATTGTACAATAATCTGATTGTAGTCAAATTATAGACGAAACACAAAGGCTTCCAAAGTTTTAATACCTTGGAAGCCTTAATTTTTTTGGTTGCGGGGGCGAAATTTGGACTTGTGACCTTCGGGTTTGAAAATTATATCGTCAAACTATTTGCATAGGACTATTAAAAAATATTTTACAAATAGTATCTCTGTCCATGCTATCTTCTAAAGCACAGATCACTGCGCCAATGACCGGCAGCTTGTCGAGGAGCTTGAATTCGATTATCCTTTCGTGGTTTTTAGAACATATCTCTTCTTTTAAGGCATTGATAAGCGTAGCATTGCATCCTTTCGTCATCACCGATCCAGCCAGAATGATTTCGACCGGTTTGTTTTCTACAAAATCCAGCTCCCTGAAAATACCGTTGACAGCAGTCGCCAGATTTTTCCCAAGTTCGCTTAGGATATTGACAGCACAGGCATCTCCTTTGTTTGCCGCATCAAAAACAATTACGTTCAGATCAGATATTTTTATGACGCCCTGGTTGACCTTTTCCAATAGATTATCTATAAAACTGTATTTTGAATCCACCTTTAACATCTCAGGAATCATATCAACCATACAGCTGTATTCTCCGCATCTGAAATAATAGTTGTAAATCGTTTGGATGAATCTTTCGCCTATGTATACACCTCCGCCTAAATCCCCAGTAATATTTCCCTGCCCCCCTATTTGAATTCTCCTTCCATGATGATCTATTCCCGCAACACAGCAGCCTGTACCGTTTACTACACCGATCCCATATCCTTCCCTGCATCCGGCCTTGATTCCTAAATAAGCATCGTTGCATAAAGAAAAGTCTTTGATGCCCAGCTCCATTATTATTCCTGAAACAATCCGGTGCTGTTCCGCCGTATCTACTCCTGCCATTCCAAAAACACTTTTAACGATTTGTTTTTCGTGGATATTGTTTCGTTTCAATATATAATTAAAAAGTAATCTCAGCTCACTCTTTAAATCTTGAAAACCGCCTTTCAGAACTTCATGGTTCGTCGGGCCCCAATTTACCAGGTCGACCTCGTTTCCGTAAATATCATAGAGCGCACACTGCGTTTTGGTTCCTCCCCCGTCACACCCCAAAACGAATTTATCCATATATATAAAGCCCTCCCCTAAAAAACTGCGGTAAAAATTCTTTATTCGCTTCAATCATTTCATCGAGCAGAGGTTTCGCCTTGTTATAATCACCGATTAAAGGGTGTACCAATAATGAGGAAAGGGCCGCATTATAATCTCCGTATAGTCCGGCTTTAACTGCTAGCCTTTCATAGGCCTTTACAGACTTCATCATTCCTATAATGAAATCATTGTCGAATTTATCAACTTTCACAGGTGTCGCCCCTTGTTTATTTACCACACACTTAACTTCTACTACATCGTCATTATCCATAAATTGCAGAGCTCCGTTATTCTTGACATTAACTACATGCATTAGATTTTTATCGTTCTCTATTGAGTCGATCAGAGAAACCGCTGCCGTAGAATAATATGCCCCGCCTCTTTGTTCCAGCAATGCAGGCTTTTCAGTCAGATTTATATCCTTATACATTTGAAGGAGTTCTTTTTCTATCTCTTTACATACTTCTCCCCTAGTTTTTCCGGCTTCCTTATAATGCTTTATTTGAGCTTCCCTGAAATAAAAATAATTCAGATAAGTTGATGGAATTGCTTTTGTAGCGTGGAGCAAGGACTTTGGAAATTCCATACCGAAAATATTTTTCATTGCCGTAACAGACAGACCCTTATCGATCAAATCAGGCAGGATATCCTTCCCGTCCGCATATATCCTTGTGATCCAGCTCAAGTGGTTTAATCCGACATAATCATAGTCGAATCTTTTCGTACCTGCCGGCAGCATTCCAGCCGCATCCCTGATCATACTGGTTGGGCAGTTGCATAAACCGACCATCCTTATCCCTGTATTGTTTAATATCGCTTCCGCCATTATTCCCGACGGATTAGCAAAATTAATAAGCCAGGCATCCGGAGCCAGCCTCTCCATTTTCTGCGCAACATTCATAATAACAGGTATCGTACGCAATGCTTTCATGAGTCCGCCTGCACCTGTGGTCTCCTGTCCGAGAAGGTCATATTTCATCGGTATTTTTTCATCCCTGATTCTCGCATCCAATTTCCCGACCCGGACTTGAGTCAAAACATAATTCGCGCCGCTTATCGCCTCATCCAGATCTTCCGTCATTACAACCGTGCAGTTTATAGACTTTATTTTCAGCATTCTTTCTGTAAGCGCGCCGATAATCTCCATCTTTTCTCTATCTATATCCATTAAATAAATAGAAGTCACATTCAAAAATTCTCTTCTTTCGATGAAGCCTTCGATTAATTCAGGAGTATAGGTACTTCCGGCGCCTATGACCGCTATTTTTAAATCTCTCATTTTAGCCACCCTTTTTACGACACGGGTTTTTCAACCCTAAATTCCCTCGACGATAATTCGGATCAAGTCAATTTTCTTTTCCATGGTCGTTTTTCATTATAGTCACAGGAGTTCTTGAATTTTAAGTTGGGAAAAATGGCAGGCAGTTTTCTACCTGCCATTTTCTTCAGCCAATGTATTATTTTTTGTTTTCCTTTAATATCTTGTCAACTTTCTCCTGTGTATTCTTGCAATATTGCTCAGCGGGGGCGCCGGTATTTTCATTCGGCCCCATCTCATTTATTATTGCGTCAATGATTTGCGACGAGTTGGACACCAGGTGGTTATATGCCTCAGTACCGTATTTGATACCACCGTCAACAACTGCTTTCATTGCCGCGGGGTCAACACCCTTGACAGAAGAGAAATACTTGTCATATGCAAGCTTATTCGCAGGAGGATTGTTGGCCTTATCTATTGCAATCTCCTGGACATCCTTCGAAGTCAGGTACCCGATCCATTCCAATGCTTCCGCAGGGTGCTTGCTGTCTTTAAGTATCATGAGCGGATCTACGTAAAGCACATCTCTTGCCTTGTCGTTACCGCCCCATGGTATGGCTGCCACACCTATCTGGAAAGGGCAATCCTTTGCTGATGCAAGTACCCATGCTCCGGTCGCATACATTCCGACCTTGCCGGTTGCAAATACCGCACCGTTGCCCATTGCTTTCACATCTTCCTGTGTTGGAGCTACCTTATCCTTGTAGATCAGATCCGTATATCTTTGAGTCGCCTTTATGGCCTCCGGCGAGCCGTAGTAACACTCGGAAGGATATCCGCCGTTTGTCCACGTATCATCCGAATATACTTTTGCGCCAAAGTAAATAGGACGCATATCCCTGTCCGACCACTCGTCGAATTTCAAGCCAAACTGACAATCTTCCAGGTTCGGTGAAATTGTTGTAAGTTTTTTTGCAACCTCAACCATTGCATCGAATGTCCAGCTCTTATCCTCATAGTCTGTTGTAGGATAAGGAAGTTTGGCTTTATCGAACATGTCTTTATTGTAGAAGAGCATGGACACGTATGCGGAAACAGGAATACCATACTGTTTCCCGTTGACATTATAGATCTTCAGGAGGTCATCCCTTACTCCTTCATCAACCGGATTATATTTAGCAGCAGACATTAGCGGAGTAAGATCAAGGATCATGTTTTTATTATAATATTCAATAAATCCACCGGCGCCATAGTGCGACGTAACATCCGGACTTGTACCGCCGGCAATCATTGTCCTGAGTTTAGCGTCAAATTCTTCATATGGAACAGTAATAAACTCCATCTTGACGTTGGGATGAGTTTTTTCAAAATCAGGCATAACATCCTTGATCCAGGTTTTGTCTTCATTGCCGATTGTAAAATGCGAAATCGTTACCTTCTCACCTGAGTTAATCTGGCTTGGTGTAACTGCCGCAGCATTACTGTCTGCTTGTGAAGCCTGGGTACTTGCTTGCTGCGATGCACCGCCGCACCCTGATAGGGACATTGTCAGAACCATCACTGAAACCAACATCAAAAAACAAAACCTTACTTTTCTATTCATATAAATAATCCCCCTTTTCATGTCTCGATTTTATTTCATGGATGCCTTACATATTCAGTCTGTCCAGACTTCACTATAAATGCCGGCATTTTTTACAGCTCAGTCTGAACCGACCATATTTATGTAAATTTTAAAGTGTGTTGAACTCTGTCAGATCCTATAGCGCACAAAAATTTTTTACTCATTTGAGACCTGAAATCGCAATACCTTCAACAAAATATTTTTGAGCCCGTATGAAAATAACAATTATAGGCAGCAAGGCCAGGGCATTTCCGACCATGATCGTATTCCATGGAATTTTCAGTCTGAAAGGAGAGTATTGGCTTGCCAATCCGATAGGCAGCGTATACATCGAATCCGTACTCAGGTATATAACCGGAGTAAATAAGTCGTTCCAGCACCATATGAACATAAAGATTCCTACCGTAGCCAATGCGCTTTTGCATAGCGGTACGGCTATCTTCCACCATGTCCCAAGTTCACTGCAGCCGTCCATTCTCGCAGCTTCGAACAGACTGTTGGGAACTGTGGTGAAAAATTGCCTTAGTAAAAATATGTTGTATGCGCTACCAAAAAACGCCGGGGCAATCAAAGGCAATAATGTGTTTACCCAGCCAAATGTTTTAAATACCAGAAATTGCGGAATTACCAGTGCAGGGGCCGGTAGGAGCAATGTGCTGATGATGACCATAAAGAGTAAATTCTTGCCTCTCGCATTATACCTGGCAAATCCAAATGCAACGAGCGAGGATGACAGAAGAGTTCCGATTGTAGCTAATGCCGCTACGATGATGCTGTTTTTATAATAGGCAAGCAGGCTGATTTTACTGAATATGTCAATGTAGTTCCGCCAGGCTATGTCTCTGGGTATTATTGTCGGTGGAAATAAAAACATTTCCTTGTCGGTTTTTAATGATGTCGAAAGCATATAAATCAATGGCAAAAGCATTAATAACGCTATAATGACAAGCGCCGCATACGTTATAACTGAGCCAGGCTTGACACGGCTGCCGCTATGAAGAGATGAAGAATTCATCAGTTTTTGCCTCCTTCATAATATACAAACTTATCTGAAGTTTTAATTATGATAAATGAAACTATGGTCACCACAGCAAGCAAAATCCACCCCAAAGCGGAAGAGTACCCGACTTTCCAGTCTGAAAACGCGCTCTTGTAAAGGTAAAACACATAGAACCATGTTGCGTACTGGGGTCCGCCCTGGGTCATAACATAGGCTGGCGTAAAAATCTGAAATGCATCTATCATAGTCATCATAAGCTGAAATAATATTACCGGCGAGATCATTGGAAGCGTAATATTTAAAAATCTCCGTACAGGGCCGGCTCCATCCAGAATTGCCGCCTCATAATAAGTTTCCGGAACCGATTTCAACGAAGCAAGAAATATTACCATTCCTCCTCCCACGCCCCATAAACTCATAATGATTACTGCAAAAAGCGCTGCGCGGTAATCTAAAAGCCACGCAGGACCATGGATACCAAAAAGAGACAGAAAAAAATTGACCAGGCCAACTCTGGGATTGAACAGCCACAGCCAGGTCAAAGACATGGTTACACCGGAAATCATGCTTGGAAAATATAATGCAGTCCTGAAAAAATTCTGAAATACCCTAATACAATTTAGCAGCATTGCAAAGCCAAGCGATACCACCATCCCTAACGGAACACCTATTGCGGTATAAAGGAGGGTTGCCTTGATGGATTTATAAAAAACATCTTCATGAAACAACGTTTTGTAATTTTCCAGTCCAATAAACTTAGCAGGCGTTATTGCGTCGTATTGCGTAAAGCTATAATATAATGAACTTATTACAGGATAGGCTGTAAAAGCCAAAAACCCAAGTATCCAAGGTAAAATGAATAGATAAAAATGAAACTCCTCTCTTGATCGCTGCTTGATTTTCATACCTACCTTTTACCCCCTGTTAAAAATAGTCGAATTTACAAAGCGAAAATAAGTTTTCATAAATCAATTATAAGAAAATACTCCAGGCAAATCTTTACGTATCTTCTGAATAAATTTATATATTATCTTATTTTCTAAAATCCTTTGGAAGCTTTCCGGTGTATTTTTTAAAGCAGCTTATAAAGTGAGGCAGGCTGAAGAAACCGCAGTCTCCGGCAATATCGATTATCTTTTTCTCTGTTTCGAGAAGCATTTTAGATGCCTGTACAATTCGAATTTTATTTATATATTCCATTGGCGTTGAACCTAAATACCGTTTGAAGACGAGATTGAAATTTGATGCGCTCATATTGACAAGAGATGCAAGTTCTTCTAATTTTATTTTCGTATGATAGTTTGATTTTATGTATTCAAATACAGGAAGGAATAATTTGTAGTTTTTTATCATATTGCGGGTTTCCGAGTTACGTTCCAATTCGAAGCATCTGTGAATAACAGCAGTGATTTTCAACAATAATGCCTTGATAATAAGCTTATGTCCCAAGGTCTTTCCCTGATTTTCCCTGAAAATCTCAAATAATGTATTAACAAGAATATCATAGTGCTTATTTCCCTGTTCAATTCTGTGATATGACATTTTCCCCAATTCCCAATATATTTGGATACCTTCCATTTCAAACGCATATCCTACCCCGCTCCATAATAGATCAGGCATAAATAGTACAACCTGCACGACAACATCTTTATCATTATAGGCAAGATGTATCTCGTTACTGCCAATGATAAAAATATCTCCTGCCTTGAAAGAATACTCGCTGCCATCAATAAAGTATGTTCCGGTCCCCTGTTTTATAAAGCATATTTCAATGTATTCATGATAGTGTAACATAACGCTTGATTTATCAATGCCATAAGTTTCACTTATAACTATGGGAAAATC
>JAEXNT010000087.1 GCA_023439545.1 Bacillota bacterium
ACCGCGGTTTCGTTCATTGACAATTATCTAAAATTTGGCAGGGTTCATACATAAATTTTGGCTCAAGCACTCAATCACAGCTTGAGTCTTTTTTTCTGCCAAACTTCAGATAATTCACTACTCAATAAGTCCATCAGAACTCGTACATTTAATGGAATTTTATAGAGTAGCAAAAGATAGAATGATGCTCCAAGCCAAAGAGCCTGTAAATTCAAGCCCTGGTGCAAAATCAAACGTGTCTTGCCCTTAGGCTATGGCTAAGCAAACAGGACGTGATTTACCTGGCATATGCTCGAATATGTTCTCTTATAAAGCCAGCCGGTACTCTAGTAAGAAGCCGGTGCGCTGGTTGCTGGAATTGCATGAGTTTTGTGAATTAGAGCATATTGATGAAGCATTGTTAAGGGCAAATTTCTGTTTGAGCGAAGTGAGTTTGCCAAGGCGAGTTAAATTTGCCGCAAGAGCTGAATCTATATGCTCTTTGAACACAAACTCGCAATTGAGTAACCAGCACACCGGCATACTAATATTGCACAGCTTACAAATAAAATGCCGGCTGGTCATTAAAGCCAGCCGACACAATACGTATCAGCAATTTCAGCAGCCAGTACACCGGCTGACGCTTAAACATCTGTAAACCGGAATTTTTATCAGCTCCTGAAGAGGTACTTCTCCTTCTTGAACATCGACGCTGCAAGCCACAGCGTAAGGGCTACAAACAGCACGGACGTCACCAGTGCGATGGTCAGGTTGCCGTAGTTAATCACGCCGCCAAGTATCATCTTGAAGGCCGCTATCGTATTCATAACAGGGAGTACGAACATAACAGCCGTCATATCGCCGGGCTGCAGGAACATGGTCGCATAACCGGGTACCATTGCCAGTATCATGAGGAAGGACAAATATGTCTGGGCTTCCTTATAGGATTTGGCAAATGTACTGATAGCGATCTGTATGCCTGCGAAAGTCATACCGAGCATTGCCGTAATCAGAAGCGCCAGCACCAGCGCCAGCGGCTGAATATTCAAACCGCCGTATGTCGCAGCGTCTATCCCCATCGTAACTGCATTCGGATTAATCATATACCCTATTACAAGGCCGGTGAGTATCGCAGCAACGCTGACAAAAGAGAACAGCGTGACCGCCAGGTATTTCCCGAACAGCAGCGAAGCTCTGTCGGGCATGGTGGTCAGCAAAGGTTCGAAGGTATTGCGCTCTTTCTCGCCGGCAACAAGGTCGGTAGCTGCCGGGATGCCGCCGATGGCTATCAGCATGCCGATCATGAACGGCAGGAGCATCTGCAGCATTAAGTTGCTGCCCTGATTATTTTCAGCCATATTCTGCCGTTCTATCTCAACCGGGCTCAGTATCTCGTCGCTTATGCCGAGGGCGTTCAGCCTTTCCTTGACTATCGAATTTTCAAACTCCACTATGGCGCCCGAGACTATGTCTACACTTGTCTGTGACTTCGTTTTCGACTCGTCGTACTGCAGCGTTATCTTGAAAGGTTTGCCCTGCTGCATTTTCCCGGCGTATCCGCTCTCGAAGCCGATAACGCATCTGACTTCCTCATTTTTCAGCGCCTGTACGGGATCAGCAGCCTCCACAAGTTTCAGATTGGGATTCAAGGGCAATATTTTGTCCTGAACGAGCTTTCTGATTTCAGGGGTGTCCGAATCTCTGGAGAGCGCAATGCTCACGTTCTCATTCATGGACTTTTCAAAGCTCTGCATCCCGCCGCTCATCACGATATTGAGCAACGGTATCAGCAGCATGGGAAGAAAAATGCTCGAAATGATCGTTCTTTTATCTCGTATCAGGTCCTTGACTTCTTTCTTGAACACTATCAAAGCATGCTTCAGTATCATTTAGCACCTGCCAGTCTGACAAAGATCTCTTCAAGATCCTCATCACCGTATTTTTCTTTTATGCTCTCAACGGCGCCGGTCTCAACGAGTTTCCCTTTGTGTATGATGCCTATTCTGTCGCACAGCTTGTCGACCTCGCTCATGGTATGGCTCGAAAATATGATCGTCTTGCCCTCGGCCTTGCAGTTCAGTATAAACTCCTGTACTTCCCTCGCAGCGCTGACGTCGAGTCCTGACGTCGGCTCGTCGAACAGCATTATATCGGGGCTATGGATAACGGATCTCGCGAAGGCGACCTTCTGTTTCATACCCTTCGATAGCTTGGATGCTCTTCTGTTCAGAAAATCCTGCATGCCGAAAACACCGGAAAGCTGTCTGGTCCTTTCATTTATGCCGGCTTTGTCCATACCGTTCAATTCGCCGAAATACGAGATGTTCTCTGCAGCGGTCAGCCGGTCGTACAGGCCGGTTTCGCCTCCGAACAATATACCGATGTGCGCTCTCACCTTTTCCGGCTCCCTTACGGTATCGAAACCTTCGAGAATAGCCTGTCCCGACGTAGGCTTGAGCATCGTTGCCAGCATCCTGAGCGTCGTGGTTTTGCCTGCGCCGTTTTCGCCAAGCAATCCGAATATCTCTCCTTTGTTTACCTGAAAGCTTATACTGTCGACTGCCGTGAAATCACCGAATTTTTTCACAAGGTCCCTAACCTCTACCATCTCTGCCTCCACATACTTTTTTTACAGGACCGCATTACCTGTCCTGAGCCTGAAATCTGCTTATTGCCTCGGCTATGACCAGATCTTCCTTTGTCGTTATCTTTATATTGAAATAATTGCACATTACCAGTCTCACCTTATTACCGGCTCTCTCCGCAAGCACGGCGTCATCGGTTCCTTCGAAGCCTTCCTCCTCTGCCTTCCGGTGGGCTTCCATGATCAGTTTGTACTGAAACGCCTGCGGTGTCTGTATATACCACAACTTGTTCCTTTCGACCGTTTCGATTACGAAATTCTCATCGTCGGAACGCTTGACCGTATCCTTGGCCGGTACGGCAGCGACTGCCGCGCCATACTTTCCGGCCGCTTCCGCACATTCTCCTATAGCATCCCCGTCGATAAACGGCCTTGCTCCGTCATGGATCAGGACGATCCCGCAATCGGCCGATACACGTTTCAGCCCGTTATAAACCGACTGCTGCCTGGTCGGCCCGCCCGGCACAATTGCCTTTACTTTGCTGAAGCCAAACTTATCTATGATATTCTTCCTGCAATACCCTATCTCGTCTTCATGTGAGACAATGATGATTTCATCGATCAAAACGCTGTCTTCAAACTTTTTAAGCGTTACTGCCAATATCGGCTGCCCCTGAATCTCCATATAAAGCTTGTTGGTGTCAAGCCCCATACGGGCGCCCTTTCCTGCAGCAGCGACAACAACGCTCACCTTTCCCCAATCTTTCCCATACATACGGCCGTACTCCTCCAAAAGTCTGTTTTGCCGGCAATAAGAGGCCGGCCTTGCGACAGTGTCGTTAACCATATAAAAAAACGGGGTCTTTGGCCCCGTTTACTACCCTGTTTTATTTTAACCTGTCCAGAATGTCAATGCAACCGATGGCACTCATATTACCCGTTCTATGGTATACTTTGGCTTTGCAAAGATCATCCGGCCGGCAGCTGTCTGAAGGATACTCGTTACGGTGACGTTCAGGCTTTCTCCGATATGCCTTCTGCCTCCGTCTATAACTATCATCGTGCCGTCATCAAGATAACCGATCCCCTGCCCGTTTTCCTTGCCGTCCTTTATTACCTGCACAGTCATTTCCTCACCGGGAAGCGCAATAGGTTTAAGTGCGTTTGCCAGTTCATTTATATTCAGGACGGGTACTCCCTGGAAATTCGCGACCTTGCTGAGGTTGAAATCTATAGTGAGTACCTTCCCGCCCAGCTTCTGCGCCAATTTCAAAAGAGCGCTGTCCACTTCGGCGTCCGTAGCAACCTCGGCGTTTTCCGTTTTTACCGGATAATTCAGATCCTTCTGAATCATGTTCAATACATCGAGTCCGCGCCTGCCCCGGTTGCGTTTTATCGAATCCTGCGAATCCGCGATATGCCTGAGTTCTTCAAGGACAAAGCCGGGAACTACAAGTTCTCCTTCAATGAAACCGCTTCTTATGATGTCTACTATCCTTCCGTCGATAATGACGCTCGTATCCAGCACCTTAGGTTCGGCGCGGCTTTCTGCCTGCTTCAGCTGCGATGCTTTTCCCTTCATCGATTCAAAAAAGTTTTCATTTTTCTTGCCCGTGGCCACCGCTACTCCAAGGCAGCTGAAAAGTATATTCGCCACGATAGATATGGGCGTGCCTATAATTTCGATATCCTTTATCGGGATGGTTACCAGGTTTGCGATGACAAGGCCGACAATCAGGCCTATCGAACTGAGCACCAGTTCGTAGAGGGTAAGCTTCTGCACAAAGGATTCCAATTTATCTAGACCTTCCAAAACGATTTCGATAAGCTTGTTACCGGTCGTGTAGAAAATAAACATCAGGGCACATGCAACCACTATGTACGCCAGCGTTTTAAGCTCCGGCGACAAGTCCGTCAGCTGATATATGAAAAATGTTCTTGTAAGTGTTATGCCGGTAATACCGCCAACTGCTGCAAACGAGAATTTGATAATGTTGTTGAGCATTCTGCAACTCCCCGATAAATTATTCTGTATTCAGGTCGGTCAAATGCTAAATACTTAGAAAATCATTAATAACCGTTTCTACTTCGATCTGATCGCTGTTCTCCGCCAGTACGAGCTCGCTTACCAGTATCTGCCTGGCGCTGTTCAGCATCTTCCGCTCTCCCGTCGAAAGCCCCTTTTCCCTTTCCCTTTTCATCAGAATCCTGACAACATCGGCTACTTCATATATATTCCCGCTTTTTATTTTTGTCATATTTTCACGGTAACGTTTGTTCCAATTATTCGTAACATTTATACTATGATCCTGCAGGATCTCATATACCTTGTCCACATCGCGGCTGCCGATAACTTCACGTATACCTATACCATCGACGTTATGAGTCGGTATCATCACTTTCATATCCCCGACAGGCATTTTCATTACGTAGTAATCCTGCTTGTGACCAAGTATCTCTCTTTCCTCGATGGATTCTATCACGCCTGCGCCATGCATAGGGTAAACGATCTTGTCACCAACATTAAACATAATATAAATCCTCCAAACGAACCGAAAAAAGTATGCATTTCACTAAATGTGATTTTTCTTTTGTCAGATATCGTTCGGCGAATGGTTCAGCCTGTCTTTCGTCAGGAACGATCAAGTGAAAAAAATGAACTGAAGTTAAGCTTACAAATAATAAAAACAAAGGAATTTTCTGATAATCTTTCACCGTTTACTTATTTAGTATACTACAAATTGGTTATCATGTCAAATTACATGGGATTCATGAGATATGGCAAAATGAGGCTTTGAGGCATTCCGAAATCTTCAGGCGGACGTCGGCGCAAAATACGGACAAGGAAAAGCGCTCTTCCGTGACATGGAACCAAGTTCCCAGAACAAGGCTTTTTTATACGTAAAAACGGCATTTTAAAGCATTATTTATTATAAATAACAGCATTGACAAGAAGTTGTCCAAACATCTATAATTAAAACATGCCAATACATTTTCGACTATTTGGTTCCAAAATATAGTGTACAATCGTTCGCTAAATTTGGTTTTATTTGTATGACTAAACACCATTATGATGGAGAGATGATATGCATCAGGGGAGTGAAACGATGAAAGATATGCTGATCGACGAATTCCAGTATACGGTACAGGAGTTACTTTTCAGGAACAAAAGTATCATAGATTCCATAACTAAGTACCAGGATTCAAATGCGCGGGTAAACCGTGCCATTGTCAAGGCGGTTACCCAGTGCGGCTGTATCAAGATAAGCGCCAAAAAGCAGGAGTTGCCCGAGGACGGAGATTACGATGAAGTGCGGAAAGCGATGAGTACCCATGTCAACGGTGAGCTGTGCGAGAGCTGCAGGGATCAGATAGAAAAGGAACTGGGAAAGAATCTTTATTATATAGCATCGATCTGCAATACGCTCGACCTGAACCTCTACGATATAATCATCAAGGAGCAGGAGCGGGTAAAAATGCTGGGGCAGTACAACCTGGAATAGAGTATTACAAGTATTATGACGCAGACAAGGACCATTCGCCGGTGCACCGGAATGGTCCATATTTTTTGCTTGAATTAACCTTGATTGGAATCGAAAATGATCTCAAGCGCTTCCTGTATGTTCGAAACAGGGACAATCGAGGCTCCGCTGGTGTTTTTTACCTGCTCCGCGAGCTTTTTATTGCCTTCGGGTATGATTATGTTTCCGAAACCCAGTCGCACCGCTTCCGAGATCCTCTTGTCGATCTGTCCGACCGCGCGCACTTCTCCTGTAAGGCCTACTTCGCCAATCAAAACAGTGCCGGCGTCCACAGGGATATTCCTGAAGCTTGAAGCCACCGCGGCAGCGATACCCAGGTCACAGGCGGGTTCGTCCAGCCTTATGCCGCCGACCACGTTGACATAGGCGTCGAAATTGTACAATTGAAGTCCGACACGTTTCTCCAGTACGGCCATCAGCATCGTGAGCCTGTTGTAATCGAGGCCGGTGGCCATCCTTCTGGGCACGCCGAAGTTGGTCGCGCAGACAAGCGACTGTATTTCTATCAGCATCGGCCGTGTGCCTTCGAGGCTCGAAACAACTACGGAACCCGGTACATTGCCTGGCCTGCCCGAAAGCATCATCTCCGAAGGATTCGATATTTCGGCAAGCCCCGTATCGCGCATTTCGAATACGCCTATCTCATTCGTCGACCCGAAACGGTTCTTTACAGCGCGCAGTATCCTGAAGCTCAGGTGTCTGTCGCCCTCGAAGTACAGCACCGTATCGACCATATGCTCGAGAACTCTCGGGCCAGCTATGGCGCCTTCCTTTGTCACATGCCCCACGATCATTACCGTTATGCCGCTGCCCTTTGCCAGCTTCATCAGCGCCGCGGTCACTTCCCTCACCTGGCTTACGCTGCCGGGAGCAGAGGTTATCGTATCGGTGTACATGGTCTGGATCGAGTCTATTATAACGAGCCCAGGTTTATCTTCAGCCACAAGCGAGGAAATTGACTCGTAGTTCGAGGCTGATACGATGAAGAGGTCGGGCCTTTTTACGTCGAGCCTGTCCGCTCTCAGTTTGATCTGTCCGACAGACTCTTCTCCTGAAATATACAATATTTTAGAGCCCGTACGGATCGTATTACATAACTGCAGTAGCAGCGTTGACTTGCCTATGCCGGGGTCTCCGCCGACCAGTATCAGCGAACCCTTCACCACTCCGCCGCCCAGTACCCTGTCAAGCTCCTTCATACCGGTCAGGCTGCGTTCCTCGTTGCCCGTGCTGATATCTCCGAGACTCACAGGCTTAAGTGAAATATCCTGCCCGGAGGCCGTCTTTGCAGTATTCTCCTGGCGCTCCTCGACAAAAGTGTTCCACTGCATGCAAGCCGGGCATTTACCGAGCCATCCCGACGATTCATATCCGCATTCCTGGCAGATGAAAATAGTTTTGCTTTTAGGCTTAGGCATAACTCCTCCTATAATTCTCCTGCCTTGACCAATCCGTCAAGCACAAGCACGAACATGGCATGCGACCATGTAAGCGGTATTACCCAGGCGGGATTTCCGGTCTCCCTGCCTATCTGCTCAGGAAGGAACCCCTGCTCCGTTGCGCCCTTTACAGCCCAGTCAAGATATTCCCTGGCTTTGGCGCATGCCCCTGTTCCGATATGATAAAGCGCCGCCCATAGAGTCGTAAGTATCCACGGGTTGCCGCCTATATAGCTGTCATATTCATAACGCATCAGCCCGCCCGTTTTTTCGACGGTGAGCTGGTTTTCCACGGCTTCGGCCGTGGACTTCATATGCGGGTCGTCAGGAGCGTATATACCAAAAGGTACGGAAAGCCCCAAAAGGCTGACGTCTATGATGCCATCCAGGAGTGAGTAGTCTCTGGTGAGGGCAAGTTCGTTCAATTTGAGCCAGACCTTTGCGTCCGTATGCTCTTCCCCCCAGCCGTTGAGCTTGACCCTGACGCTTCTGACGAACCTGTTCCATTCCGGCTTCCAGAAGTTCTTCATTATTGCGCCTCGCAGCTTTAAGGCCGATTCCCGCCAGCTATCCGAAAACACGGCGGACTCGCCAAGCAATTCCGCTATTTCAGCGCCCGCCTCTATTCCGACGCAGACCGCGGCACTGGAATAGGCGTGCTCTCCGAGGCGCTCTTCCCAGAGATCGAAGCTAAGCCAGGGCAGTCCGGTCTCCGCATCCATATAGCCCAGCAGGAATTCCACGCCTTTTTTGACAGCAGGCCACATTTCCCTGAGAAAATCCTTTTTCCCGACTGCTTTGTAATGCTGCAGGATGCCCCATATCACCGAGGCCCCCTCATCTATCTGAAGTCCCCAGGAGGGCGCCAGATTGCCGTCCGTATAATAACGCTGCTGCCAGCAGCCATTTTCGTCCTGTACAGTTGCGGCCCAGCGGTAGAAAGCCTCCGCCTCTTCCGACAATCCACACGCGTCGAGCGCTCCCGTAATAAAGGCGGCGTCCCTTCCCCAGCAGTAAGCATACCGACCGCAGCGCGTGAAGCTCTCATCGATCTCGGGTGCTGCAAGCAGCGCGCCTGTCCTCTTATTTCTCATCAATGCGAAAACCAGCAGCGAACGCTTGTATAATTCATCTATTGAAGTTTTTCCGGTATTGATCTGCCTTGCGCTTTTTACGTAGTTCGTCCAGTAGGACTCCATATCTTTCAGATCACTCAGCGGATTCGTATTCAAGGTTGTGCGCATCAGCTTTTTCAAGCCCTTCAAGTCATGCGCGAAGCATATGCGCAATGCAAAACACGCCGTCCCACCGGATTCCAGCTTCTGAAGCTTCCAGGACAAAGCCCCGTCCTTCATCATTCCTATGGTGTCATTGCCCTGGAGGTTCCCCTGACGCGCATTCTCCAGCGAATTGTCCCCAAGCTGGTACTGTTCGGGCTGCGTACCGGAAGTAAGTCCATAATAATACCCGTGCCTGTAATGCATCAGCGCGGGCGGATCCTGTCCGAATATTATACCGGCCGTATCGGGCACGGTGGATATTGCAGCAGAATATGCCGTGAAGCCTATGCTGAGGGATGTCGCACCTGAATTTTCCATCTCGTAGTACCTTGTAAAAACATCCGCGTCCGACAGCGCGAAATCGGACTGGCGTACCTTCAGCCCCGCGTTTTCGTTCAGGAATTCAGTTACCGCGATATTGGTATCCTGGGCATAATACTGTCTGATGCGCCACTCGGAGGAATTCGGAGCGGGTATCGTTTTATGACCTTCGGCTGAAAAAGCGGGACAAGGTTCCTGTCCCCCTGTCCCATTAGCGCAAAGCCAGGAGGCGCCTTGCCAGAGCTCCGGGCAGACAACCCCGGTGAGAAATCTGTCTATATGCTGCTGAAAGTCGATATCAGGCCAGTAGAGCCTGACCAGCTCTCCATTTTCGTCAATACATGCAAGCATGCCGGAATTCCCGGCAATCAATTTATTAAAGTATGGTTTTGCCATATATTTCCTCCGGATACAACTGCCTCTACTATTTTAACATAATGTATGAAATGCCTTCAATGGTACAAAATAATATGGAATGCTTTAGGGAGGTTCTTCATGGATAGTATTCTTCAAAGCCTGATACTGCATATCACGCAGTTGATCCAGGTTGTTGTTTTTGTGTTCGGATGTTATTTTTTCGGCGTTTCCATCTTTGGTTGGATAAAAAAGAAAGATAATGTGGCAGAGGTTGAACCGGTCAAAAGATTTGCCATCGTAATAGCCGCGCATAACGAGGAACTGGTGATCGGTCACGTGATCGACAGCCTGCGCGGGCAGAATTACCCGCGTAAGCTATTTGATATATTCGTGGTGGCGGACAACTGCAAGGACAGGACGGCCAATGTCGCCCGGAAGCACGGAGCAATAGTGTACAAACGTTTCGACAGCGTCAATACCGGTAAAGGTCATGCGCTTGAATGGATGTTCACGAAGATATACGAAATGAGCGACAAATACGATGTCATAAGCGTTTTCGACGCGGACAACCTCGTTTCGTCGAATTACCTGTATGAAATGAACAAGCAGCTTTGCAAGGGGCATTTGGTAGTACAGGGCTACATAGACAGCAAGAATCCCTTCGACTCATGGATAACCTGCTCATACTCGATCGCCTTCTGGCTTTCGAACCGGACCTTCCAGCTTCCGCGGTTCAATCTCGGCTTGAGCTGCGGGCTTTGCGGTACGGGCTTCTGTGTGGACATATCCGTGTTGAAAAAAATAGGGTGGGGTGCCACATGCCTGACAGAAGACCTTGAATTTACGATGAAATTGGCGCTTCACGGGATGAAGGTGGCATGGGCCCACGAAGCCGTGGTATACGACGAAAAGCCCCTGACGCTCATGCAGTCATGGCGGCAGCGAAAGAGGTGGATGCAGGGCCACGCCGACTGCGCCTCAAGATATCTGGGTCCGCTTCTCAAAAAAGCCTTGAGGGAAGGCGACCTTGCCGCATTCGACTGCGCAGTATACCTTTTCCAGCCTATAAGGTTCATATTCGTAGGACTGATCTCGGTCATGCTGTGGGTGCAGTCCTTTTACCCGCAGGCTCCGTTCTATACCATGCAGTACGTTTTCCCGGCCGCGGTCTGGTACGTTTTCGTAGTTCTGCAGTTCCTCTACGGACCGCTTGTAATCCTGTCGGAGAACAAGTTCGACCTCAAGGTGCTGCTGGCCTTTATCATATACCCGTTCTACTGCCTGACCTGGGTGCCGATAACAATACAGGGCTTCATGAGCAGGGACAACAAGGTGTGGAATCATACGAAGCATACGCGCGAAATAACGATACAGGAGCTGGAAAAGGTACAGAACCCGCTCAAGACCACCGAGGCGTCGAGGTATCAATAGGCAATACGGGCGAGATCGATAGAGCTCACTTGTTCAGACCGGTTTTAACGCACCGTCATTCAAGCCGTCCGCTAACGGGCGTCAAAGATGTTCTTGAGCATTTCCTTCCTGATATTTCGGTATATATGGGAATCCGAATCTATTGTTATGATCTCATTTATTTTTTCAATTTCTGATAATACAATCAATGTAGCATCAGCAAAGTCCATAGGAATATCGGAGTACTTTTGAGACAGCTCTATTATCCTTGATATATGATCAAGGCTCAATTCAGGGATTTCAAGGGCTCCTCGTCCTATCCACCTGAGAAAATCCGTCCGGACCTGTATATTAAAATCCAGCATGTATAATACTTCGGTAATTACTGCCCAAGTGGTCACAAGCCTGCCCTCGAATGACTTCATGAATTCGAGTATCCGCTCATGATAATTGTCGCTTTTGTCAAATAAAGCAATCAGCGGACCCGCATCAATGAGACATTTTTTCATGGACCTTTCCCCTGACTTTCTTTTTATAATCCCGGGACAGAGTGCCGTCCTCACTTCCGTATTTACCGAACAGATCCTCTCCCAACTTATACGGCTGCTTGGTTTTTTCAATATTGACGATATATTCCTCGAGCGCCTCTTTTATAATATCGGTCTTTGTCAGGTTTTCGCTTTTCGACACCGACTCAAGCTTTTCTTCAAGTTCCTTCGGTAATCTAACGCTTATCATACCATCACCTCATGTAATACAAATTGTATTACAAAAGCTCCCATTTGTCAAACATCATATATAAAACAGCAGATAACCGATTGATTATCTGCCGCCTTATCGCATTCAAGCGAAGCCATTATTTCGTTACTTCGATGCTCTTCTTTTGTTACTTTGCCGCTCTTCCCGCTTTTGCCGGGGCCTTCCCCGGTTTCTTAACTTCGAATTCCAGCTTGTCGTCGACGAGTGTTACGTTTACCGAATCGCCGGGTTTCACTGAGCCGTCCAGCATCTTCTCGGCGAGCTGGTCCTCCACCATGCTCTGGATGGACCGTCTGAGCGGCCTTGCTCCGAATACCGGATCGTAGCCTTTCTTCGCAAGATGACCCTTGGCTTCGTCGCTTACCTCTAGCTTGATGCCGTTCTGAGAAAGCCGTTTTATAAGCACCTGCAGCATTATGCCTACGATGTTCCTTATATTCTCTTCATCGAGAGGATGGAATACTATAATGTCGTCCACCCTGTTCAGAAATTCGGGTCTGAAGGATTTCTTCAGTTCACCCATTACATTGTTCTTCATTTCCTCATAGCTCTTTGAAGCGTCTTCATTGACTATGAAGCCGAGCCGCTTGGGTTCGGTGATCATCCTGCCGCCTATATTGGAGGTCATAATGATGACCGTGTTCCTGAAATCGACCACACGCCCCTGCGAATCCGTCAGACGCCCGTCATCGAGAATCTGCAGCAGGATGTTGAACACATCAGGGTGCGCTTTCTCTATTTCGTCGAACAGCAGTACCGAATACGGCTTCCTTCTTACCTTTTCGGTGAGCTGGCCGCCCTCTTCGTAACCGACGTAGCCCGGAGGCGAACCGACCAGCCTGGATACGGCAAATTTCTCCATATATTCCGACATGTCGATCCTGATCATCGAATTTTCATTGCCGAAAAGCGCTTCAGCCAGCGCCTTGCTAAGTTCCGTCTTACCTACTCCCGTTGGGCCGAGGAAAATGAACGAACCGATCGGCCGCTTCGGGTCCTTCAGGCCTACACGTCCCCTTCTGATAGCCCTGGCTACTGCCTTTACAGCCTCGTCCTGCCCGATAACCCTTTCATGCAGTACGTTTTCCATATTCATAAGTCTTTCCGATTCTTCCTCGGCAAGGCGTTTTACGGGTATCCCGGTCCAACTGGACACGACGTCCGCAACCTCGTCTTCGGAGACGGTGTCCGTCCTTATCTGGTTTTTCTGGCGCCAGTCGCCCTTTATTTTATCGTATTCCGCCTTGAGGTTCTGCTCCTGATCCCTGATTCCCGCCGCTTTCTCGAACTCCTGGGATCTGATCGCATCTTCCTTTTCCTTGGCGAGCTTTTCGATTTTCTCCTCGAGCTTCTTAATATCCGGAGGCGCTGTAAATGCCTTGAGCCTAACCTTTGAGGCCGCCTCGTCTATAAGATCTATGGCCTTATCGGGAAGGAACCTGTCGGGAATATACCTCGATGACAGTTTTGCCGCCGCTTCCAGCGCGTCGTCCGTAATTTTAACGCCGTGGTGCGCTTCGTACTTGTCTCGGATACCTTTCAATATCTCAACGGTTTCCTCCTGCGACGGCTCTCCCACAGTGATCGGCTGGAACCTGCGTTCAAGCGCCGCATCCTTCTCGACATATTTTCTGTATTCATTCAAGGTAGTTGCGCCGATCACCTGAATCTCGCCCCTGGAGAGCGCCGGCTTCAATATGTTGGACGCGTCTATCGCGCCTTCCGCAGCACCGGCGCCTATGATCGTATGCATTTCATCTATGAAAAGAATGACGTTTCCCGCCTTGCGCACCTCATCCATGGCCTTCTTCAATCTTTCCTCGAATTCGCCGCGGTATTTCGCACCAGCCACCATCGACGACAGGTCCAGTGAAAACACTCTTTTTTCCTTCAGCATTTCGGGAATATTGCCCTCCGTGATCTTCTGCGCAAGTCCTTCGGCGATGGCGGTCTTTCCGACGCCGGGTTCGCCTATGAGACACGGATTGTTTTTGGTCCTCCTGCTCAATATTTGTATGACCCGCTCGATCTCCTTGTCACGCCCGACTATTGGGTCGAATTTGGCGTCCCTGGCCATTTCTGTGAGGTCCCTGCCGAACTGATTGAGTGTCGGCGTGTTGGTCTGGGTCGAGGTATTCTTCGGCTCTCCGCCCGCTGTCGGCGCCTCTTCATTGAGCATCCTCACTATATCGTTGAATAGCTTCTGGGGATCCACACCCAGATCCATCAATATCCTTACAGCGACACTCTCTCCCTCGCGCATGATGCCGAGAAGCAGGTGCTCGGTGCCTATATAGTTATGGCCGAGTCTTCTGGCTTCGACAAGGCCCAGCTCCAGAACCCTCTTCGTCCTGGGGGTGAAATCGAGCGGCTGGCTCGCGTTATTATCGCCGCGGCCGATTAGCTCGTCGATCTCCTTAAGTATCTTTTCCTCGGTTATGCCCTGGCCCTGCAGTACCCTGGCAGCAACGCCCGTACCTTCCTTGACGAGTCCGAGCAGAAGAAGCTCCGTTCCTACATAACTGTGCCCAAGCAGCATCGCGCCTTCCTGGGATAGATTGATCGCTTTTTCAGCTTTTTCGGTAAATCTTCCGTACATTATCCATCACTCCATTCCTTGCTGTACGCTGTTCTTAAGTTTCATACGGACGAGTTCGGCTCTTCTCTGATCCCTTTCATCCGGTTTCAGCTGCCCTCCCGACAATTTCTGCAGGTAGGCGGGCTGTATCATAAGCATTATTTCATTCAGGTCTTCCAGTTCCAATCCGCTGATCAACCCCAGTATTGCGCCGAGTCTCACATCCGACAGCAGCTTGAGACTTTCTTCGGAAGATATGATCCTCGCATTCGTAAGAAGCCCATATGACCTGAAAATCCTGTCTTCCATCCTCAGAGGATTCTGTCCGTATAGCTCCGATCTCAAAATCCTTTCCTGTTCCAATATCTGCGAGGTTATGTTGCCGATCCCGGCGATTATTTCTTCTTCAGTCTGTCCAAGCGTGACCTGATTCGATATCTGGAACATATTGCCCGACGCTTCGCTGTTTTCTCCATATGCTCCCCTTACCGCGACACCGAGCTTGCTGCAGTTCTCAAGTATCCCCTTGATGTATCCCGTCATCGACAAAGCAGGAAGATGGAGCATTACGGACGCCCGTATGCCTGTTCCGACATTCGTCGGGCAGCAGGTCAGGTAGCCGAAGGTTTTATCAAAAGCGTATTCAAGCTTGCAATCAAGCTTGGTATCTATATCGCTGCAAAGCTTCCAGGCTTCTTCAGTCTGCATTCCCGGAAATATGCACTGCAGCCTGAGGTGATCCTCCTCATTGACCATTATGCTGACCTTCCCGTCCTTGCTGATGATCGCCGCCCTGCTGATATCGCCTTCAGCAAACTCCGGGCTGATAAGGTGCTTTTCAACTAGGAACTGACGGTCCAACGCATTCATCGATCGGAGCTCGAGGAACGAAAATCCCTGCTTTTGCGCGTCTTCCTCGTCAAACACGGCGCTTTTGACCTTGTTGAGTATCTCGGTGCTTTGGGCCTTCGTCATCCTGGTTGTGAACGGGTATGCCTCGATATTGCGGGCCAGTCTGATCCTGCTGCTTATTGCCACATCGCCCTCGGGCGCTATCTTCACCGGCTTTTTACTCATATCGGACACCTCCGCACTTGTTCCCGGAGACTTCCAGATTCCGTATTCTGTCCCGAAGCTCCGCGGCCTTTTCGTATTCTTCCCTGCCGATCGCCGTTGCCAGCTCTTCTTTGAGCTTCTCTATCTCATTTCCGGTTTTAATGCATTCAGTCAGTTTGCCCGGTATTTTTCCCTTATGCTCGGTATTCCCGTGCAGCCTTCTCAAAATAGGACAGAGGTTATCCCTGAACGTCCTGTAACAGTTGGCGCAGCCTACCTTGCCTGTTTTCCTGAAATCATCGAAGCTCATGCCGCAAAGCTCACAGCGGACTTCCCTCGGTTGTTCAGTTTCCGTATACCCTCCGCCTTCGCCGAAGCCAGGGAAACCCCAGAGGAAATCGCCCAGATTAAGCTGCGGGCTCAGGGTGATCTTGCCTTTTTCATTTGCGCATTGACTGCAAAGGTAAGACTCTATTTTCGTTCCGTTCAATATCTGTGTAAAATGTACATTGGCTTCTCTTTTCTGACATTGCTGGCACAACATATGCCTCACTCCTTGTAATCATATCTTTATAACGCCTGCATTCAAGGGAATTTTTTCGATTGCAGGAAAAATTCCTTACGTCAGCGGCGTTTCAATGAGGCGGAATACAACTGTCGCCTCGTTATAACGCCTACATTCAAAGGAATTTTTTCGATTGTAGGAAAAATTCCTTACGTCAGCGACGTTTCAACGAGGCGGAATACAACTGTCGCCTCGTTATTATTGTTACCCTGCGGCGTATCCTATAAACGCATCCGCCCCATTAACAGCATATGCGAGCTCGCAGCGCCACAGCCGCATATTGCCAGAGACTTCCTGATATTGCCGCCATATATTATTAAACAGCCAGGCTCATCAGCATGTTTTTCAATATGGCCGCTCTCAAAGCATCCCTGCCCGGCGCCTGTATGCCGCCAAGTATCTTATCGCTGGTAGCGGCTTTGAGCAGTAATCCCTCTCTATGGTCGATCACATCATAATCCACAAAATTATTTATGAAAACTTCGGCGGATTGCTGTGATATACTGTCACCCATCGAGCTTATGATATGCATGAGATAATTGCCCGGCATGCTTACATTGACCCTCCTGATGCTTATATGCCCGCCTCCGCCGCGCCTGCTTTCGACGTAGTAGCCTCTCTCGGTGGTGAACCTGGTATCGATCACATAGTTTATCTGCGAGGGCACGCAATTGAAATAATTCGCCAGTTCATTTCTCTGTATTTCAATGGAACCGTCGGTCTCATTAATCATCTGTTTTAAAAAGGCTTCGATTATGTCGCTCATTCTGGCCATATGCGTTTTCTCCTCCCGTTCCATTTTTCAAAATTAACTCTAAATTGATTTTGACTATCTTTGACTTTTGAGTATATTATAAAACAACTATTATGGATATTCAAGTATTTTGTATCAAATTTACATAACATATACGCCGGGCTCATTTGAAAATTTAAATTCCACCCCTGCAGGTTAGTGATGTGGAAGTTACTTTTTCAAAACCAATGATGGAAGTTAGTTTTTCAAAAGATTATGATGTAAAAGGTGGTGCCTCTTTAGGGGGT
>JAEXNT010000018.1 GCA_023439545.1 Bacillota bacterium
CTTTAGCGGTAAATCTGGCCTTGATGGTACAGTTTGCTGCCATGGCGTCGGGCTGTATGTCTCCCTTTCCAATTATCGAATCATACTTAAAATCCGTCTTCGCATCCACGCCGGCCACCAGGGCTGTATACCCATTGCTGTCGTAACGTTTGAATACCGCCTCGCCGTTGGCATTTCCCGACAAACCGTTACCCGTGCTGAAGTACTGCAGGATGCATGTTCCATCCTTCAGAATGACCGATTCTATTATTGTACGTGATAACAGGTTTCCGCCGTTCTCAACTTTTCTTTCGTAAATCAGGCTGTTTTTAGACATGTCCAGCGATCCCTGTTCGGTTATTTTGTCGCCTTTTTTATTCATGCCCGTATCTTCCGTATATTCCATGTCCGCGTCGAATTTGATCACATTGCCGCTCTTCTCCCTTACAGCGTGATAGCCCGAAAGCATCAGCGTCCCTTCTTTTTTCGGCGCATCCCCTATGGATAAAACATCGTACTCGCAAATCAGGGCCAATGCAAGCTCAGGCATCGCCAAGGTCATCTGTGCGGATAATATATCCATATCCGGATCAGTAATGCTTTTCTCAAAGAGATCCGCAAAAGGTTTCTCGGCATTTGAAAGTGCACTGGAGTAATCTGTAAGCTCGAGTCCGCCCTCCGTGTATTCAACACCCAAATTACCCGCGTTTCCACCGTTGTCTACATCGGCGCCTCCCCCGGCCGTCTCACCCGCGACCTGTACGGAGCCCGCCACCGGAGCGCTGCCCGCCTGAGACTTTCCGCTTCCGCAGCCCGCAAAAAGGCCGACGAGAAGGAAGGCTGTCAAAAATAAAGCGATTATTTTTTTCATGAATACTCTCCCCCTGATATCATAATGACTTGAGAGTTAATTGGTCCGGCCGACTTTTTCCACCGTGCGCACACTCATGGCAAGCGCCTGTTCCCTCGATGTATTTGCATAACCGAGAGCCTTCTGAGCTTGAGAAATCGCCCTCGGCATAAACTTGCCGTCCGAGCCCGTTATAATCCCGAGTTTTGCAATACACAGGCAATCATTCAGAGCCCAGTTCGATATATCCTTCTGGTCGGAAAATACAGGCGCGCCTGCAGTCGAATAGTCGGCGTCCGGGGCTATGAGCTTTATCGTACGGACCAGCATTGCCGCAACCTGCTCCCTGTTGATCAGCTCCTTCGGCCTGAATTCTGTAGGGCTGTATCCTAATACGATACCCAGCTTGTTACCCTTGAGGACTTGCAGATTTGAGGTATCCTTGAAAGGATTTGGTGAAACAGGAGCAGTGTCAGTTATACCAGTCGCCTTTTGATATACCAGAAGCGCAACCTCGGCAAATTCCTCACGGGTGATACTTTTGGTCAGATCCTGTCCCTTCAGTATGTCGGGGATGAGTCCCATGTCGGAAGCCTTTTGAAGCTCGGGCGCCGCCCATTTCGAAGCCGCGCTCCATTCAGGCATGTTATATGAAATCAAGTTCGAATAATTACTGTAAAGCAGGTTATAGGCTGTTGAACCGGACTGCTGATATGCGCGTTCGTCGACCTGGTAGCGTACCTTGACCTCATAAGCCTGTGCGTCATAGTTTCCCGCCATTGTTTTTCCAAAATACGAGTTGACATTCAGATTGATGATTTCATTGCAAAAAGGAACGCTGCCGACATTTTTAAAATCCTTGTCGCCGTTTTTACGCAGCCAGACTTCCGTCCGTACGGAATTGTTCGCCGCCGCGTTGAACAGCTGCATTTGATCGGAATGCTGCGCCATCTGTATTACAACCCATGGGACATTAGTGGTCCCCTTCGTTATTATTTTAGATGAAACAAGCGTAGGAGCGTTTTCATTCAGGATCTTTTTGTAATTCATTTTGCTGTTGTTGGAAAGGACATATTCGTTGGACCAATCGGAAAACACGATGTTCTTGTTTCCGAAATCTATGGCAAAACGCGCCCGCAGTGTTATGGAGTGAGTTTTGTACCATTCCCAGCTGTTAAAAGCCGCCGGAACCGGCACGTTTTTTTCATTCGGGAACGTCGTCCTGAAGAGAAGACGTGCCTGGCCGAGGAATTGTCCGCTGTCGCCGCCAATCAAAGCATTATAGTAATCAAATGAATACTTGGTAAATATGGCTGTGTTGTCCCAGTCTGAATTGTAATGCCAACTTCCGTTATCGGTTTTGAAATCCACCTGGCCAAGTATTTTCATGTGGTAGCCCCGTTCTTGATCCGTCATGACGATCAACGCCCGCAGATCGTCCGGTGCGCTCAAGGTGCATTGTACTGCGGCGCCGCCATAATTTGAGGCTGCGAAGTTTTCCGGTGCGGAAATCGACGTCGGCGGCGCACCTGCTGCAAAGACTACAGCAGAAGGGATGAGCATTGCCAGGATCACCGGAAATGTTAAGAGCATCCTTACTGTTTTGCGTAACATGTTATTCATAAACGACTCTCCTTTTTAAATAAATGTTTTTCAAACACCGATTTCTATTTTGATTCTGTTCCCCGTAAAATCCGTTGCGGAAATTTTGAGCTTTGACCCGTCAAAGGTTATAAACTGTTCGTACGCGTCTTCCCCCAGCTTTGAGACCCAGGTATCATCGACGCCCTTACCGTCGGGGAATATGCCGTCGGCTTCAGAATCGTAGGCCGATTCCTTTGTGCGTATGCTGGCCGAATAAGTTAATGAAGTGACTTTCCCGTCCCTATATTCAACGATTCCTCTTTCATACAGGGTCTGGAAAGCATATTTGTCTCCTCCCAGCGGAATAAATTCCAACATTTCCGCCTTCTCGCCGCCGTTAATGTCCACGATGCGCAGCGAATCCTTATCCGGGGAATATACGCAGTGTATGCTGAAAGGATCCTCCATGCCCGCTCTTTTTCCTGTCAATACATAGTCGTTGGCAGCGTCATGCTTCAGTTTCACATCGGTGCATCCGTACATTTCCCATGTCTCAACGACCTGGTCCATTTTTGCCTGATCCTCGCAGAGGATCGATGTAAAGGCCATATCAGCTGATGAGAGCATGGAAAATGAAATGCTTGCGATGTTCCTTCCGGGATCATCCGCAGGAAGTGATTTTTGATAGATCAGGACCGGTTTATTGACCAGCTTGTCGACCGCCTTTACGATAGCGTCGATACGTGTGCAGGCTCCGGCATAATCCTTATTGGCGCTCGCCTGCGGCAGGGCCGGTTCCTCGTAGGTCATAAAGCTGCTTTGAAGAAACCTCTCAAGCGTGGCTTTTTCCCTGTCGTTATATACAACGCCGTATTTCGAACCCGTCATTGCCACAAGTTTTCCGTTTACTATGCAAAGGCTGTAGCCTTCGCTGTTTACCTGCCGGGCATATTCGAGCGCTTCGGCCGGGCTGTTGAATTCGTAGACCGGGCATTGAGACTGTAAACTGTCATCCTTGTAATTGATGTAAATGCCCCTCACCGGATTCGGGCCTGTGCCCTGCTGTAAACCCTCCCGGATATCTTCCGGCGCAAAGCCTGCATCTATAGCAGCCCTTTTCACCGACTCGAGCGTTATACCGGTGTCAACCGGTTCTGCTGCCGCAGCAGCAGTGCCTTGCCCTGCCGTATCGCCGCTTACTGCTGTATCCATGCCGGCTGAAGCACCCTCGGCCGCCCCGGTACCGGCCGGATTGCTTTCCGTATTTTCCGGCATATTCGTTGCTGAATTGCCTCCGGTTATGGTATTGTCGTCGGTCACCGTATTTCTGCCGGTAGAAACATTACTGCTTATGCTTACCGTTCGATCTACGGCGGGGCCGTTATCACCGCCCGGATTTACAGTAGAACATGAAGTCGGCAGCAGTACCACAATAACTGACAGCACAATCAAAGATACCATTTTCCTCATTTTCCACTCTCCTTATCGCTTTTAGAATCCACTATCCCGCTTGATTCACTGCCCGCAATATTTTTAAGCCGGCTTATTATCGATCTGCAATCGGATAAGATAGGTCTGCTTTGCTGGTCTGAAATAGCGCCCGTTTTTACCATCAATTCCAGAAGGAACTCAGCTTCCGATGCCAGCGTGAAAGCTTTGATGCAGTTTTCCCGGCGATACTGCGGCATGGCCTCGGATATCCGCAGCAGGACGCCGATTCCCGTTCCGCATTCAAGCAACCGGCCGATCAAGTGAAATCTCTTGTTTTCATCTTCCAGATAGTTGGATATCTCAACGATCCTTATCCCAAAATCCAGCGTTTTCAAGAGTATATCTTCCATAACGTACATTCCTTCAACAAATCTATATAAAATTCTAGGCTATCGCATATAAAGAACAATCACAGTTATGTGATTGTTCAGAAGAATATTTTTTCGTTTATGTGATGTTTTATGAAAAATTACCGGCAAGGCATGATAAAATTAAAAACATTTTTATTTTATAATTTCAATCGTTATGATATTATGGAAACAATGGGATGGTGATGTTAGAAGTGAGCAATCTGCATACCGACAAGCAGACACCCGTGTCGCTGCCAGAAATATGCGCCCCCCGGTCCGGACTGCTGCAAAAGTTCGATGCAGCGTCTAAAAACCAGTACATATACGTACAAGCCCCGGCGGGCTACGGCAAAACCATTTCAACGTTATTATGGCTTAAAAAGAAGGGTATGAGAACCGCCTGGATTTCGCTCGACTCCTATGACAATACATTGGTCCTTTTTTACAGGCTCTTCTGCCTTTCCCTGACAACCGTCCTTACTGTCAGCCCGGAGGCTTTGCAGTGGATCAGATCTCCGGCTTTCGGCACGTCTCCCGTGGAATCCACTTTGGAACTGCTTTCCCAAATATCCGGCGAGAATGAGGAATATGCCCTCGTACTTGACGATCTGCATACAATAACCAGCGAAGAAATACTCAGATCCCTGCCATATGTGGTAAGGCGGCTCCCACGTTCCATAACCGTGGTGATGCTGAGCAGAAGCTGCCTGCCGGTTCCATTTTCAGCTTTGAACGAACAGGGCAGAATCTCTTTTATCGGTAATTCGGAGCTCGCCTTCAGCAGCAGTGAAATCAGGAAGCATTTCGCAAGCTACGGGCGGTTCATTACAGAGCTGGAGGCCCAAAAAATTTACGATTATACCGAGGGCTGGGTCATTGCATTAAATACAATAGCCGTGAGCGGAAATATAGATATGTCCTATAAAGGCCAATCAATGTCCCTTAACGGTTTTATCGAGGAAAACATCTGGGGCAGGCTGGACACCGGCCTGCGCGAGTTCCTTATGGTCACGTCCGTACCCGACAAGTTTTCGCTGGAAATGTCCGAGTATATAACAGAAAGTGATAAATGCAAGGAAAAACTGGATATCCTTATAGGCAGTAATATCAATATTTCACTGATTGGGACGGAATACCGCTACCACAACCTCTTTTTGGAGTTCCTGAGGGAAAAATTGGACCAGAGTGCTTTTGACAAGCGTTTGCTGAATAAAAGAGTAGCCGGGTATTACCTGAAAAAGGGCGATTTTTTTACAGCAAAAAGATATGCGGTAAAAGCGGGGATATGAATGCCATTTCGCAGACCATAAGCTATTTTTACAGTCTGAAGACGTTTTCACTCGACGAGTACGTCGAATTCAACATACTCCACAACCTGCAGGAGCTGCCCGAGGAAATATGCAGGAAAATGCCGTTTTTGTACATCCCCTACATATTCTTCTCATTTGCCAACGGCGACATTCAAAGGGTATATGACACCCTGGATAAGCTTTACCCAATGTTCCCCGCCATTGCAGCCGCCCGCCCCGAGGTAATGGAGCATGTGAACGGCATCATTATGCTCGACTGCAGGATCAATTTGAAAGATCTGCATTCACGTTTTCAGAAGCTTCCTGCCATAACCCAGCAGCACATGGAACTACAGTCCCCGACCTTTACGGTTCAACTGCCCTTTTTACACCGCTGCATACGCGATTTTCACGAGCTGACCGATCCGAAGGTGAAAAATGACATGATGGAGATGTCAAAAAATATTATCAAGCAAAACGTTGATATTATGTTTACGGGCGCCGAGGCAGGTTTGATGATGGAAAGGAACCGTTTGCAGGATGCGCTTGCCGTCGCTGTTTCTCTGAAGTCAACCGTAAATGCGGACATGAGTCCCGAATTTGTATATGCGATCCACATATTGACCGCTGAAATCTATTTGCTGTCAAACCAGAAGGAGAAGTACTCCGCAGCCGTCAGAGAGCTGAATAACTATATAAGGGAATGCTCCGCAGGATATCTTCATAAAAACATTTCCGCCTACGAGGCAAGGGCGGCGATTCTGAACGGAGACAGGGCGGCAGCCGGAAAATGGCTCGATAATTACTATGTTACCGACGATTCGTTCGGCACGTTTTATAAGATCTTCCGAAATTTCACAACTGCCAGAGCTTATATCCTTCTTACGCAAACGGATAAGGCTGTTTATGCCCTGAACAGGATCAAAAAGCTGGCGCAGGAATACGACAGGCTACTTGACATAGCCGAGGCCGATGTTCTGCTGTCTGTCGCCGAATGGGTCTCAATGAATAGGAAGGAAGCCAAAAACAGGCTTTTGAACGTTCTTATCACTTTACAGCCGTTCGGTTTCATAAGGGTGATCGCAAACGAGGGGAAAGCCATCCTGCCCGTCTTGTCATCAGTACTTAAAAATATCCAGGCAGACGGAAACCAGCCCGAAAGCCTGAGCAAATTCGCAAAGGAAGTCTACCTCGCGGCATATGAACAGTCGAAGCATTTCAAAGGCTTGACAAACGCTGTCGGATCAAGCCCTGTCAAGCTGTCAAGTCAGCAAAAGCTTGTATTGGAGCTATTGGGAAAGGGGTATAAATTTGCTCAGATAGTTGAGGAAACAGGTCTTAGTCTGAATACGATCAGAACTCATACAAAAAAGGCCTATTTGAAACTGGACGTCAACAATTCGATCGATGCTGTAGTTCGCGCCAGAGAATTGGGCTTATTGAAATAGAAAATAAGGCAGCGGGAGGGCAGGGCTCAGTTGTTGGATGCAGGAGAGTGGGACGAGCGGACGGAGCATTCGCAGCTGTCCGCTGCCTTTGTGTTCCATTCTCCCGCTTTTTATGACTCAAGAAAGCGGTATAAAAATCATTTGGATATAGTTATGTTGTAGGCGCATACCATCTCTTCACCCGGAGCGATATGCAGCGTGCCCGGACGTTCCTTCCACCGGCTCTCGATTTCCTCTGCCGGGAGAGAGGTGATCGAGCCGTACCACGGTTCAAGGCAGATATAATCGCCGCCCACGGCAGCCCAGATCTGGAAATGAGACGCATCACCCAGATGTATCTTCGTGCTGCGAGTGCTTTTATCGCTCTTGAGAGTGATATTGTCGGAGTTTATCGGATTGAAGGTGATGCAGCCTTTGGCCAATTCGCTGTAGTCCAACTGAAGTTTTTTGCCGTCTGCGGAGAAGAATTTCTCAATTAACTCGAGCGGCTCGTAATGCTTTACGATGCTTGTCGTGCTTTCAGGTTTGTCAAGCTCCAGATAGTAGTCCGCGAAGCCGAGTCCGGTGTCGAAACCGCCGATCGGGCAGGCAAACCTCGGGTGTCCGCCGACTGAGAAATACATCTCTTTATCATCAAGGTTTTTGATCCTGTATTCGGTTCTGAGAGTCGTACCCTCCACTGTATATATTACACGGAACCTGAATTTGTAAGGGTACTGCGCAAGGGTAGTTTCGTTGTCGGAGATCTCATAGGTAATGCTGTTTTGTGATTTTTCCACTATCTCGTAGGCGCTGTCCTTTGCAAAGCCATGCATTCCCATCGTGTACTCTTTTCCATCGAGGAAATACTTGTTGTCCGGCACAGCGCCGAGCATCGGGAAACAAATAGCGGCGCCCAGTTTTTCGAGAGCTTCGGGCCGCCAGAAATAGTTGATGTCATCATCGTTGAATCTAAGGACCCAAGGTTCGACATTGAAATTATCCGAGACAAAAGTGATCTTTCCATTGGTAATGGTACTTTTCATTTTTCTCCTCCTGCTGATTATACGTAATCGGTCAATACATGTATATACAGCATTATATCAGGTATATTTCCACTAGTCCACCCGGAAAACATCAGTTACTTCAATTTTCCTACCCTCACAATTATACGTAATAGTATATGAAGTGTCTTCCCACGGATACTACCGGTCCGTGTTAAAGCAGGGCAGGTCAATACTAATGGAGGTCCCTCCGGATGCATTATTTCCGGCCCATATTCTCCCGCCGCAGGCTTCAACAATCTCCCTGCATATCGAGAGTCCGAGCCCCGCAACAGAGCGGCTTTTATCAGAAGTATAGAAAGGATCGAATATCTTTTGCATTTCTTCTTCGGGTATACCCGTACCGTTATCTTCAACGGAGAAATGCACCGTGTCTCCGCGCCTCGAGCAAAAAACGGAGATGGAAGGTTCTTTTTGGCCGAAATGCTTCAGACTGTTGCCTATGATATTGCCGAAAACCCTTCTCATTTTGGAAATATCCACAAAAAGCGCGTCCTGTGGACAGCCGACGCTCACGGAAAACGCGACTCCCCTTTCCTTCAGCTCCTCCTCGTAATCCGATTTCAGAACGGCGCAGAACTTCTCGGCTGTTATCCTTTGCTGCTTCAGCCCGCTGTGTATATGGAGGTTCAGATACTCGTCGAATTCCTCGACGAGATTATTGATCGCGACCGCTTTATTGTATATTATGTCAACATACTGCTCATGTCTTTCGGCCGGCAGCGAGCTCTTCTTCAGACGTTCGGCAAAACCCATTATGGAAGTGAGAGGCGTCTTTATATAGTGTGAAATCGAGGCGATGATGAGATTCTGCTTCTGCTTTTCCTTTTCGATCGCCTCGGTAAGCGTGACGAACCCATTCTGCAAAAGCCCGATCTCATCCTTGCGGTTAACGCACCGCGGCCTTATCCCTTCTTTATAACGTTCCATATTTTTTTGCAGTGAAACGATGGGCTTGGCATAGTCCAGATATACAGGAACTGCGGAAAACAGCAGAATGATGAGTATTATCAATGCCTCCGTCAGGAAAATATGCCAGGCCAAAGCATAAGAGGATATGTTCTTGACAGGCATCGGTCTCGTTATATTCAGCAGATAGACACGGCCATCATAGTGAAACAAACTGGAAGCGTTATTCACAACATCCACATCCGTCGCTTCTCCCGCCTGAAAAACCGTAAGGCCTGACTCGTCGCTCACCCGTACTATAAGACCTTTTTCCTGCGCTATATTTTGAAGTAACTCGCGAAAGTCGCTCCTGTTTTCTATCGTCCCGGAAACGCGCGTCGTTTCGGCCTGCAACTGCTGCTGCACGCTCATGTTGAAACCGGATATTTCCTTGGCCAGGAACAAATTATAATACCCGTAGACCAGCAGGATATTGATTATAAAAGCAGACAGAACAAGTAGAGGAAGCTTGATCTTAATACTCATTTTCATTCTCCGGATATCTCACAAGTTTATAGCCCACACCCCATACTGTTTTGATATAGCGGTTTTCCCGGTCGATCTTGTCCCTCAGGTTTTTTATATTGACCGCTACCGTCCCTATATCCGCAAAGTCCATACCCCATACTGCGCTGAATATCTGCTCCTTCGACAGAACCTTCCCGGCGTTTTCAAAGAGATAGCAAAGCAGCTGGAACTCCCTCGCGGACAACTCCACGAGCTTGCCGTTTACTGTTGCCTCATAGCTTTCCGGGTCTATCCGGATGCTTCCGATAGTCATGGCGCTGTTTTTCTTCAGAAGATTTCTCTTCTCGCGGCGCAAATGGGCCTTTACCCTCGCAACGAGCTCCTCCACGACAAAAGGTTTTGAAATATAGTCGTCCGCACCCATTTCGAAGCCCAGCATGGCGTCATACGTACGGTTTTTGGCCGTCACGAAAAGGATCGGGCAGGATACGGTATTCCTGATCTTCCTGCAGATTTCCAGTCCGTCGGTATCGGGCATCATAATGTCCAGCAGTATCAACGAAATATCAGGGTTATCCTTGAGCAAAGTGAGCGCATGCTGCCCGTTGAATGCCGGAAGGCATTCATACCCTTCATCTGTAAGAGCGTCCGATATCAGCAGCGCGATTTCCTTATCGTCGTCAACTATCAGAATTTTTTCCATAATCCCACCCCTTCCGCATAAGCGAGCAACGAACGAATGATCCCGTATAGCTTGCTGCTCTAGTTAAAATACACATCCGCCGTATATCCGGGTTTCAATTCTCCCTTCGGATCCTGCGGCTTAATCTCTACCTTTACGATCCGTTTCCCGTCCTTTTCAACAGCAACGTTGGATATTTGAGAAACTACTCCGGGAATGGTCAGGTTGGCGTCCGACGCAGGCACTATCCTGACGGACTCGCCAGGCGTCACATTTTTAATGAATTCTTCGTCGACTTCAGCGCTGACTATTATCGAATCGGCGTCAATCAGCTGCAGCACCCTTGTCGGCATGTTCTGCGCTCCGAGCATCGTTCCGTTCACAACTCCGATATTCTGAACTATGCCGTTTTTCACACTCGATACGATCCGGCTGCCATCCAGATAATCCTTACTACTTTTGTTTTTCATCATATCAAGGTCGATTTGGGAGACGTTCACGCTGCTGCTTTGTTTTGCCGTATTCGCATCGTTGGAGTTTTCTATCTGATCGAGCTGCTCCTGTTTGGACTTCAAGGAAATCTTCAACTGATCGAGTTCAGTCTTCAGGGAGCTTTTCGTTCTGTTTATGTTGATCTCGATGTCCGACAGGGCTTTTTCCCTTTGGTCCAATATGTCCTTATACTGGTCCAGCAAGCTTTTTGAGACGGTACCAGCGTCATAGAGCGCCTGGTTGTCCCGGACGTCTCTTTTCGCATTCTCCAGTCCTTTTTTTGCCAACTCCAGCGAAGTCTGAAGAATTTTCAGGTCTGAATTGGTTCCTTTATTCAATTCATCGGTTTTTGTTTTTATATCCTTCTGCAGTTGCGCAATATCCTCAAAAAGCGCGCCGGTGTCCTGTTTTGCAACGCTTTGCCCCGCCTGTCCGGCTGCAAGCTGCTCTTTGAGTTTATCCATCATTCCCAGGTATTCCGACATGTCGAGTGTCACCAGTTCCTGCCCCAGTGAAACACGGTCTCCCTCCTTGACCTTGACGTCGGTCACCGCAGCGGGAAAGTCTATATTTATGTCGTAAACCTTTTCGTATTTTACCTCTCCCCAGGCATCCAGGCTATAGTCCGGAGCCGGTTCCAAGGCTGCCGCCTCGAGGCTCTTGTCCTTATCCGCCCATATCAAATTATATCCGATTATGCCAATAGCTACAAGCAGTATAAGTATGCCGGCGCCGGCAAGCGTCCACTTTTTATGTTTTAGTAAAATCTCGATCATTTTCATACCTCCGATTATTTTATTCGACGCTTTTTAACGACTCAAGCATATCGATTTTTTTCATTTTTTCAGCCACAATGCCGTTGATTATCAGGGCAAAAACCAGCGTTATCAAGCCCGACAGTACTACGGTACCAAAAGATATACGGCTCAGCAGATCCATCTGGTCATCCAGTCCTCCAGCGGCGATAGCGGCTATGACTTTCCCCACCGGTATGCCGAATACCGACCCTAAAACTACGGAAAGGATATTTTCGGTAAGCACCAGCGAACGTATCTCTTTTTGATAAAATCCCAGAACCTTCAAAGTGGTAAGATCCCGGATACGTTCCGAAAAATTCAGTATGCTGCTGTTATAAAGGACTACAAATGCCAGTATCCCGCCAAGGAATATAAGCAGTATCGCCGCAATATAAACGACCTTCGTGCTGGCTTTGACGTCCTTTATCTGGCTGAACCTGTCCACGTATTCATCGACATAATCGCTTTTGAGAAAAGTCCCGTCGGGTTGACCATTCCACTTTACAAGTATCGCGGAGGGCTTGAAGGTTTCCCCGAGGGATTCGAAGTATTTGTCCGTCATATACATTCCCTGCCCTGTGGCCATGTATACGATCTGCCTTACGGGTACCTTTACGCAACCCTTGCCCGTGCGCTTGAGCTCTATAATGTCGCCCGCCTTGACATTCAGTGTCTGCGCAAGCTTTCTGGTCACCGTAATGCCGTCCTGCGGAAGGAGTACGGGCTTGCCGCCGGTATCCCTGAGATGGACGAGGGGACTATCCTGCGGTAAAACCGTAAGCAGCTTCATCATTCTTCCTCCATCCGGGCAAATAATCTCTACCGCCGTCTCCTCCATCTGCTGTACTGTCCCGTCAAGCCTCATATTACTGATAAAGCGCGAATCCGCTTTACTGTCGAGTATAATTTTCTGGTCGTAGGCGTAGGTGACGTTATACGTCTGCCGAGCGATACCGTTCACCATGCTGCACAGCGTGAACGCCGCCACAATGAGCCCTGTGCAGCCTGTTATACCGAGTACGCTCATGATCATCCGCATCTTGTTTTTCAAGGTATTCCGAGCAATGAGCTTGCGGCTGAACCTCATCCTGTCCCAGAGCTTCGGCAGGAATTCGAGGAAAATATGGCTTCCCTCCTTCGGCGGCTTGTCTCTGAGCAGAACGGAGGGAGAATCCCTCAGAAGCTTGAGACAGGCGTAAAGCGAAACACCGCCGGTACAGGCAAGTATCAATATCAGGCTGAATATGAAATTGGAAAGGTTGACCGAGATACTGTAATCCGTAAAACTCAGTTTAAGCCACGGTATAAGCAGCCTGCCGAAGAAGTTGGGACCGATCAACAGCCCGAGCAGGGCTCCCAGCAAGCCCATATATACGCCGTAGGACGTATAATGCCACATAATGCGTCTTTTGGTATAGCCGAGCGCTTTCAGAATACCTATCTGGCTTCGTTGGTTTTCTACCATACGCAGCATCGTGCTTTGCGTAATAAGTGCGGTAACCAGGAAAAACATCAATGGAAACACTGTGGCAAGGGTCTTGAACTGTCTTATGTTCGAGTTGATATTGTTTGTACTGCTGTCGTCGCCCCTTGCGACGATCCCGATCAGGTCATCTCCGACCGCCTTGTCGGCGTCGGCTTTTACCCGCGCTACATCAGCCGCCGGGGAGAGCTTTACGCATATCTGGCTGTACACCTTCGAGCCATATATGCTCTTGAGCATATCTTCGTTTATTATGATAAACCCGTATTTTCCGGAGTCAGGCACTATACTGGTCGTGCCCTTGACGGAATAAATATGCTCGCTGCTCAGAGCCAGCCCTTCGATGCGGAAACCGACCCATTTGTCATTTATTTTAACATCGATCTTGTCGTTTATACTTAGCCCGTGCTTTTTTGCAAAGGCCTCGTCCAGTATCGCACCGCTGCGGGTAGAGAGTCCGCCCTGCTTAAGCATCGGCCTGTCAAGCGTATTTTGGCCGGAGACCGCATAGATGCGAAGCGTCGGGTTGCCCTTCAAACTCGTAATGGCATTTATCACAAACCGTTTTTCCGTCTTTTCCACGCCGTCGATCCTTGAAATGCTCCAAAGTTCCTTTTCCGTGGGATTTGCAACATTTATCCACATATCCGATATGTTGGTGGCCGCATACATAATGCCGGAGTGATCTTCTATAGTCTTCCAGACGCTGTCGAGTCCGGTAACGATGGTAACGGCCAGGGTGGCCATGATGAAGATCGATATGAACTGGGCTTTGGATTTACGCATATCCATTATGGATTTTCTGAAAAGAGTTCCCTTTACCATGCGATCTCCTCTGCGTCCTTCGGGTTATTGTTGTACCTTATCCGGCTGATCCTCCCGTCCTTCATGTGAATGACGGCGTCCGCCATATCCGCTATCAGGGCGTTATGCGTGACGATTATGACCGTTTTCCCCATATTCGTGGCCGCGTCGCATATCAGCCTGAGGACCATGCGGCCCGTTGCCGAATCCAGGGCTCCCGTGGGTTCATCGCACAATACTATCTGCGGATTTTTTGCCAAAGCCCTTGCAATTGAAACTCTCTGCTGCTCTCCGCCGGATATCTGACTCGGGAAATTATCCAGCCTGTTTTCAAGGCCCACTTTTTCGAGCATTTCTTTCGAATCCAGCGGATCGCTGCATATTTCCTTCGCCAGCTGCACATTTTCCAGAACGGTCAGATTGGGCACCAGATTGTAAAACTGAAAAACAAAGCCTATTTTATTTCTCCTGTAGGTTGTCAGTTCATGCTCCGACATCCTGGAAATCTCCTGATCATCCACGATGATACGGCCCCTTGTCGGCGAATCCATCCCGCCTATCAAATTGAGCACAGTCGTTTTACCTGCCCCGCTTTGCCCCAGCACAACGTTGACAGTCCCCTGCTCCAGACCGAAGCTGATGCCGTCGACCGCTTTTATCGTGTGGCTTCCGACATGGTATTCCCTCTCCACATTCTCAAAAGTAATAAAGCTCATCCGTCTTCTCCTTTGTCCAAACGCGGCAAAGCCGGAGGCTCGGATTGTACCGGCCCGCCGCGGCTCTGCCTTCGATTCAGTTAGTATTATAAATCGAATAAATTATGTGGTAAGAGGAAATTTATTAAGAAATATTAAGACGTGGAATTGCCGGAAGAATTGCCGGGAATACTGTTTTTTCTCGCAGAAATATTCATCCCTGATATCGCCTGTTATTCTTTTCAATATAGAATTTTTCTGCGCTACATCGGTATGGATATAGTTAAATAGCATTTCTATGTGTTTGTACTCTTTTATCTCATTGGCGTCGAAATCATTCTGGAACCTCGCATAGATCGTTTTTAAATCGTTTGTATCGCTCTGGACAATATCGATGTCATTCAGCTCGTCTCCCCTGGCTTTTTAAAACGTAATAAGAAATAAACAATGAGCCCAGTGAAATAAGCACAGATATGCCTGACGTCAAATAGATGAACAATTGGATTCCCCCTGTGAATAACCGACAAGAATTGCTTTTCCATTAAGTTCGATTATACCAGAAGCCTCTCCCAAAAGTCCTGAAGTATTGTTGCCATAGCCCGCATTACAATACTACTCCCATCTGAACAATATCAAAGAGCCGGTTGTGCAAACAAAAAAAACTATAATCAATATGAGTATATCTGTTGAAAAATCAAATAGATTTCCACCGAACCAAACCCCCTTAACGAGATCTATACCATATGAAAAAGGCAGCATCCTGCCTATACCAGCCATACCGTCAGGCATGGTGTCCAACGGCATTATTGCTCCCGACAGGAACAACATGGGAAAGTAGACCAGTAACGATATCACGTTTGAAGCTCTGATGCCGGAGGAAATGCTAGTTATAAAAAGTCCTATTGAAAATATGCTGACAGCCGTAATAATAAGCGCCGTTACTACCGAAATAATATTAGTCGGCAGGATTATATCAAATACAATCTTTGCAGCAAGGACCAACGTAATGATCCCAACCGCAGCCATTACGAGATTTACTGCCAGTTGCGATGCCAATATATCCCTTGGCTTGATTGGCGTAGCCATGTATCTTTTCAGGATCTTATTCTCCCTGTAACGGGTAACTGTCCACGGGATCAGCAATATGCCGGTTATCGCCAGTACAACGCATGAAAACACCGGTACATCGACGTCTATTGTGCCGTGGCCATTATAGAGCTGTATGGGATCATTTCCGAACATGCTTCCGAAAAACAGGAGCAAAAATATCGGAAACAGCAATACGAAAAAAACACCTGCAAAATTCCTGAAAAACAACCTGAATTCTGTACGTACGAGCATAAATGCGGTATTCATTAACATCACTCCTCTGATATTATATTCCCGGTCAGCTTTATGAAAGCGTCTTCAAGGCCGGGCCTCTTTATGTCGATATCCCTGTAATCTAGTTTATTGTGCTCCAATACACAGGTGACCTTGTTGAGCAACTCCTCACAGCAGCCCGTGACCGCATATTTACTCCCGACCCTTTCCACTTTTGCAGTGGAGGGAAAAGCCTGCTGTAAAATGCCGTAAATATCCCGGGTCGATTCGAAAGTGACTTTAGAATCGATGCCACACGCATCGATCACGCTTCTGACCGTGTCCAGTGCGATTATCTTCCCGCAGTCTATAATACAGATCCTATCGCAAAGGCATTCCGCCTCCTCCATATAATGAGTGGTCAGAAATACCGTGCGGCCTTCGCCCCTTAGTTTCTTTATATAATTCCACATGGAACGTCTGGACTGAGGATCCAAACCGGTCGTCAGCTCATCCAGGAATATTATCTCAGGATCGGGAATCAGTGCGAGTACGATAGAAAGCCTTTGGCGCTGCCCTCCTGACAGATCCCCCACGTAGGAGCTTTCCTTATCGGCCAGGTTAAAAGCCTCCAACAGTTTTTTATACGGCCTGGGCTTTCGATAGAATGTTTCAAACAGCCTGCAAAGCTCCGCTACCTTTATCTTGTTCTGAAAGGCGGTTTCCTGAAGTTGAACCCCTATACGGCCATACAATTCCTTTCGCTGCACTGTGGGGTCGAGACCGGCGACCCTTACCTCTCCATGGTCAAATCTTTTCAAGCCGGTCATACACTCAATAGTAGTACTTTTGCCCGCTCCGTTTCTTCCCAGCATTCCGAAAACTTCACCCTCTTTTACTTTGAGAGAAACGCTATCGACAGCTTTTGTACTCTTATATGTTTTAGTCAGTTGTTCAACTTCGATATGATACATCTTTTTCCACTCCATTCATGGGTTCATTTCAATGACATCCTTATTACCTCTTCCAGATTTGCGAGGTGCTCGGAAAATGCTTTCCGCCCTTTTTCCGTAATTTTGTACACTGTTTTGGGACGGCGTTTGACAAACATCTTCTCGAGTGTGATATACTCCTGTTCCTCAAGTACGCGCATATGCGCGCCGAGATTGCCGTCGCTCATCCCGAGCTGTTTTTTGATAGTCGAAAAATCACTTTCTTCCGCCGCCATTAATACTGTCATTATTCCCAGGCGCGCTTTGGGTAAAAAAACATCGTTCAGATTCTTTATCTCATTTTTATCCAATCTTTTTCACCTGATTCCTGAAAATCATTCCCGTCACTATCAGACCTCCTCCCCCGACGACTCCCAGCCACAAGTCCTGAATCGGGTAAGGCATAAGGAGCGATGCCAGTGAAGTAGCAGCCATTCCGAATCCGATTATTTTAAGGTCACGTCCAATGAAGACTCCCGCCGCCATATAGATAAGACCCACCTGGAACGGTATATAGGCTTTGAATGCCCAGTCGGCGCTTAGGAACAAAAGCACACCGACCGGAACAGACATTATCAAAATAAAAATACACTGTTCTCTCAACTGTTTAAGAAGCTTAATGTCCATCGCCAGCCATTTGTGACGCAGGATTACAGTCCTGGCGGTAAAAACGGCTGCCGCCGCATAAAGTATCCATAAATAGTTGAGCCATGCAAAATAGCTTGCCGCAACCATTAATGCATTTGCGGCAAACCAGAAGATGCCGACCAGCAGAAATATCGGGTATCCTTCGCATGCTTTGAGCCGGCTTTTTGATAGCAGGTCTTTGATATATGAGATTTGTTCCAGCGCTTCTTCAGTTTTCATATAAATTTGCCTTTCTTTCATGGATAATATTGTATCCTATTAACTCTATATTACAGAGTGCTCTACCATTTGTCAAGTATAAATTGAAAATAATGATCCACCGGCCTAGCCGGTGGTTTTTCTTTAACGGGCATAGCCCTTTACTACTAGCCACGCCTAAAGGGCGTTGGTACGGTCTGCCGCATGCGATGAGCTTATTACCAGCGCCCGTAAAC
>JAEXNT010000067.1 GCA_023439545.1 Bacillota bacterium
TCCTTATTGGACGTTTTAAAGGAAACTCGCGCCGCTGGCGCTAAACGTCCTCATTGGACGTTTTAAAGGAAACTCGCGCCGCTGGCGCTAAACGTCCTCATTGGACGTTTTAAAGGAAACTCGCGCCGCTGGCGCTAAACGTCCTGCATCAGTCGAAAACGCTCAGATCGACGACCTCGAACCCTTTGCTTCTTCTCTCCATCTCTATGCAGCTTATGACAGCCTTTGCAGTATCGAGCGAGGTCAGGCACGGTATCGACATTTCGACTGCCTTTCGCCTTATCTTGAAGCCGTCGCGCTGGGGCTGGCGCCCTTTTGTCGGCGTGTTGATCACGAGCTTTATATTTCCCGAGGATATCAGATCGAGCAGATTCGGCGAACCCTCGTCGAGCTTTTTAACAGCGTTAGTGGCTATGCCGTGCATGTTGAGCATATTTGCTGTCTTGCCGGTAGCGTACAGCACATACCCGAGCTTTTCGAAGCGCTCTGCGATAGCCAGAAGCTCGGTCTTGTCGGAGTCCCTTACCGTCATCAGTATACCGCCGCCTTTTTCAGGGAGCTTCATTCCTGATGCGATTATACCTTTATAAAGCGCCTCATGGAAATCTCTGCTTATTCCGAGCACTTCGCCTGTCGATTTCATTTCAGGTCCGAGGCTGGTATCCACGTCGTGCAGCTTCTCAAAGGAGAATACCGGCACCTTGATCGCAACATAATCCGAATTCCTGTAAAGTCCAGTACCGTATTTGAAGTCGCTCAGTTTTTTGCCTGTCATGAGCTTTGTCGCGATATCCACCATCGGGATGCCCGTGACCTTGCTGATATACGGCACCGTACGGCTGGACCTCGGATTTACTTCGATCACATACAGTTCTTCGTTATAAAGCACGTACTGTATGTTTATAAGCCCGATTACATTCAGGGCCTTCGCGAGTTTATACGAGCAGTCGACTATTTTGTCGACAACGGCTTTTTTTAGCGTATTGGCCGGATAGACCGAGATACTGTCGCCCGAATGTACGCCGGCGCGTTCGAGATGCTCCATTATCCCCGGTATCAGTATGTCTTCCCCGTCGCATATGGCGTCTACTTCAATTTCCTTTCCCATCAGGTATTTATCTACGAGTATCGGGTGCTCCTGCTTTACACGGTTTATTATCTCCATGAACTCGGTTACATCCTTGTCGCTGTAGGCTATTTCCATGCCCTGGCCGCCAAGTACATACGAAGGGCGGACAAGCACCGGATATATCAGCTCGTTTGCGGCCTTGAGCGCCTGCTCGAGCGTATAGACCGTCCTTCCCTTCGGACGCGGAATGCCGACTTCTTCAAGTATCCTGTCGAACTTCTCCCTGTCCTCTGCTGCGTCAACATCCTCCGCCTGTGTTCCGAAAATCTTTATACCGTAGTCGCTCAGAGCGTTCACGAGCTTTATGGCAGTCTGGCCTCCAAACTGAACTATGACGCCCTCGGGATTTTCCGTCTCTATTATATTTTCAACGTCCTCTATCGTCAGCGGTTCGAAATACAGTCTGTCCGAGGTGTCGAAGTCGGTGCTGACGGTTTCAGGGTTATTGTTCGCTATGATGGTCTCATAGCCCTGTTCCTTCAAGGCCCAGACCGAATGTACCGAACAGTAGTCGAACTCTATACCCTGGCCGATTCTTATAGGGCCGGAGCCTATAACGAGCACTTTCCTTCTGTCGCTCTTCCTGACCTCGCTGAACTGGTCGTATGTGGAGTAATAATAAGGTGAAACGGCTTCGAATTCGGCTGCGCAGGTATCGACCATCTTGTATGCCGCATTGATTCCAAATTCTTTTCTCAATTGCTTTATCGCTTTTCTGTCGCTGCCGGTATACTTTGCAATGACGATGTCCGGAAAACCCATTTTTTTGGCTTTTCGCAGCAATTCCGGAGGCAGTGTCTCCCTTGTAAAGCCTTTGAGCTTTTCCTCCATCGTGACAAGTTCATTAATTTTTGCGAGGAAAAAGTCGTCTATTTTGGTTATTTCGTTTATCTCTTCGATGCTTACGCCCCTTCGCAACGCCTCGGCTATCACGAACAGACGCTCGTCGTTTATATCCCTCAGCTTCTTTCTGATCGCATCGGTATCGAGGGACTTGTAAATATCCTGTTCAAGTGTGTTTATATTGAGCTCCAGCGAGCGGATCGCCTTCATCAGCGCTGCCTCGAAGGAGCTGCTGATCGACATTACCTCACCTGTCGCCTTCATTTGCGTGCCGAGCGTCCTCTCAGCCTTTACAAACTTGTCGAAGGGCCATTTCGGGATCTTCACGACGACATAATCGAGAGTCGGTTCGAAGCAGGCGTAGGTTTTGCCGGTAACAGCGTTCCTTATCTCATCGAGACCGTAGCCTATCGCTATCTTCGTTGCAACCTTCGCGATCGGGTAGCCGGTGGCCTTTGACGCCAATGCGGACGAACGGCTCACTCTCGGATTCACTTCGATTACTGCGTATTCAAAGCTCGTGGGATGCAGCGCGAACTGAACGTTGCAGCCTCCCTGTATGCCGAGAGCTGATATGATCTTCAGCGACGCCGACCTCAGCATCTGGTATTCCTTGTCCGACAGCGTCTGGGAGGGCGCTACGACGATGCTGTCGCCCGTATGGACTCCGACGGGATCTATGTTTTCCATGTTGCAGACAGTGATCACGTTGCCTTTCCCGTCGCGCATGACTTCATATTCTATTTCCTTCCAGCCGGCTATGCATTTTTCAATAAGCGCCTGTCCGACTCTGCTGAGCCTCAGTCCATTTGTAGCTATTTCGTTCAGCTGGTCCCTGTCCGATGCTATACCGCCGCCAGTGCCGCCAAGCGTATAAGCCGGCCTTACTATGACCGGATAACCTATCTCTTCAGCGAAATCGAGTGCGTCTTCCACTGTTGTGACGACCTTGCTCACGATACAGGGTTCGCCGATGCTTTCCATCGTATCCTTGAAAGCCTGCCTGTCTTCGGCCATCTTTATTGCTTCGGTAGCAGTTCCCAGGAGCTTTACGCCCTGTTCCTCAAGAAAACCCGATTCCGCAAGCTCCATTGCCAGGTTCAGACCTGTCTGGCCTCCGAGCGTCGGCAAAAGGCTGTCGGGCTTTTCCCTGATTATTATCTTCTTCACTGTTTCCGCGTTAAGCGGCTCTATAAAAACTTTGTCCGCTATATTCGTATCTGTCATTATCGTGGCGGGATTGCTGTTGACGAGTACGACTTCAACGCCTTCCTCACGAAGCGCCTGGCAGGCCTGAGTTCCAGCATAATCAAATTCCGCCGCCTGCCCTATTATGATCGGTCCGGAACCGATAACCATTACTTTACTGACATCATTACGTCTTGGCATCTTTAACTCCTTTCCAATCCTCCATCATTTTCACAAACCTGTCGAACAGATAAGCTGTGTCTGCAGGTCCCGGCGATGCTTCAGGATGGAACTGCACCGTAAACACAGGAACGTTCAGGTATCTTACGCCTTCGACCGTGCCGTCGTTCATATTCCTGTGGCTTACCTTCATGTCCGTTTTGTCGAGGCTATCCTCGATTATCGTATAACCGTGATTCTGAGAGGTTATATAGGTAAGATCCCTTTCCACATCCTTTACCGGATGGTTGCAACCCCTGTGACCGTATTTGAGCTTTTCGGTATCGCCTCCCATTGCAAGCGCAGTGAGTTGATGACCGAGACATATTCCAAAGATCGGCTTTTTACCGATCAGTTCTTTCAACGTCTGTATTTGCTGCCCGCAGTCCTTCGGATCTCCCGGGCCATTCGACAGCATTATGCCGTCGGGCTCGACAGCAAGTATCTCCTCCGAGGTCACCGTCGCGGGAAACTGGAACACTTCACAGTTCCTTCTGAGCAGCGACCGGACTATGTTGAGCTTGATACCGTAATCTATCAGCGCTACTCTCAGGCCGGAGCCTTCGTGGTGGATCGTATTCTTAACAGTTACCTGTTCTACCGGATGGTCGACACTGTACTCTCTGATTTGTTCAAGCCTGTTTTCCAGTCTGAAGTCGGGAGCGGTCGATATAATGCCCTTCATAGTGCCTTTATCGCGGAGTATCCTCGTCAGAGCCCTGGTATCTATACCTTCTATTCCTATAATACCGTTCCTTCCGAGATATTCGCTCAGCGTTTCGAGCGATCTCCAGTTGTTCGGCGTCTTGCACATCTCCCTGACAACGAAGCCCTTTACCTGCGGCCTTGCGGATTCGATATCCTCAAGGTTTACGCCGTAATTGCCTATAAGCGGGTATGTCATCGTAACGATCTGTCCGCAGTAGGACGGATCTGTCAAAACCTCCTGATACCCTGTCATTCCCGTGTTGAAAACAAATTCTCCTATCACTTCTCCGACAGCGCCGAAACTGCTGCCTTCGAGGATCGTACCGTCTTCAAGCGCCAAATATGCTTTCATTGTGAACACCCCTGTCTATATAAACTGCTGCTTTTCTTCAAGCTTTCATGTTCGGATCCGGGCATATATTGCTTCAAATTATATTTACAACTTTTCAAGCGCTTCATTGATCTCATCCCGCATCCTTATCACTTCAGCTCTTGCAGCCATGTCAAATGCTTCCTCACCGTATTTATCCGACCATTTTTCCGATTTCCACGCGCACATTATACTGCGCGATGCATTTACTATCGCCCCCAGGCCGTCGCTGTTGAAGGAATTCATCACGTCTTTAGCCGTACCGCCCTGCGCTCCGTATCCCGGAACCAGTATATACGCCTTTTTTATGATTTCCCTCAGTGCCTTTGCCTGTTCGGGCCAGGTAGCGCCTACTACCGCCCCGACGCTGCTGTAGCCCGATTTCCCGATGATTTCGCTTCCCCATTCATCTACGAGACCGGCCACTTTTTCATATACGCGCCTTCCGCCCTCGAGTACGAGATCCTGAAACTGCCCGGAAGATTTGTTCGAAGTCTTAACCAGCACGAATATCCCTTTGCCATACTTTGAACAGTTGTCTGTAAAAGGCTTGATTCCGTCGACTCCGAGATAAGGATTGACAGTCAGGGCATCGGCGTCGAATGCGGAGTATTCGCCGTCCTCTATCTTCGTCCTGCCAAGAAATGCCGCGGAATAAGCTTCCGCAGTCGTACCTATGTCGTTCCTCTTCCCGTCCGCGATTACAAGAAGCCCTTTCGACCTCGCGTATGAGCAGGTTTCATGGAACGCTCCGATCCCTTCAAGGCCGTACATTTCATAATACGCCAGCTGTGGTTTTACCGCGGGTACGATATCGCAGAGCGCGTCTATCAATTTTTTATTGAAGCACGTGATCGCCGCTGCTGCGCCCGCAAAACCGTTCCCGTGTTCCTTGAAGGCCTTTTCCCTGATAACGGCCGGCACGTACTCGAGTTTCGGGTCAAGGCCCGCCACTGTCGGGTTGCCGCACTTCCTTATGCTCTCTATGAGCTTGTCGATAAACATTTTTTCAGCCATGAGTGTCCTCCAATATCTATTTGCCTGCGAGTCTGGAATTTATCCAGACAGGATCTTCAGCCCTGGATTTTATCCAGTCAGTAGCTTTACGCCCGGAACTTATCCGGTCGGGAACTTATCCGCGCGGTATCCTGCCGCACAGCCTTAGAGCATAATCCTGTCGCTTACTATTACCCTGCCGTTCACTATGGTTCCCCAGACGGAGCCGCACAGCTTCATACCGCCGAAAGGTGAATTTTTTGACTTCGACTGGAATTTTGAAATATCTACCGTGTATTCGTCCTTAAGATCTGCTATCGTAATGTCCGCGGCGCTTCCGACCTCTAGTGTGCCCTTGTAGATACTGAGTATCTTCGCCGGATTGAGGCTCATTTTCTCAACCAGCTTTGAAATGCTGATTATCCCAGGCTTTACAAGGTGCGTGAGCGCCAGCGGCAGAGCCGTTTCAAAGCCTACCAGTCCGTTAGCGGCAAGGCTGAACTCGACTGTCTTTTCATCCCTGTGATGCGGCGCGTGATCCGTCGCGATTATATCGATCGTATCGTCAGCTATGCCCTCGATGATCGCCTTTACGTCTTCCGCCGTCCTAAGCGGAGGATTGACCTTTGCATTAGTATTATAGCCTTCGCAGGCATTCTCCGTAAGCGAGAAGTAATGCGGGCATGTCTCACATGTGACCTTTACGCCGCGCTTTTTGGCGTTCCTGATCAGTTCCACCGACAATGCGGTACTTACATGCGCTATATGGATCGGGACGCCTGTGTATTCCGACAGTATCAGCTCCCTTGCCACCATCGTTTCCTCAGCCGCGGCCGGTATCCCCTTCAAGCCCAGGATGGTCGACATGTAGCCTTCATTCATTACGCCTTCCTCAGCCAGGTCCAGGTCCTCGCAGTGCGAGATCACTGTTATGTCGAACATCGAAGCATACTGCAGGGCTTTCTTCATCAGCGATGGGCTCCTGACCGGCTTACCGTCGTCCGAAATCGCTACGGCGCCTGCGAATTTCAGTTCTCCTATCTCCGCCAGTTCTTCTCCCTTCTGGCCCTTCGAAATGGCTCCTATCGGGTATACGTTCACGCAGCCTTCCTGCTTCGCCTTGTTGATTATATACTTTATAACGGCTTCGTTATCTGTAACAGGATTGGTGTTGGGCATGCAGGCAATTGAGGTGAAGCCTCCCATCGCTGCGCTTCTTGTACCGCTCTCTATGTCTTCCTTGTATTCGAAGCCCGGATCTCTCAGGTGGCAATGTGCGTCGACAAGTCCCGGCAATACATGCTTACCTTTTGCGTCTATGACCTCGCAGCCCTCTTCATTCAATTCCTTCGCTATTTCCGCTATTTTACCGTCTACAGCCAGCAGATCGTATATCCCGTCCGTTCCTGTTTTTGCATCGACGATATGTCCGTTTTTAATTAGCAGCTTCATTGCTATTCCTCCTGGTCAAAAGATACAGCAGCGCCATTCTGACTGCCACTCCGTTCGTTACCTGCTCTTCTATCACAGAGTTGTCATCTCCCGCCACTGCGCTGGTAAGCTCGACTCCTCGGTTTATCGGACCTGGGTGCATAATGAGCGCATCCTTACTGGCAAGCTGCAGGCGATTCTCGTCAAGCCCGAAGAATCTCGAATATTCCCTGACTGTCGGAAACAGCGCCTTTTTCTGTCTTTCAAGCTGCAGTCTCAACGCCATTACAACATCTGCGTCTATCAGCGCTTCATGTATGGTGTTGAAAACCTTTGCGCCGGTCATTTCTATATCGGGAGGCATCAACGTCGCGGGTCCCGCGAGCGAAACCTCGGCGCCCATTTTTGTAAGACCCCATATGTTGCTCCTTGCGACGCGGCTGTGGTAGATATCCCCGAGTATGGCTACCTTAAGACCCTTAAGTGTGCCTTTCTTCTCCCTCATCGTGAACATGTCCAACAGCGCCTGTGTCGGGTGCTCGTTCATACCGTCCCCGGCATTGATGACGCTGGCTTTTACATTTTGAGCCAGGAGATGTGGCGCCCCTGACTGCGGGTGCCTGATGATGATCACGTCGGTTCCCATCCTGTCGATCGTTCTGCCGGTGTCTATCAGCGTCTCACCCTTGGATACGCTGCTCGCTGATGCGGAAATATTGGCTGCGCTCGCACTCATGTATTTGGATGCAAGCTCGAAGGAGAGGCGCGTCCTCGTGCTGTTTTCGTAAAACAGCGTGATTATCGATTTACCCTGCAGGTGCGGAGTCTTTTTACTATTTGACAAAACCACGTATTTCATGGCTTTGGCAGTATCCAGTATATATTCTATTTCTTCAGCGGAAACGTTTTTGAGCCCGAGCAGGTCTTTCGATTTTAAGTTCATAAAATTAACCGCCTTCCAGTCCTGTTTATTTTACCCAACGTATGAAAAAGAGTAAGGACAAGTCCTTACTCAATGCCTCATTCCGACTTCCAAATCGCTTAAAGTAACAACATTCACTTTGTCTATATCGAATAGCTTGACATTCACGACCTCCGTCTTTGAAGTCGGAACATTCTTGCCTACGTAATCGGCTCTGATGGGGAGTTCCCTGTGTCCTCTGTCTATCAGTATCGCAAGCTGTATCATCCTCGGCCTTCCGATGTCCATTATGGCGTCTATCGCTGAACGCACGGTACGACCCGTATAAATGACGTCATCTACCAGAATTACAACCTTATCCGTTACAGGAAAATTGATTTCGGTCCCATTGACGACCGGATGCTCCGAAAGCATGCTGAGGTCGTCGCGGTAAAAGGTGATATCCAGTATACCGACCGGGACTTCCGTTCCCTCCACCTCGCGAATTTTCGATGCAACCAGCTTGGCAAGCGGCACGCCCCTTCTCTGTATCCCTATAAGGTATACGTTTTCGACGCCCTTGTTCTTTTCTATTATCTCGTGCGCAATCCTTGTAACGGCTCTCATGATGCCGCTTTCATCCATTATTTCAGCCTTGTCGATCATACCCGGGACCTCCCTTCCATATTCATTATACACATTTTGCCCAGCCTGATTTTCTTTATAAAATCAGAAATGCTTCCTGCCCTAAGGCAGGAAGCATAATCATCAAAGGTGTCATACCAGTAATATACGCAACAATTGCTACCCTTCCAGCCTCTCGGGACTAATTAAAAGGTTTTCGATTTAATTGAATTTATAATACCATACCACTAATTGCTTGTCTATAAGATAATGAAAAAAATCACCTTAATATCTACAGTGTTCTTAAGGTGATTTTTATAAGTAACGATTATCAGACTTTCCATTAATTTTCTTTTATATCTTGAACATTGAAACCGCTTTGATCAATGAATCAGATTTATTTTTTGCCGATTCGGACAGATTAATCACTTCATCTGACAAGCGCGCAATATCAGTCGCTTCCTGTGCAATACTCGAAGCTCCCTGCGCTTCCTCATTTGCAGAGCTGGCTATTTCTGTAATCGCTTTGGTCATATTATCGATAGAAGCCAGAAGCTCTTCCGAGGTTGCGCTGAAATCCGTCACCATGTCGTTAATGGCGGATGTATCGGCACTATACTGTTCGCTGGCTTCGACCAGATAATCGTAATCCTTTGAAACCTGCTTGTCGATGAATTCAAGTATCTCCCCCGAACTGGACGTCAGATTCTGTACAGCTTCGAAAATTATTTTAGTAAAGCTTTGTATTCTATTAACAGTATTCTTTGAATCCTCCGCCAGCTTTCTGATCTCTTCTGCAACAACTGCAAAGCCCTTACCTGCCTCCCCTGCTCTCGCTGCCTCTATAGCGGCATTCAGTGCAAGAAGATTGGTCTGGTTTGTAATTTCGAGTATGGCTGCCGACAGCTCGTTTATTTGATCGACTGCCTTTGCTTGATCTATTGCCTTCTGCAGACCGTTTTTAGTCCTTCCGTATATTTCAACGGCACTTACTTTTGAAGCGGTCGCGTTATTCTTCATTGCTTCAGCAATTTTGGATACATTACTGACTTTTATCGAGCCTTCCTGCGCTTTTAAAGCAATTGAACTTACCGCTTCAGCTATTTCCGATGATGTGGCGTTCATTTCCTGAGTAGATGAGGCCGTTTCCTCCGTACCGGCAGATAGCTCCTCTGTAGTCGCCGTTATAGCTTCAATGCTCTTGTTGAGTTTATCCATGCCGTTGTTGATATTGTCCAGCATTCCACCAACGTCTTCCGATCCGTCAATAACATGCTTGATGATTTTTCTGATCGATTGCTGCATGGTTTGAATTGAGTTGGCAAGTACGCCTATTTCGTCATTCGATTTAAGCATGCCTTCAGGTATTTCTTTGGAAAAATCACCGGATGAAACTATCTTCAGATGGTCCGAAGCTGCCTTTACAGGTTTTGCTATCCTCGATGACAGGAATAAAGTAGAAATTACACCAATTAATATAAAAACTATTGAAAACATTATAATTATAGATTCCAGGTTTTTTACCTTCTCCATTACCTCGGATTCCGGAGCTGTAATTGCCAGCGACCAGGTTATCCCTTTTATCGGCGTGTATGCCATATATTTGGTGACGCCATTATAGGTGTATTGCCCAACCCCCTTTTTGCCCGCTATCATTTCTTTATCCAGCTTAACCAGAGGCTCCAGGCTTGGGTCCTTTTTAAAATTTTCGAGAATGTTATCCATGTTTCTTACAAGGTCCAGATTCTTATGGGCAATTGTCGTACCTTTATCATTGATTATATACGCGCTTCCGCTTTGACCGAATTGTATTTCATTAGTATATGTGCTCAGTTCACTTCCGTCACGCGTTCCGACAAGAACTCCGGTGATCCTGTCTCCATCCTTGATAGGAACTGCAAAGCTCATTACTATGCTATTATCGACCTTACTCACGTTAGGATCTGATACCGCGGTTTCCCCGCTTATTGCTTTTTTGAAATGAGCCTGGTCGGAAATATCCAGGATTTCTCCATCGGTATACTTTACTTTTCCGCTGGGATCCGCTATGCCTATTTGTAAATAGCCGCTTCGTTCGACTTCGCTGCTTAGATGTGCCAGCTTTTCATCAAGAGTCAGATCATTTCCCTTTAATATATCGATTCCTGCCAAGGCTTCCAAAGCGTTAAGCTGTATATCGAGCTTGCTGCGTATGACATTTGCTGCTGCATCCGCCATTTGCGGCAATGTATCATCAATATTGGCCTTAAGCATATTTGATGTTTCCAGATACGACACAACGCCAAACCCCAGGCAAATAACCAATAGTAACATCCCGAAAAATAAAGTCAGCTTGATTTTAATGCTTCTAGTATGTAACATAACCTCTCCACTCCTGCTAATGCTAATGCTTCCGCTACTACTTCTGCTTCTACTTCTGCATTTTAGCAAATTATTTTTAACTTAAATTCGACATATAATTCAGATTTCCTTTTAAGAAATGGAATATTTTCAATAAGGGAGAACATAAGAGAATTGTATGATCGTTTTCAATCAAACTATAAATAGTGAACATATAGTAATTTATTCAAAGGGAACATTTCTCAGCTTCTCGACCAACTCATTGAATTCTGGCGGAGGGTAAGCTTCAAATTCTATATATTTTCCGGTTCCCGGGTGAACGAATCCGAGCACCCTTGCATGCAGAGCCTGGCCTTCGATGCCGTATATCTGCTTCTTTCTGCCATACACCGGATCACCGATCAGAGGATGGCCTATGTATGCCATGTGCACTCTTATCTGGTGCGTCCTGCCGGTCTCGAGCTGAAGTTCAAGCAGCGTCGCCGATTTGAAACGTTCAAGCACCCTGAAATGCGTAACCGCTCTTCGGCCGTTTTTTAGGTTTACGGCCATCTTTTTACGTTCGGTGGGATGCCTGCCTATCGGCGCGTCAATCTTACCGGTGTCCTCGATAATAACGCCCTCGGCTACTGCAATGTACATCCTTTTTATATCATGTTCCTTCAGCTTATCGGATAATATCCCATGCGAGCTGTTGTTTTTTGCAACTACAAGAACACCCGAGGTATCCTTGTCAATCCTGTGAACAATACCCGGCCTGATCACTCCGTTTATATCGGACAGCGAGCCGCTGCAATGCTCAAGAAGCGCATTGACGAGCGTTCCTTCGTAGTTTCCTGCGGCCGGATGCACGACCATGCCCCTGGGCTTGTTTATAACGATTATATCCCCGTCCTCGTAAAGTATGTCGAGAGGTATATCCTCCGCTTTAACCTCGAGCACCTTCGGTTCAGGTATCGAAACGCTTGCATACTCTCCCTGTCTCAGCTTGTATCCCGGCTTTACCGTCTTGCCGTTGACAAGTACATTCCCGTCCGTTATAAGCTTCTCCACATGGTTCCTCGAAAATCTGCCCAGTTTTGCCGTAAGCCATACATCCAGACGTTTTTCGGAATCTTCTCCCGTTATTTCGAAAATTTCATTGTCCATCTCTTGTTTCATCCTATTTTCCGGCCGGCGTTTCCTTGTATATAAAAATCACATATATTGCCAGCAGTATCGTACCACAGGTAACCGCTATATCCGCGGCATTGAATATGGGGAATTCGTACTTTCCTATATAAAACAGAAGAAAATCCGTGACCTTCCCTTCGAACAGTCTGTCAATATAGTTGCCAAAAGCACCCCCAAGTATCAGCGCTAAAGAAAATCTAAGAAGTTTGTGTTTGAACTTTATCATCATATAAACGATAACAGCTGCTATGACCGGGATAAGTATCAGAAAAAACAGTCTGCCGTTCTGAAGTATCCCCCACGCGGCTCCCGGATTCTTGTGAAGAGTAAGGTAGAAAAATTTATCCACGACAGGGATCATTTCACCCGGCTCGATATTTTTAACTGCTACATACTTTGAGATACGGTCTATTACTATTACCAGAATGGAAATCAGTACGTAGATCATAAAAATCCTCCGAAACGGTTTAATATGTTGCTTCAGGCTTATACCACTGCGTGTAATCGTTGAAATGATTCCATGTGTCGGGATCAAGCGGGCCTCTCAGTCTTTTTCCGTAGACCATCGCATCGCGAAGAAAATACAGTCCGATATACGGCGTGTCATTATCTATCTGATTCCGCAGGGCTTTGTAGATCGTCTTTTGCTTGCTTTCATCGGTCTCGCGGAACAGGGATGCTACATTGGCATCCACAGCCGGATTAATGTACCCCGAAACATTGAAAGCATTCCCGCCTGCACCCGATACTGCCGCCGGCAGATATGCCGCCGAATACATGTAAGACAGATCCGGGATCTGCGGTACTCTGCAGCCGATAAACGCCATGTCGTATTTATTCCCCGTAACGCTGTTCATAAGATCGTTCCAGGCAACCTGTATGACTTCGGCGGGTATACCTGCCTTCAGAAGCTGCTCACATATTTTTTGCGCAGCCTGTAACCTTATGCTGTTGTTTGTATTGACGAGCAGGCTGACTTTAAGGTATCTTCTTACTCCGCCAATATATTTGTAATACCCGCTGTTACCCTGTTTCCAGCCTCCGGCCGCAAGCGCCTCCGACGGCGTTGCCGCTGTTATCGCCGCCGACGTCGTGCTGTTGATTATCGCCGCCTGTGTAGTAAAATCGGTAGTCGGATAAGGTACTGCAGAAACGGCTTTGCTATCGTCCTTTCCCGATAACCAGCTTTCCTCCATCACAGGAAGCTTTGCGGCTTCCGCTTCTCCCGGAAGCACGTCGTTTATCAATTTATCACGGTCGATCGCAAGATCTATGGCTTTCCTTGCATAAGGATCTGCAAAAACCGGATTACTCATATTGAATGCAAGGAATTCATAATTCCGGGACGTGTATTTTTTTATTACAAGATCTGTTCTTCCCTTATATTTTGCCAGATCGCTTGTAGGAATTCCCGAAATATCTATTTGTCCGAGCTGAAACGCTCCCATAGCGTCGTCCGGGCTCTTGAAAATGTTCGCCTTTATCGTCTCGATATACATTCCTTTATTCGGGGTTAACGCACTGCTATCGGGCACGGTACCCGATACGGTATTTTCACCTGTATCGATCGGAACTTCCAAACCATGGTCTCCCATGTCTACCGCCGTTGTTCCGGTCCCTGTACCGGCAGCATTATCTGTTCCAGTGCCGTCCGGATTCCCAGTCACACGGTTATCGGCTGTATTGCCGGCTGTGTCAGCTTTGGCTGCCGAAAGCTGCCACCAATCTTTATTGGCTTTCATTATGACATTTTTTTCAGGAGTATATGAAACAAAGCTATACGGTCCTGTACCTACCGGTTTGAACTGCTTTGACGAGCTCAGCACATCCTTCTTGCTGAACTGGTGTTTCGGCAATATCGGAAATGTCATCATCTCCGGAAGGAAAGAATTAGGCTTTGCCAGAGCTATCCTTATATTGGTCGAATCAACGGCGGCACAAGTGACTATATTCTTGAGCAGAGGCTTATATACGGAATCAATACTGTTGTTCTGAATAGTCTGAATGGTGAATTCTACGTCATCAGCGGTAAAAGCTTCACCATCCTGCCATCTGACGCCGTCCCTGATGTGGAAATCCCAAAAGAGCCCATCGGTGGATACGGTCCAGCTGTCTGACAATACGGGGATCGCCCTCTGGTTTTTATCCAGGCGGGTCAGCCCTTCATAAACGAAACCCAGAAAATCCGCGGTATATGTGTTTTTTGTGAGGATTGGGTCAAGAGCGTCCGGTTCTGTGGTGAATACATTCAAAGTTCCTCCCGTCACCGGCCCCTTGTCGAGTATATCATAGTCCTCGTATTGTCCGGTGCTTTCGCCGCCATTGTATTGCAGCAGCTGCTCCGGACCTATTCCTGTCTGGCAGGCCGACAGGAATGCGCATATTAAAAGTATCATTATTATACTTATGGATCTTTTCATACGTTACCCCTTTAAGCCCTTACCTGCATGAAAGCCGCAAGGCTGCCCGTCCTGCCCTCATCGCCTCTGTAGGAAAAAAACAGCTCCCTGCTGCATTTAGTACATATGGCGCAGTCGTGTATATTTTCAGGTATCAGGCCTTCCTTCAGAAGCTCCTCCTGTATGATTCCCTTAAGGTCGATATTCCACTTTTTTTCGCCTGTTTTCCTGTAAAAAGCCTCATTCTTAAAACTATTATAAAACATGCTGAAAACATCTTCATCAACTTCGAAACAGCAGCTCCCGATAGAAGGCCCTATTGCGGCGACAAGTCTTTCGGCCCGGAAGCCCGGAACCTCCCTGAGCTTTTTTACACCGTTTGAAACGATATCTTTCAGGGCGCCTCTCCATCCCGAGTGCAGCAACGCAGCTGCCCGGACGTCAGGTTCATATAAAAAGACCGGCACACAATCGGCATGCGACGTAACAAGCGTAATTCCGGGCGTTGCGGTCGCAAGCCCGTCTACCCCGATTATATCGCTTTCCCTTGAAAAACCCTTACCCTTATCTTTTTCATCAACAAAAACAACCTTTGTTTCATGCACCTGGTTTGTCAGTACAAGACTTCCGGGGTCAATCCCCAGCGAACCGCACAATATCCCGTAATTAGCGATAACGTTTTCTCTCGTATCCTTCCTCTTGAAGCCCAGGTTCAGCGTACTGCACTCTCCCGGACTTATGCCCCCGTCGCGTGTACTCATGCAGTGTATCAGGGAAGCTTCATATTTTTTAAGACATTCGAATTCGATATATTTCAAATCGCCATCCGTGACAAGGATCGCACCGTTTCCGATTTTTCGGGATGTTTTCAATAAAGGCCTCCGTTGCTGGATTTCGTTCATTATTCATATTACCATAACCGCATCCCATACTCAATATACTCATAGGCCGAAAATTACAGGCGCATCTAGCATATAAGCTTTATTTCAATGCTGCACAGCATGCCTGACTATGTTCCATAATTAAAAAGGCTGCCGATATAGCTTATCAGCAGCCCTGATTATAAAACCTCGATGTCATCTCCTTGGTTCGACAATCAATTTTATGGCAGTCCTTTCCTCCCCGTCGATAACGATATCGGTAAAGGCAGGAATACAAATCAGTTCGATGCCTGACGGCGCCACAAAACCACGTGCAATCGCGACGGCCTTTACAGCTTGATTAAGCGCCCCCGCGCCTATCGCCTGCATTTCCGCTGTTCCCCGTTCTCTGATTACTCCTGCCAGTGCACCTGCTATAGAATTTGGGTTGGATTTTGCTGAGACCTTTAAAACATCCATAGTTTTTACCCCCTATTGCAAACAATATTATTTGAATAAAATGTAATTCTACATAATTATTCAAAATCCTTTTTATTTAGTTAAAATTTAGTAAAAATGATAATTTGCTTATCTATTGTTTATAATACGGGGATTTTGTTAATTCGTCTGATGCATGTCGATCTGCCTGTCTTTTCGTCAATTTCAATATATACCGCATTGAACTGGACAGAGCCTTTGGCTACCTCGAAACGAACGGGCATTCCGTTTATGAATTTCTCGACCACGATATCCCTTTCAACTCCGATAATGCCTTCATAGGGCCCCGTCATGCCGACGTCCGATATGAAAGCGGTTCCGCACGGAAGTATGCGTTCATCCGCCGTCTGGACATGCGTATGCGTCCCAAGCACAGCGCTGACCCTCCCGTCCGCGTACCACGCCATGGCGCATTTTTCGGAAGTCGCTTCCGCATGCATGTCTACTATCACAGCCTTGACCTTGCTCTTTATATGTTCAAGTTCCCTGTCAAGCGCCTTAAACGGGCAATCGACAGGATCCATATAGACACGTCCAAGTAAATTTACTATCCCGAGCCTGCCGTCAATTATCGCCGAGCCTTTGCCCGGCAGCCCTTCCGCGTAATTTGCCGGTCGTACGATCCTATTGTCGGAGTCGATAAAATTGGTTATTTCCCTTTTCGACCACGTATGGTTTCCCATAGTCAGGCCGTCAATACCGCCCGAGTATAATTCCTGTGCAAGCACGCAGCTTATCCCGGAGCCCCCCGCCGCATTCTCGCCGTTCGCTATGCAATAATCGAAAGGCATTTCCTTTCGGATCTCATTCAAATATTCCTTAACGGCTTTTCTACCCGGACTTCCTACGATATCTCCTATGAACAATACTTTCAAAAGCGGTTCCTCCATTGCGTAGTATGTCTTTAATATAACATAAAAAGCGTGTTTTCACACGCTTTTTATGTCCAGCCAACGGCTTTGTTTACTTAGCATATTCAATTGCCCTTGTCTCACGGATAACGTTTACCTTGATCTGCCCGGGATACTCAAGCTCACTTTCGATCTTCTTGACGATTTCCCTGGCTTTCAATACCATATCGTCGTCAGATACATCGTCGGGCTTGACTATAATCCTGATTTCCCTGCCCGCCTGTATGGCATAGCATTTTTCTACGCCCGGGAAGGAATTTGCTATCTCCTCAAGTTTTTCGATTCTCTTGATGTAAGATTCAAGGGTTTCCCTTCTGGCGCCCGGTCTTGCAGCCGAAATCGAATCTGCAGCCTGGACCAGTACGGCAATCAGTGATGTTGGTTCGACATCACCATGATGCGACATTATCGCATTGATAATAGTATCGCCTTCTCTGTACTTCTTCGCAATGTCTGCTCCGATAGTTACATGAGAACCTTCGACTTCATGATCGACGGCTTTCCCTATGTCATGCAGAAGACCTGCTCTCTTGGCAAGCACTACATCTGCTCCAAGTTCCGCCGCCATTGCGCCCGCAAGGTTGGATACTTCAATGGAATGATTCAGTACGTTCTGACCGTAACTTGTCCTGAACCTAAGCTTACCGAGAAGCTTGACTATTTCAGGATGCAGTCCGTGTACTCCGGTTTCGAAGGTCGCACGGTCGCCTTCCTGGCGGATTGTATTCTCAACTTCCTTCTTTGCCTTTTCAACCATTTCTTCAATTCTTGCAGGATGAATTCTGCCATCAATGATCAGCTTTTCAAGAGTAATCCTCGCAACTTCTCTTCTGATGGGATCGAATCCAGAAAGTATTACAGCCTCAGGTGTATCATCTATGATCAGGTCTATTCCCGTAAGTGTCTCGAGAGTCCTGATGTTTCTGCCTTCGCGTCCGATGATGCGACCCTTCATTTCATCATTGGGCAATGGCACTACGGATACTGTAGTTTCCGATACATGGTCTGCGGCACATTTCTGAATTGCAGTTGCAACGATATCTCTGGCTTTCCTGTCGGCCTCTTCCTTTGCTCTTGCTTCCAAATCCTTGACCAGAATAGCTAATTCATGTTTTACCTCATCCTCTACATCCCTGATGAGATACTGTTTGGCGTCTTCGATAGACAGTCCGGAAATCCTTTCAAGCTCTTCAAGCTGCTTTTTCTGCAACTCTGCCAGCTTTTCCTGTGTTGCCTGCACATCTTTCATTTTCTTGTTCAGGGCTTCATCTTTCTGTTCCAGAGCTTCCACCTTTTTGTCCAGTGTTTCTTCTTTCTGGACGAGGCGCCTTTCCTGTCTTTGAATTTCGTTTCTTCGTTCTTTGATCTCCCTGTCCAGTTCCATTCTGCTTCTGTGGACCTCTTCCTTTGCTTCCAGAAGAGCTTCCCTCTTTTTACTCTCGGCCGTTTTCAAAGCGTCGTTCACTATTCGTTTCGATTCCTGCTCTGCACTGCCGATTTCAGCTTCTGCATCACTTTTCCTGCGGTTATATCCCATTCGGAACGATATAAACGAAGCAATCACTGCTCCAATTACAAGGCCAATCAAAATTCCAAAAACCCATTCCAAATTTACACACACCTCCTCATATTCAGTTTTCAATGGTCAGTCCGGTCGCATGGGCGGGCAGTTAGCTTTATCCAACGACCAGCCCGGATCGCATGGACGGGCAACTGACGCAAGTCAGCGACCAGTCCCGGCTCAAAACCGGTTATTCATAATGTACGGATGGCATGAGCCATCCGTTTTTAAACGAAATACAAATTAATTGTAAACTTTTTTAATTTTTATGTCAAGAAAAACAAAACCCGCGGCCTATGTGCCGATTTAGGCTCTGCCCCTGCTTTTGCGGGCGCCTGTCCTCATATTCCGCCTTCCATTCCTTCCCTTGACAGTATCCGGTTTTCCTTTTATACCATTATTATCTGTTCTTTCCAGAGGGACAAGACAATCCTTCCCATATCCTATAAGATCTTCCCTTCCTGCCAAATACAGAGCTTCTCTGACAAGGTGCTGATTCTCCCTTTTCCGGAACTGCAGCAAAGCTCTCTGCATGGCTTTTTCCTGCGGCGATGTAGGTACGTATACCTTTTTCATAGTCCTTGGATCAAGAGAAGTGTAAAACATACAGGTCGAAAGAGAACCGGGCGTAGGATAAAAATCCTGGACCTGTTCCGGAGTGCAGCCGGTTTTCTTCATATATTCGGCAAGTTCCACGGCCGCCTTGAGATCGCTCCCGGGATGGCCGGACATCAGATAAGGTACCAGGTATTGATCCTTGCCCAGATCCTGATTGATCCTGTTATATTTCCTGACAAATGCGTCATAAACCTTTTTGCCTGGTTTGCCCATTTTCTCGAGCACTCTGTCGGAGACATGCTCAGGCGCTACCTTAAGCTGCCCGCTGATGTGGTGTTCGCACAATTCCCGGAAGAATTCGTCGTTTGAGTCGAGCAAAAGATAATCGTACCTAATGCCGGAACGCACAAATACCTTTTTTATCCCTTTCATGGCGCGAAGCTTCCTCAAGAGCTCCAGATATTCGCGGTGATCCACCTTAAGGTTTCTGCATGGCTGCGGATAGAGGCACTGCCTGTTTTTACAGGTCCCGTATTTCTTTTGCCTTTCGCATGCCGTATCCCTGAAGTTTGCCGTGGGTCCGCCGACGTCGTGTATGTAGCCTTTGAAGCCGGGCTGTTTCACGAGTTTTCCGGCTTCGTCAAGGATGGATGACTGGCTGCGTTTCTGTATTACCCTGCCCTGATGAAAATTCAGAGCGCAGAAGGAGCAGCCGCCGTAGCACCCGCGATGACTCGTTATGCTGTACTCGACTTCCTTTATCGCCGGAATTCCTCCCGCTTCAGCATACATGGGATGGTAAGTCCTTTCATATGGCAGGGAATATACTCTGTCGAGTTCTTTCTCCGTCATAGGCAAAGCCGGAGGGTTCTGAACAACATACCTGTCGCCGTGCTGCTGTACAAGCGTTCTCCCGTTTATGGCGTCCTGCTCGGTATACTGCAGCATGAATGCTTCCGCATAGGTTCTTTTGTCCGATGAGACCGCCTCAAAAGATGGGAGAGTCAGATAACCGGCCTCGGGTAATTCCTGTTCAGCGGCCAGAAAAGCCGTGCCCCTTATATTGCGTAACTTGCTTATCGGCGCGCCTTTTGCCAGAAGCTTTGCGATTTCCAGCAGGGGTCTTTCTCCCATGCCGTATATGAGGAGGTCCGCCTTGCTGTCAACGAGGATCGAACGTCTTACCTTGTTATCCCAGTAATCATAATGTGCAAATCTCCTAAGGCTCGCTTCTATACCCCCAATGACCACAGGAACTCCCTTGAATGCTTCCTGTACCCTGTTGACGTAGACTATATCGGCCCTGTCCGGCCGAGAGCCTGTCTTGCCACCTGGAGAGTAACTATCTTCACTTCTTGGCTTTTTGCTTGAGGTATAATGGTTGACCATGGAATCTATAACACCCGAAGAGATGAGCACTGCCAGTTCAGGACGTCCTAACCTCATGAAGTCATCAACACTGTGCCAGTCCGGTTGGGCAATAATCCCGACGCGATAGCCTTCGCTTTCGAGAAGGCGTGTCAGTATCGCATGACCGAAGCTTGGATGATCCACGTAAGCGTCACCGCTGATGTATAAAAAATCGAGGCTGTCCCAGCCCCTTTCCTCCATGTCTTTCCTTGTTACAGGTAAAAATGCCATTTCTCTCTCCTGATATACATCTGATTCCATTCAAATAATTGTAGCACAAAAATATCGAGTTTAAACATCAATATCATTCACTATGGTAATTTACAGGCGGAGTACAGTTGAATCCGGTCATCAACTCCGTCACAGGCAGGCTGTAATATCAATGCTCGTCCTTATGCGGGCGCTGATCATTCGCCATCCGTGGCTCACGATGCAACGCCGGCGGCATCCTTGCCGCCGGTAGGAGCACCTTATACCGCATTCGGACTTCGCATTGATAAACAGCCTGCAGCTATTCCTGCGTACGATGCCTTGATTCAACTATACTCCGCCACGCCAGACTTAAATTTAACCTAATTCCGTGAAGCTCTTTTACTTAAGCTCCGCTTACCAGCTTCTTAAACTCATTTCTCCCCCGCATGCCGTCGAACGCGTGATTCAGCTTGATGTCCCCGCGTACGCTTTCATTATAGCCGACCGCCTGCCTGAGATTTTCACCTGCAATCTCGTACCTGCCGAGCATTGCATATATCGCAGCCAGATGGTAATAGAGCTCCCCGTCCGAGGGCTTTATCTCGAGAGCAGATTTATACGCCTCTATTGCGTCGTTGTAATTTCTAAGCTCCGTCAATGCGGCGCCAAGAAAGTAATATATCTCAAGTTCATCAGGCTTAATGTCCAGTGCGTTTCTATACGCGGCAGCTGCCTGGGTATATTTGCCGTCTTCGAATAAACACATCCCCATATTGAAGTACAGGCTGAATTCTTCCGGTTTGCGCCGAATCGCTTCAGAATATACTTCAAGCGCCTCATCCCGCCTTCCAAGCGAAGACAGCGCGATACCGAGATTGTTGTAAGCGTCGGTAAAGTCAGGATTAAGCCTTATAGCAGTATTGTAAGCTTCTATAGCAGTATCATGACTTCCCGATTCCTCAAGCGCCATCGCAAGGTTGTAATAGCATTGATAACTGTCAGGTCTTATCCTGACTGCCTCCTTATAGGCTAAAACAGCTTCCTTCCAGCGTTCAAGCTTTACACACACGCCGGCTTTGCTGCTCCACGCCTGAAAATGCTCGGGGTTTATACGGATGATTTCTTTAAAAACCTGCAGCGCAGCCTCAGGCTTTTTTTGCCTTACAAGTACCCTGCCAAGCTCATCCCGCGCTTCAATACTGTCCGGCCTGTACTTTACTGCGTCCCTTAAGGCTTTTTCAGCTTCTTCCGGCCTTCCAGCCTCGTTCATCAGCTTGCCCAGAATAAAAGCCGCCCTGTAATCATTTTCCGCCGACGCGATCTTTTTAAGAGTTTCAACGCCTCTTTCCGAATCTCCCGTCCTTATATAAGCAAATGCGAGGTTTTCCACGACGCTATTGCCGTGCGCATCTGCGTCTATCGCCTTCTCATAGCTTTTTACGGCGTTTTGATATTTGCCCAGCATATAATAGGCATTGCCCATGTTGTAAAAAATATCGCTTCTGTCCGGCTCATCCGCCCCAACCAGATCCTGAGCCTTTTTGTATGCCTCAAGGGCCTCGTCGTATCTCCCGAGGCCGTAACAAATGCCTGCCAGATTGTAAAACAGCATGTAGGAAGTGTTTGCGGCTTTCGAAAGAGTATCGTATATATAGTAAGCGCTCTCAGGGTCTTTGTCCGCCTTGAGAGCGTTTGCATGGCTTATGCATTTCCTGAAATTTTTCTGCAGATCTTCCGGCAGTTTTTTGAGATCCCTCATTATTTCAGAGACCTGTATATCGCCTGCAGGAGGATTAATACCTTCCGATGGAAGTGAAGAAACGTTAACTACGGCGGCCGACGCCCTCTCAACAAGGCCCTCGAAGGTTCCCGACATTTTTATCCTGCCGGTCATCGACCTGTAATCGCAGATTATGAAACAAGCTGGGAGAAGTATCCCGAAAGCTATATATACCGCCTCAACATAAGGCTCTGCTTCAACGTCGTTGATAAAGCTCAGAACAGCCAAAGGGACGGGAAATATCTGTAGACAGACGGGAATTAGCATAAGCAGGCTTCTTTTTCTGAGCATCCTGTATGCGGAATACAGAAGCAATACCAGCATTAAAATGATGATAAAGCCATTGACAACGGTCACACCTATTACCTCCCGTCGATTATCAATCTCCCTTATCGTTCATCTGCATCTCTTGCCACTGTTGTCTGGATATTAATATCTGCCTTGGTTTGCTGCCTTCGAATCCGCCTACGATCCCCCGGGCTTCCATCTGGTCGACGATCCTGGCAGCCCTGGCGTAACCGACCTTGAACTTGCGCTGTATTAGCGATACAGACGCCTGTCCGGCTTCTACGACAAGGTCTATCGCTCTTGGCAGCAGTTCGTCGTTATCTCCGCTGTCATTGCTTACCGAACTGTCTTCACTGTTTATTCCTTCTATTATATCTTCATCATAGGCTGCACTGCCCTGCGATTTAACAAAATCCACGACCTTTTCGACTTCGGAATCAGTTATGTTGGCGCCTTGAACCCTGACCGGCTTTGCTTTCCCGACCGGGTGCAGCAGCATGTCGCCTCTTCCAAGCAGCTTCTCTGCGCCCGCCATGTCGAGAATCGTCCGCGAGTCTATCTGTGAGGATACTGCAAAGGATATCCTTGATGGAATATTTGCTTTTATAACGCCGGTAATAACGTCTACCGAAGGCCTTTGAGTAGCTATCACGAGGTGCATGCCTGCCGCTCTTGCCATCTGTGCGAGTCTGCAGATCGCATCCTCCACGTCATTTGGCGCGACCATCATCAGATCGGCCAACTCATCTATTATTATAACGATCTGGGGCATCATGGGCTGTTCGCCGGTTCGAGCCATAAGCTCGTTATATCCCTTGATATCCCTGACAGCCTTGTCGGCAAAGAGCTTGTACCTGTTCACCATTTCCTGCACTGCCCAGTTCAGGGCTCCGGCAGCCTTTTTGGGCTCCGTTACCACAGGTATCAGCAGGTGCGGAATACCGTTATAAATGCCCAGTTCTACAACTTTCGGATCTATCATCAGCAGTTTGACTTCCTCGGGAGCAGCCTTGTAAAGAAGGCTTACGATCAGACTGTTGATGCAGACGCTCTTTCCCGAACCGGTAGCACCGGCGATCAGTAAATGCGGCATTTTTGCGATATCAATAATGATCGTTTCGCCCGATACGTCCTTTCCTACGGCAAACGCCAGTTTCGACTGATGCTGTGCGAATTCCTGCGACTCTATAACATCTCTGGCACGTACCATATTCACTTCCTTGTTCGGAACTTCGATTCCAATTGCCGCTTTCCCCGGAATAGGCGCTTCAAGCCTGATACCGGGCGCTGCAAGATTCAACGCTATGTCGTCGGAAAGGTTTACTATCCTGCTGACCTTGACTCCCGCGCTGGGTTGCAGTTCGTATCTCGTAACCGACGGACCTCTTGTGACATTTATTACCTTTGCCGACACGCCGAAGCTGTTCAAGGTCTCCTCGAGCTTCTTTGCGCCTTCGAGCACCTGGTTGCGATAATTTTTCGAACTGCCCTGATCCGTATCCTCAACCAGAAGGTCATAAGGCGGATATACATATTTCATCATCGGGCTTTTAGGCTGAACAGCCCCTTTTATAACTATCTCGGAAAGACCGGCTCCATCCACTGCCGCTCCTCTTTCCATAACGCCCTTCATTCCGGCTTCATTAACCGGACCTGTAAATACATCGGTAGACTGAACCGGCTTTTCCGGACGCACCTTGGGTTTGTTTCTTTTCAGATCATTTATGACAAGGCTCAAGGGCTCATCAGCCACAGCCTCTATTTCAGTATCCGCCGCCGCTGCGGATTCGAACCCGGCTTTTTCAATGTCCTCTCCCGTCTTCTTTTTGCCGGCTTTCTCCTTAAGCTCCCGGGATGTCTTTTCGATTTTAAAGTCGATTACTTTAGGCTTTTTATCAAAACGCAGCGACATTCCGTTTGCGTCCTGTATGATTTCGGGCTGCATATCGTCATCGTCATACAGTTCTTCCTTCCCGGTCTTCCTTGCAGGTTTCTCCTTAACGCTTTCGTTTCCTGCGAAAATGCTCCGGAGCTTTTTCACGAATCCCGATATGGATGAATTCGTTAAGAGTATTGCGTCAACAAGTGACAATGCAGTAATAATAATGATAGTTCCCAAAACACGGAACGTCAGAAGGAAGGGCAGACTTATAAGTCCTCCCAGCACGCCGCCGCCCTTCAACGCCAGTCCGTTGCTGTAAAACTGTCCGAGGGCCCTTAGGGGCGTCAGACCGGTATAGTCCTCGGGCTTGTAATAGCCGGTCTGTATCATGGCAGCGGTAAGCAGGAAAAGGAAAAGTATATAGACAGGCTTACCCTTAAGATTCAACTTGTCATGCCCAAAGATAAGGATTGCCGCGTAAAGTATGATTACCGGCGGAACGAGAAATGCGGGCAGTCCAAGCAAACCCAGCGAGACTTCCCGTATAAAAGTACCGAAAACTCCAATCGAACCCTTTATATAAAAGCTGAGCATCACCAGTACGCCCAAGGCCAATACCAGTATCCCCTGTATTTCATTCGCATAACTATCCTGCTGTTTTTTTCTGACTGTATATTTTTTCTTTTGTACTTTCTTCCCTCTCAAAATTACACCCCCGGTCCAATAATACTATACCATAATTTCTCATCGCCTACTATAGTTTTTTGACAGGGGTGGCTACAGGACAAATTGTACAAATGTCTCCCGGGAAGGTTTTGTTTTTTAGTAAAATATTAATAAATTATCGAAACATTAAGAAGGATTTTAGAATATTTTGTCTAATTATTTATTATTATACTATCTGCATAATGAAAGAGGGTACAGTATGAGATTCTTAAAAGTATTCCTTAATTTTATCAAAACTGCAGTAACAAAAGTTGCAAGGTTTTTAAAACCGGTTATATCTCTTTTTTCTTCAATAAGAAGTATCAGAGTCAAGCTTATCCTTTCATTTTTGGTCCCGATCGTACTAATAGTTGCCCAGGGAATAATATCCTTCGGTAATACTTCATCTACTACAAAAGGAATTGCCAAACAGTCTTCCATCACAGCTATGGAAACGAGCGGCAAATATCTCGACGTCGTGTTCAGATCAGTCAGCGATGTATCCGGCAGACTGTTTGCAGACCCCGACATTCAGGATTACCTTACGAAGGATTTCACAGATGAACTGATTTTAGAAAAAGCCGATCTCGTAAAAAGAGTCGCCAACAAATTCCAGTCGAATTCGAGTTTCAACCCCGATATCAAAGAAATAATGCTGATTTCCGGAAAGGATGGAGCTCCATCGATTGCAACAAACATAGTTATGAATGACATAAAAGATGCGCCATTCATGAAAACATTGAGTGAAACTGCTTCAGGTACATTTTGGTTCGGTTACCATAATGAATTAGATACCCTTAACAATACAGCTTCATCTGAATATTCACTATCCCAGATAAAGCTTATCAAAGATATCGATACTATGAATATCGTCGGTCTGCTTGTGATCGATATCAATCCCGAAATGATATCCGATCTTATGGCAAGTATCAAGCTGGGCAGTGACGGAAGCAAGCAACTGATACATTTCGTGGGTCCTGACGGAAGAGTCATAACGAACGGTAAAACTGCTGAAAATTCCGATTTGGTAAATCAGGCATTCTACAAGAAAATACTGGAAAGCAAAGAAGTTTCAGGCTCGGATGATATCAACTATAATGGGACCGAATACCTTATGACATATTACAAGGTCGGAGAATCGGGTTATACGCTTATCGGCATGCTGCCCCAGAGCGAACTGACCGCGGCTGCACAAAGCATAGTTTTAACTACTGTTATTATGATATTGATTGGTGTCATTATAGCCTTCCTGATCGGTTATTTAATGGCGAACAGTATGAGCAGGACCATAAACAGGATTATAAACGCTTCCGGAAAGGCGGCCTCCGGCGATCTCACAGTTACTCTGCAGTCGCGCAGAAAGGACGAATTGGGAATACTGACGCGCGGGATCAATTCGATGATACAAAATATGCGCGGTTTGATAGAACAAACTATAAATGTTTCGGAAAAGGTGACCAATTCCGCCGGTACTGTTTCCTCTACCTCAAACCAGGTGTCTTCCGTATCGCAGGAAATTTCGCGGGCAATACAGGATATCTCCCAGGGCGCGTCCGCCCAGGCCGCCGATGCAGAGCATGGCGTCGAGAAGATCAGTGTGCTGGCTGAAAACATAAACTATGTGACTGAAAACGTCAAGTCGATCGACCTCCTGACCCATGACACCATGAATATGACCCAGAACGGAATAATTTCGGTCGAAGACCTCGATGTAAAGGCCAACAGGACAGCTTCCATTTCCAGGGAAATAGTTGGCGATATCAAGCAACTCGATATACAATCCAAATCTATCGGAAAAATAGTCAAAGTAATAAGCAGTATCGCGGACCAGACCAACCTTCTTGCCCTCAACGCAACGATCGAAGCCGCAAGAGCGGGCGACGCCGGAAAAGGTTTTGCAGTGGTTGCCGATGAAGTGAGGAAGCTGGCAGAACAATCAATGGATTCGGCACATGAAATAGCAAACATTATAAAAACTACTCAGGACCAGACGGCTAAAACAGTGGAAAAGGCGTCCATGACGGAATCGATCCTTACTTCCCAAAATGAAGCTGTCCTCAATACAACGAGCATATTCAAAACTATAAAGACTTCCATGGAAAAGCTTTCCGAACAGGTCGAACAGATCATGTCGAGAGTTACCGAAATGGAAGATAACAAGACCTATGCGATAAATTCGATACAGAATATATCTGCCGTATCGCAGGAAACAGCCGCATCTTCCGAAGAAGTTACGGCATCGACTGAAGAGCAGCTGTCAAGTATCGAAGAACTCTCCCGGTTCGCCGATGAACTCAAATCTGCGTCCGAAGAACTGCAGAGATCCATCTCGAAATTCAAGCTTTGATCCATGGTTAGCAACAAGGAGGGCTGTCCGTAGGGCAGCCCTTCATTTATTATTTCGTTACCTGCTAGTCAGCTTTAATTCCCATTCGTCAACTACATGGCCCGGTTGAAAATTTTCATTCAGGAACGATTTCGGACAAGTGCTGAGCAGTCTGACTATTTCAAAACGGTCAACTGCATTTTTCGACACCAGTACCTTCTCTCCCCTGTAATATGCTTCAAAAATACCCTTACGCTGTCCTTCCCCGCCGCCGTTTTCCTGGAAGCCCTGAAATACTATCTCCGGAGGTATTATCGAATACAATATCACTGCAGTTCACCACCGGTCGGAAGATTGTTCTTTCCTGACTGCAGCCTCTTTTGCGCAATCAGGTCATACAACTTGTTCATTGCGTCTGAAAGCCCTCCCACGGCATCGATAAGCCGGCTCTTTACCGCTTCCTCGCCGAATAGGACTGTCCCGACATCATTTGCGATCTCCCCTGTTTTCAGCATGAGCGCTCTGAAGTCTTCTTTTGAAATCGCTGAATTTTTGCTGACGAACTGTACTACCCTTTCCTGCATTTTATCAAAATACTCATAGGTCTGAGGGACGCCGATAACCATGCCGTTTAGCCTTATCGGGTGTATAGTCATGGTAGCCGAAGGCGCTATAAATGAGAAGTTCGTAGATACAGCCATGGGAACGCCGATACTGTGGCCTCCCCCTAATACCAGCGATACGGTGGGCTTGTCCATACTGGCTACCATTTCGGCGATGGCAAGCCCAGCCTCGACATCCCCTCCTACCGTATTCAGTATGAGTAGCAGGCCCTCGATCTCCGTATTCTCTTCTATAGCAACCAGCTGTGGTATTACATGCTCGTATTTCGTTGTCTTGTTCTGCGGAGGCAGTATTATATGGCCCTCGATCTGTCCTATTATGGTGAGGCAGTGTATATTGCCCCTGGGATTGGAAACCGTCGCCTTTCCCAGTTCCTTTATCTCCTCTATTTTTTCCTTTTCCTTTTCGGTCTCGGCCAGCTGCGGCTCCATTGCCTCCGCACGCTCAAACGTTACTTTGCTTTCTTGTTCAGGCATAAGCACCTCGTATTTTAATGGAACATTCTCTATTATTATGATTTTTCAGGGAAAGTCGCTTATAAGCTGAAAGGCGACTTTTTGCAGTGCAATATTATTATTGATGTTCAACTGTCGTATTATACCATGATTTCGAAGAAAGCATGGTATAAATAGCCATGCGCATTTCGGCAATAGATTTCTGCAAAGCAGAAATTTATTAGCCGAAAATCTTGCGCGGCGGGCTAATTCCGCCGGAGGCGTATAATAGCCTCACACAATGGAGCTATTGAGGCTATTATACCTGCCCTGTAAATGTCATAAACAAAAGCACCACATTCGCGAATAATATGACGCACGTTATCATCCAGCCGACGATATTTGTCAAAGGCTTGTTTACCAGTGATCCCATAAGATCCCTTCGACCTGTTATCAAAAGCATCGGAATGATCGCAGCAGGAAGTACGAAGCTCAGCGTGACCTGGCTCAATACCAGGGCCTGCATGGGGTTTATGCCGAGTGCGATTATCAGCATACCGGGAAGCATCGTTACCAGCCTTGTTATATTGTCGTTAATTTTCAGTCCTACAAAACCCTGCATTATAGCCTGCCCTGCCATTGTGCCCACCGCTGATGAAGACAACCCCGAAGCTATCAGCGCAAGCCCGAAAGCTCCGCTTGACGCCGCACCCAGTAAGGGTGACAAAGACCTGTGAGCCTGTTCTATCGTTTCGACGACCATTCCGTTTCTGAAGAATACGGCCGCAGATACCACAACCATGGCTGCATTAACAATGAAGGCTATATTCATTGCAATGGTAATATCGAGTCTCTCCATCTTCAAATGCTTCTTTTTCTCCACCTCGCTCAGGCATTTGTTTCTGTGCTGAACAAGCTGGGAATGCAAATAGATGACATGCGGCATGACAGTGGCCCCGAGCATCCCTACTGCAATGAGTACCGCTTCGCCGTCCGGCAGGGACGGTATCAGCAAGTGAAGCCCTGCGGCAGAGAAATCAGGTTTGGAAAGGAATAGTTCGATCGTATAGGAAACACAAATGACAGCTACCAATATTGAAATGATGACTTCTATCACCCTTTGTCCATATCTGCCCATATAGACTATAAAAAAGGTCAGAGCCGCAGTGATCAGTCCTGCATATGCCATCGGTACATGGAACAGCAGATAGAATCCCAGAGTGCCCCCGAGAAATTCTGCGAGGTCCGTCGCCATGGCGGCCAATTCCGCAACGATCCAGAAAAACCAGTTTGTTTTTCTGGAAAATACACGGCCGCACATCTGAGGCAGATTCAGGCCGGTTGCAATGCCCAGCTTGGCAGACATGGATTGCAGAAATATAGCCATCAGATTGCTCCAGAGAATTACCCATATGAGATTGTAATTGAATCTTGACCCTCCGCTGATATTCGTTGCGAAATTTCCGGGGTCGATATAAGCGACGCTTACTATGAAGGCCGGGCCAAGAAACTTCAGCAAGGTTTTCGCCATATTTAAAACCCCTCTGCCGCTTTCCATCCTGACTCTTCCGGCCATAAACTGTTCCGACACGGCGCCAACAGTCTGAGCAAGGCTGTCTTCAAGCACTTTAAGCACCCCTTTTATTTTGCGGTTTTCATAACGATAAAATTTTTTTGATATGCTAAATCCGTTAGTCCAGCCTAATTTTGTTTACCTAATCTTAAAATATGTGAATGGGATAAAATGTGTTACATAATATGACAGCTTAATAAAGAAGCCGACTTATGAAAACGGATGAAATGAAAAAAGCGCCTGATTCAGGTGCAGGCGCTGGGCAGTGGGTCTCAGCCTATGCCGTACTGCAGGAACTGCTCGTATCTTTTGACAATGTCGGGGTTTTGTTCGAGGAATTTATTATAGGCATCGATTTTTTGAAGCGTTTCGGCAGAAATATTATGTTCGACCAGTTCAGTTTCCGTAAGAACACTTTCCTTAACGCCGAGGTTCCTGAGGAACAGCTCGATTATATTATGCCGTTGCAAAAGGAAGCTGCCTATCTCCTTACCGTTTTCAGTCAGAAAAATAATACCGTATTTCTTATAATCCAGCATTCCAAGGAGACCCAATTTCTGGACCATCTTTGTTGCCGACGGCGCCGCTACGTTTAGCAGCTCTGATAGAGTGTTGATCCGCATATAGCCCTCTTTAAGGCTATTCCTGTAAATCATCTCAAGATAATCTTCCATCGCGGAGGTCAGAAGTTTCTTGTTCTGTTCAAGCAATTGATAACCGCGGACCGTATGAAATTCTGAGACTTCCTCCACAGGATCACTTCCTTGCCTGCAATACCGTAAGAAAAAATTGTTATTATATTTTCTATAAAATATATTCAGCAACTTGTTGTTTTATTTATAAGCATAAAATAGAAATATTTGATATTACTTACACATAGTTTAAACATATATTTATATATATAAATATTATAAATTTTTTAAAGGATTTTTCTTTTGTCATGTCAAATATAGAAAAAACACAATATCGAGAAAGCAGGTGCTTAGTAATAACATGATAAAACCAAAATCCAGTTTCATCAAGATTTTAAACCCTCTAAAAAAAATCTTTGGTTTCTTATTGGATTCCAAAAGCATTCGTATCAGGCTCACTGCGGCATTTCTCATTCCGGTAGTACTTATCCTTGTGCAGGGAGTGGCATCCTTCATCAATACTTCGGACAGCGCGACTTCCAATGCAACTCAATCCTCGCTCAGCTCAATAGGAAGCGGCGGTCAGTACCTTGAAGTTGTTACGCAGACGATCGAAAATAACGCCAAACAGATTTTTGCCGATGCTGACGTCCAGGATTATCTCAACGGCTCAAATGAAATGTTGGAAAGCTACAAGCTACAAAATAAAATAACGGCGTCGTTTTCCAATTTGTTGCATTTCAACCCAGAGATAAGCAGTATTTCACTGTTTCCATGCGATAATAGTCTGTCGGGAATTTCCACTATGTATTCCACCTCTGGAATAAAACCTGAAGAATTTTCCTTCTATAAAACACTTGAGAATACAAAAAGCTTTTCAGCGTGGTTTGGCAGTCATAAAGAAATTGACAATCTCAGCAAAATCATGTCCGGCGATTATTCTCTTTCATATATTCAATTGATCAGAAGTACTACTAAAATTGATGTAATCGGTGTGTTGATTATTGATTTAGACTCCGAGACCATTAAAGATTTTCAGTCAAAAATAAAGCTTTCCGATAAACAGTTGATATACTTCACAAGTCCCGACGGAAGGGTTATTTTGAACGGTAGCGATGAAACATCTGAGAATTCCATCGTCAAACAGGATTTTTACAAGAAGCTGCTATCTTCTGATAAGACTACGGGTTCCGAGAATATAGTTTATAATGGCGTAAAATACCTGATGACCTATTCAAAAATTTCGAAAACCGGCTGCGTACTATTAGGACTAATGCCTGAAAACGAGCTGACAGCCGGAGCTACAGCCATGGTACGGTTTACGGTTATAATGGTCATATTGGCGGTTCTGATTGCATTCGGCACGGGTTTGCTCATCGCCGGCAGTATAAGCAAAGCGATAACCGGTATAATTCAGGCTTCGGGGCAGGCAGCTTCAGGCGACCTGACCGTTACGCTTAAATCAAAGAGGAAAGACGAATTCGGCAAACTGACAAGAAGCATAAACTCCATGATCGAGAATATGCGGGCACTAATAAAGCAAACGGCGGATGTATCGCAGAAAGTTACAGATTCCTCCGGCATAGTATCCTTGACCTCGCAGCAGGTCGCCGCCGTATCGCATGAAATTGCAAAGTCCGTACAGGAGATCTCCCAGGGAGCTTCTTCCCAGGCTTCGGACGCTGAGCACGGAGTCGAAAAGATAAGCAGCCTTGCGGACTATATTAATCGAGTGACTGAAAACGCCAGATCTATCGACCGCCTGACTATCGACACCGTTGAAATAACCAGGAACGGGCTTGTTTCAATCGAAGACCTTGGTGTGAAAGCTGACAGAACGACTAAAATATCGCACGAGATCATGGTAGATATGAAGGAACTCGATTTGAATTCAAAATCCATAGGTCAAATCGTAAACGTAATAAGCGGTATTGCAGATCAGACAAATCTGTTGGCCCTGAATGCGGCAATAGAAGCCGCAAGAGCAGGCGAATACGGCAAGGGCTTCGCCGTAGTTGCAGATGAAGTACGCAAGCTTGCCGAACAGTCGATGGAGTCGGCTCGTAAAATTTCTCAAATTATAAAGAATACTCAGCTTCAAACCAAGAAAACGGTAGATAAAGCCGCCGATACTGAATCAATTTTGCGTTCTCAAAACGAAGCGGTTTCAAATGCAACAGAAATTTTCAAACGTATAATGGGATCCATGGACAACCTTTCGACCCAGGTCGAGCAGATCATGTCCAGAATTACCGAAATGGAAGAAAACAAAGCTGATGCAATCAATGCGATACAGAACATCTCGGCGGTATCGGAAGAAACTGCCGCAGCCTCGGAGGAAGTCACGGCTTCCACACAGGAACAGCTGTCGAGCATTGAAGAGCTCTCAAGGTTTGCCGACGAACTCAAGGCTTCTTCCGATGAACTTCAGCGTTCTATTACAAAATTCATTGTATAACGCTTCCAAACAGCTATATTATACGGGACGCCAGCCTTTCAGGCTGGCGTTTTTGTATTCATTGCGACTCCTGCCTGTTATCCAATTCGAGCTTTCGCACCCCAAAGGCATTGTGCGACCAAAGTGTATCCTTTACAGTTTCAACCTGATGCTCTTTACATTCAATTATCAATACAACTTCTGATGCTTGCTTGCTCGTACGTTTCTCCTCATACTTGCCATTCGTGATTATTTTAACGGCAAGTCCTATTCCAAACCCCGCAGCCAGGCCGATCAAACTCCATATGATCGGCCCCCATGCCAGTATAAAACCGTAAATAGCCCCAAAAAGCATTAATACCGCGCCAAGAATAAAAGGCAGATCAAGAAGACTCAATCCGTCTGATTTATGTATAGTGTCAAAAATTCCTGGTTTCTCACATCTTTTATCCAAAGCGGCGGCCAGTATTTTATCTTTGGGAATTCCCTTCATCTGAATGGCTGTAATCGCTTTTTCTACGGAAATAGAGTGCTCAAAGGTTGCTATGATATACATATTTTCACTTCCCGGCGTGTTATTTGAAGGCATCTGGAAGGAACTGTTCTGATAGTTTCTTTTAAGGAATTTCGACTGTTCCCAATCAAACAGCTTATTGCTTTCGACAGTATTGACCAAACTATCGTAAATTGTAAACATGTATACTGAGGGAATATTAAGCGTCCATTGTACGTTCAAAACAGACTTTGCCTGTTCAAGGCTTCCCAATAATGTATAGTGAATTGCAGGCAGAAGCCTTGAATAATATACGATGGCAGTCCACCATACCAGGATGAAAAACGCAATGACAATGCGATGGATAGTAAACTGACCGGCTCCCGGCATTATACAGGACCAAACAGCCGACGACCATGGTGACTTCTTGTCAAGGTAATTTATCCCTATTGCATCCATTTTAAAGGGCTTTATACCTGCGTCTTCTCTTGATGCTAAAATGTACTGGTTATTTAAATCTACAGTTGTACGGTAGCTATCCCAAATTGCTAAAAGAAAAGTTGGAACGTACATTAGCATCCAACGGATATCCAGTGTTTTTTTTGCCAACTCGAATTGACCTGTAAAGGAATAGAAAATTGCGACATTTATATGTGCTTGTATATTAACAAATACTTCCCATATGAAAAGGAGATAACCGCGTATGTATTTTGAAAGCAGCAAATGTCCGAAACCCGGGAACATCGCAGACCAGAAAGCAATAACAGACGGGCTTCTCAAATGAAGCTGCGTTGTTCCGAGAGAACTGATATACGCTATATAACGTCTTGCTGAAGAATAATTTTTGTATCCCATGGATATCCCTCTGCCTAATCATGACAAAAGGATTATATCCTTAATTTCCGGGGCTTATTCTATTTACTTTTTCATGCCGTTGTTCATCGCAGATGGCACGGAAGGTATGCATCCGGATAAAAGGAGACGCCGTCCTGTTTGCCAAACAACAAAAATCGTGCGGATTACGCACGATTTTTGATATTGATGTATGAGTAAGTCTGTAAGCCGGGTTCTGTATTGGATAATCATCTATCTAGGCCAAGCATTTCTGAATGGCTCCAGCCACCTGCCCGGGACTGGCGGGCCGCCAATTTGTCCCTCTGCGGTGTTGCTCCAGGTGGGGTTTACATAGACGGCAAGTCGCCATGCCGCTGGTGAGCTCTTACCTCACCTTTCCACCCTTACTGCCATGGCGGGACAAGTCCTGCCTCGACAGCGGTATATCTCTGTTGCACTTTCCTTGAAGTCGCCTTCACCGGGTATTACCCGGCACCCTGCCCTATGGAGCTCGGACTTTCCTCTCCCGCTTATGCGGCAGCGACCATCTGGCTTACTCAATATTAAAATTATCTCCAATTTTCATGTGGCTCATACATTACATTGAGCCACCGAGATTTAATACTATCATAAAAATGAGTCTTTGTAAATGGAAGCTTTTTCCCTCTTGCATGAGAATCTTTTTTCTCATGCCTGCTAGCACATTATAATACAGAATGCCACTAAATTTCAACTGTAACATATTTCCTTTTCTTGCAGAGTGATAACTATATGCTATATTAGCTTAAATGGAGATGTGCCGCTCTCAGCTACCTTACATTCAATACTTAATCCTTCAGCTATTAT
>JAEXNT010000009.1 GCA_023439545.1 Bacillota bacterium
TTACCGCGGTTTCGTTCATTGACAATTATCTAAAATTTGGCAGGGTTCATACATAAATTTTGGCTCAAGCACTCAATCACAGCTTGAGTCTTTTTTTCTGCCAAACTTCAGATAATTCACTACTCAATCTATTCGATTGGCTATCCGATGTTCATGGTTGACATAACTGATACAATACCAAAAAAGAAAAAAAGAACGGTTCCCGCGCCTGTTTATATGGCTCAGAAACCGTCCCCTGTTATTTACATCAGCTTTTATTTCTTATAAGCAGATCACACCGGATGGACCTTGGTCTCGTAATCCACCATTGTGCCGTCGATCTTGTATTTACCAGCCTGGCGCAGCTTGAAGAAGCTTTCCGCTACCTGCGGGAACAATGCGTACGACAGAACATCTTCGTCCTGCTCGATGTACTGCCCGATCTGCTTCCTGATCTCATCGAGCTCAGGTTTCAAAAGATCTGCAGGTCTGCACGTGATCTGTTCCTCATCGCCGAGTATCTGCTTCTTGATCTCTTCGGGTACCGGAGCGGGAGTTTTGCCGTATTCACCCTTTACAAGAGCTTTGGACTCCTTGGGCACCATTTTGTAGCGTTCGCCCGTCACAACATTCATGACAGCCTGAGTGCCGACTATCTGGCTCGTAGGAGTAACCAGCGGAGGATAACCGAAATCTTCCCTGACTCGTGGCACTTCCTTAAGAACCTCTTCGAACTTATCGGACTTGCCTGCCTGTTTGAGCTGCGACACAAGATTCGAAAGCATTCCGCCCGGGACCTGATAGATCAGCGTATTGACGTCGACGCCCATGACTTTTACGTCAAGCAGTCCGGTTTTAATGTATTTTTCCTTGATAGGCCTGAAATAATCGGCAATTTCACTTAGCTTTTCAAGATCAAGTCCCGTATCGAACCCGGTTCCCTTGAGCGTTGCCACCAAAGGTTCCGTCGGCGGCTGCGAAGTACCCATAGCCATCGGTGAAATCGCACAATCCACAACATCGACGCCTGCTTCGATTGCCTTTAGGTAGGTCATCGACGCAACACCGCTCGTATAGTGGGTATGCAGCTGTATGGGTATCTTTACGCTTTCCTTTAACGCCTTTACCAGGTCGAATGCCGCATAGGGAACCAGCAATCCGGCCATATCCTTGATGCAGATGCTGTCGGCGCCCATTTCCTGCAGCCTTAGAGCATCCTTTACAAAGAGTTCCAGGTTGTGTACGGGGCTGATAGTATAGCTGACCGTGCCTTGTGCATGGCCGCCTTCCTTCTTGCAGGCTTTTATGGCTGTTTCGATGTTTCTTACATCATTCAGCGCGTCGAATATACGTATTATATCGATACCGTTTTCAACGGATTTGCGCACGAAATATTCGACGACATCGTCGGAATAATTCTTGTAGGCAAGCAGGTTCTGTCCCCTGAGGAGCATCTGCAGCTTGGTTTTCTTAGCCTTTTTCTTAATGTTTCTCAGTCTTTCCCACGGATCCTCGTTGAGGAACCTGAGGCAGCTGTCAAAGGTCGCTCCGCCCCAGCATTCAAGCGAATGATACCCTATATTGTCGAGTTTCTCGACTATAGGCATAATATCCTCGGATGACATTCTTGTAGCAATAAGAGACTGATGCGCATCCCTGAGTACCGTCTCTGTTATCCTAACCTTAGCCATTTTACAGTCCTCCTTTTGGACGTTTTAGCAGAAATTCGCGCCGTTGGCGCTAAACGTCCCTTTTGGGCGTTCTAGTGGAAATCCGCGCCATAGGCGCTAAACGTCCTTCCTTATTTAAGAGATGCCAGCAGGTCGCCTGCGTTGACGGACGTACCCTTTGTGACGTTTATCGAAGCAACAACGCCTTCCGAAGGAGCAACGATCTCGTTCTCCATCTTCATAGCTTCAAGGATCACGAGCACATCGCCTCTCTTAACGCTGTCGCCTACGCCTGCGACAACCTTGAGAATAGTTCCGGGCATCGGTGCGCTTACTTTAACAGAGCCTACCGCTCCGCCGGTGACCGGTTTTTTCTCTGCCGCGGGTGCTGGAGCCGGAGCGGGCGCTGCCGGTGCGGAGACCGGTGCGCTGGCTACTGGCGCTGACACAACGGGAGTATATGCAGGAACACTGCCGTCCCTTACTTCATCTACTTCAACCTCATACTGGTTACCATTCACCTTTATCAAAAACTTTTTCATAAACAATATCCTCCATCCATTATGAATTCAAATTGCGGTTCAGACGCTCGATCCTGCCTGTAGTATTCCAGGCCGGCGAAGATTGGGGCGCCTGCCTCATCGACCTGACGACCAGACGGTAGCCGGGTCTGGTTTCCATTGCGGCGATCGCAGCTGCAATCACAGCAATTATCTCATCGTTTTCAACCATGTTTGAATTGTCAGTCATGCCTGCACCTCCATATTACAGCGGTATGTTGCCGTGCTTTTTAGCCGGTCTGTTTTCTCTCTTGCCCGCAAGCATTTCCAATGCGTTTATCAGCCTTCCGCGGGTAGTTGCCGGATCGATGACGTCGTCCACGTAACCCCTTGCAGCGGCAACATACGGATTCGAGAACTTGTTCCTGTATTCTTCGATCTTCTGTTCTCTTGCCGCGATAGCATCTTCCGCAGCTGCTATCTCCTTGCGGAATATGATGTTGGCAGCGCCGTCAGGCCCCATTACAGCTATCTCAGCGCTTGGCCATGCGAATACTGCATCCGCGCCAAGGTGCTTGCTGTTCATGGCAATATACGCTCCGCCGTAAGCTTTCCTGATTATGACGTTAACCTTCGGAACGGTTGCTTCCGAGAAAGCATACAGCAGCTTTGCTCCATGCCTTATTACACCGCTGTATTCCTGATCGGTTCCGGGAAGATATCCGGCTGTGTCGGTAAACGAAACTACCGGTATATTGAAGGAATCGCAGAAACGTATGAACCTTGCGCCTTTATCGGCAGAATTCACATCCAGCACGCCGGCCATGACCTGCGGCTGATTTGCGACGATTCCCACCGTTTTGCCGTTGAGTCTGCCGAAGCCTACAACGATATTCTGCGCAAAATATTTTTGAACTTCCATGAAATCGCCGTTATCAAGTACTTTCAGAATAATGTCTTTGATATCGTAAGGCTTGTTGGAGATGTCCGGCACAAGCTCGAGCAGGCTTTCGTCGATCCTGTTGAGGTCGTCGTTTATCATAGCGACCGGAGAATCTGTTAGGTTGTTGTCGGGCAGGAAGCCTATCAGCCTTCTTATTTCTCTGATGCACTCGTCTTCGCTGCCGCTCCTGAAATGAGCAACGCCGCTCCTTGCGTTATGCACCTCAGCGCCGCCAAGTGTTTCCGCAGTGACGTCCTCGCCCGTAACGGACTTGATGACCTGAGGGCCGGTGATGAACATGTTGCTCGTCTTTTCTACCATGAATATGAAATCGGTCAGGGCTGGAGAATAAACTGCGCCGCCCGCGCATGGTCCCATGATGACGGATATCTGCGGAATAACGCCGGACGCCAGTGTGTTTCTGTAGAAAATATCTCCGTAGCCGCTCAGAGCATCGATTCCTTCTTCGATCCTGGCTCCGCCTGAATCGTTGATGCTGATAAATGGTGCGCCGACCTTCATGGCCATATCCATCACCTTTGTGATTTTCCTGGCGTGAGCTTCTCCCAGAGATCCTCCGATGATCGTAAAGTCCTGGGATGATACGAACACAGGCCTTCCGTCTATCGTTCCGTATCCTGTCACGACTCCGTCTCCGGGTACTTTCTTTTTCTGCATGTCAAAGTCGATAGCCCTGGTCTCTACAAATGCATCAACTTCAACAAAGGAATTTTCGTCAAACAGTTTATCAAGCCTCTCCCTCGATGTGAGCTTGCCTGCTTCATGCTGCCTGGCGATCCTTTCGGTACCGCCTCCCGCCTCTATTGCTTGTTTACGGACGTGGAGGTCGTTGATCTTTTCAATTGTTCCCATGCATCTTCCACCTCGTTATTAGATTTCTGGATTTCCGGATCTATTACTGCAATTATTTATTACCAGGTACTAATTAAACGTAATTATATCTCATTTTACCAGTCTTTGCAACAGTATTACAGCTATATGTACATATAAAAAACCTTTAGCGCATATGGTATTCACCCATGTCGATAAAGGTCTTGCTCTCACTCCGGAGTATAAAGCCAGGCAATTTCCTTGCCGGTTGTTGGCTTTATAGCTTATAGCTACTCCCCTTTAATAGTATTTAGTGTACCATTTTTGTTAAGCTTTAGTCAATCAAAACGAGATTGTTTTGTATATTTATTTATACAATTTTTCAATGCATATGAAAATAGGCGGACAGTTGATCTGATTGACGAATTCCGTCTGCGAAACGGTGAAGCGCTTGCAGTCGATAGTCCTTACAAACTCCAGCACCTGCTCCTTTTCATCAAAGCCGCTGACCCCTCCGTAATATACGGCCACGGTAATGATACCGTTGACCTCTACAAGCTCGATAGCCTTATTCAGCGCAGCGATCGTTGAAACACCTTTTGTACCTATATTATGGTCTCCTCCCGGAAGATACCCGAGATTGAACATTACAGCTTTAACGGGCTCGTGCACATAAATGTCCAAATTCGCATGGCTGTCGCATATCTGCGTGACGATACTGTCGAGTCCGTTTGCTTTCAGTTTTTCGAGCGTTTTTTCATGCGCCTGTTTTTGTATGTCGAACGACCATACCTTGCCTTTCGGACCGACCAAGCCCGCAAGAAACAAGGTGTCGCCTCCATTTCCCGCAGTAGCGTCTATTACAGCGTCGCCGGGCTTTACAGCCCTGCTTATGATATCATGCGACTGGTGTAATGCGTTTTTTATTACACATTTTTCTGCATTTCTGTTCAATCAGCATTTTCCCCTTTTAACCTTTTCCGGCGTGTAATGCTTCTATTTCGTTTCTGGTGAGGTAACGCCATTTTCCCTCTTCGAGGCCGCTTATGCCTATCGTCCCGATACCGGTCCTTTTAAGTCTTAAGACTTGGTGCTCCAAGGCTTCGAACATTTTTCTCACCTGTCTGTTCTTTCCTTCGTGAATCGTTATCTCAACCGTCGTATCCCTTGGCGAAGTCTGCAGAACCTTCACCTTTGCGGGAGAAGTTCTGTAATCCTCAATTACGATCCCTGCTTCAAGTATCCTGATATCATCTTCTCCGAGCCTTCCCTTAATTTGCGCGCGGTACGTCTTTTCCTGCTCATGCCTGGGGTGCATCAGCATATTGGCTAATTCTCCGTCGTTGGTAAGTATGATGAGACCGGATGTATCGTAATCAAGCCGACCTACGGGATAAATCCTCTCATCTATGCCCTCTACAAGGTCGAGTACGGTTTTTCTCGAAAACTGGTCATGAGAGGATGAAATGATGCCGACAGGCTTGTTGAGCAGTATATAGACCTTCTTTTGCTCTCTATTGACTTCTTTGCCGTCGATTTTAATGATTTCATCGCCGTCAACCTTGGTACCCGGTTCCGAAACCACTTGTCCGTCGACTTCCACCCTGCCCTGCGCTATCAGTTCCTCACACTTCCGTCTTGAAGCTACGCCGGCTTCCGCCAGATATTTTTGAAGTCTGATTCCGGCCATATGCCTTTCCTTTCAGCTTGTCCTCAAATATAAAAAATTTTTAGTACATAACAAGTTTTGCTTAAATGAATAATACCACTAAATTGCAAAAAAGGCCACAGTCGACCGATCTGCCTTATAACGGCCGCCTGTGGCTTACTTTTTAACTTTTGAAGCAGACTTATTCCTTTTCTTCCTCCTGAATTTCCTTCTTTATAGAAACTTTCCTTTTGCACATATTTTCGAGCTTGCCAAGGAATTCAGGCACGAGATCAAGCAGCTTGTCGACAGTCGAATTTATGTTTACAGGCAGAAGCTTGATCTGCCCGTTTCCCACCACCATAAATGCAACGGGATTAATGCTTACGCCTGCGCCGCTGCCTCCGGCAAACGGATATTTTCCTTCTCCCTCTCCCTCTTCATCACTGCTCCGTGTGCTTTCCGTCTCGTCGTCGCTCATTTTGTAACTGTATTCGCCGCCGCCTGCCGCAAAACCGAAGGTAACTTTCGATATCGGGATAATGACTGTTCCGTCGGGCGATTGTACTGCATCGCCGACGATTGTATTGACGTCCACCATTTCCTTGATACTTTCCATGGCTGTTGTCATTAAAGCTTCGATAGGATGTTGTTCAGCCACTTATTTCACCACCAATCATTTTTTTAGCTTTTGCCTTTGCCTTGATCATGAATTTCATTAAGTATATTTTTTTCAACACGACAATAATATTCACTAACCTTACATGAAATATGCAGCTTGCATCGACTTCGAATATGCTTTTGTCAAAGCATGGCGTAACTTTTATCTTTTTTGAAAAGACCTTCAGATACCGTGATAGATAGGAAGTCAAAATCCCCGAGGCAGACCATATAAGCCCGCAGGCCAATCCTGTCAGACCGGCGTCGCCCGTGCCCTGTTTCAGCTTTATACTGAGCTCCACATGGATGTCTTTTTTGTTGAGGTATCTTATGATGTCCAGAAATAGGCTTTTATGATCTGTTATATAAGTTCTGACGCTGAGATATTTTTTAAATATATCGAACGGCATCAGCTTCTTATTTTTTTCCGAGCCGCCCTGCATCTCCTTTTTCTGTCCTTTAACAAGCTTGAATTTGACCTTGTCTCCTTCCTTTTTTACGAGCGGCACCTTGTATTCTAATCTTAACAACCCATGACGCGTATAAAAGGCAAACTTTATCCATTCATTACCTTCATTACGGATGTAATCGATTGCAGCCTTGATTTCCACAACAAAGACAATGAGCCATAGCAGGAGCAATATAAAAAAAACAGCTATGTAAAGCATAAACACCCCAATGTCCGGTAAGACAAGCTTTACATGCTATTTTTTCCAATAGTCCTCATTTAATTCATATTTTATGACTGAGCTTTGTCTGCGGCAGCAGCGGCTTCCCCTTCTCCGGGCCCGCCCTTTATTGTATCGAGCTCCTCGAGGGTAAGATTTTCGAGTTCGATTATGGGCAGGTCCTTGACGGATTTGAAACCGAAGCTGCGGAGGAACTCCTCAGTTGTTTCATATAGCATCGGTTTGCCCGGGGCGTCAAGCCTTCCGGCTTCCTTTATCAGGTTCCTCTCGACAAGCCTCGTGATCGCGCTGTCCGAATTTACGCCGCGTATTGTTTCTACGCGAGCCCTCGTAACTGGTTGATTGTATGCCACTATCGAGAGTGTCTCGAACGCAGCTTGCGATAACGACTGTTTCTGTCTCGGTTCAACGAGCTTTCTTATATATTCGTAGTGCTCGGGCCTGGAACAAAGCTGGTAACAGCCGTCCAACTCCCGCAAAAGGACGCCTCTTTTGGAATTCTGTATCGAAGCCGCCATATTGTTCAGTATGAGCCGAGCAGTCTTTTTATCGAGTTCCAGTATTTCGGCAAGCTTTTCAAGGGGTACGGGATCACCCGCGGCAAAGAGCATCCCTTCGATAACTGCCTCCATGTCCTTTATATCCATATGCAACGCCATCCTTTGCCTCAAGCAAGATTGTCGAGATGTTCCTCTTCGAATTCCGGCAAACCTGCCGACAGGTCAGCCTTCTGAATATATATTTCATCCAGGGGTTTCCTTTGCTCAAGCTTTACCCTTTTCAGCTTCGCTAGTTCAAGTATGGCCATGAAGCCTGTTATTACGTCTGTTGGAGATTTCTTTTTCAATGAAAACAGTTCTGAGAATTTCAGCCGGCTTTTTTTCAGAAGCTCCCGTACTATTTCGCGCATCTTGCTCTTCAGCGACACCTTCTCATGCTGTATGATCTGGTTCATTCCGCTGACATTGGGATTCATCTTCTTTTTATTTTCTTCAAGCAGGCTTGTGTAGATCCTTTTCAATTCATCGGGAACAAGCTCGAGAGTTTCGTCGCGCCTCGTGAACTGGATTATTTCAGGGAGCTTGTAATACGCCTGTGCCCAGTCCTTTTCACGCTGTCTTAGAATATTGGAGAATTGCTTGAACTTTCTGTATTCGAGAAGCCGCATCACCAGTTCTTCACGTGGGTCGAGCTCCTCCTGCTGCTCCTCCTTTTTCGAGGGCAGCAGCATCCTTGACTTTATATGGAGAAGCGTGGCCGCCATGACAAGAAATTCGCTGGCGACCTCCATGTCCATCTCCTGCATGGCAAAAAGATATTCCATATACTGATCGGTGATTATGTTTATGGGTATATCATATATGCTGAACTGATTCTTTTCGATCAGATGAAAAAGCAGATCAAACGGTCCTTCAAAATTATCGATTTTGATCTTGCAGGCATTTGTCAGTGCGCTTTCCAAGCATTTACCCCCAAGCCATTCAACCTTAGTTTCCAACTACTACCAGTCAATCTTGATAGCCTTTCTTACGTCGATCATCGTCTGTTGTGCGACTTTTCTGGCAATAGTATTTCCGTTTTCTATGACTTCCCTAATATAACCGGGCTTCTTAAGCAGTTCCTGGCGCTTGTCGTAAATGGGCGTCAGCATTTCAGCCATTTTTGCGGCAAGGTTTTTTTTGCACTGTACACAGCCTATGCAGCCTGATTTACAGTTCGATTCGGTTTCCTGCACACCTTTTTCATCGAAAACCTTTAAAAATGAATAAACCGTGCAGATGTCGGGATGTCCCGGATCGTCTTTCTTTATCCTGGCAGGATCCGTCACCATGGACATGACCTTTTTACGGACACTTTCGGGATCGTCCGACAGCGCTATGGTGTTGTTGTAGCTCTTGCTCATCTTCCTGCCGTCGGTTCCGGGCAATACCTTTGCTTTGGTCAGTACCGCCGCAGGCTCAGGGAATACTTCGCCGTATATGTTGTTGAAACGCCTGGCGATCTCCCTTGTCAGTTCCACATGAGGCACCTGGTCTTCTCCCACAGGTACCGCATTTGCCTTGTACATAAGGATGTCCGCCGCCTGCAGGCATGGATAACCCAAAAAGCCATAGGTGGATATATTTTTGTCTTTAAGCTGTGCCAGCTGATCCTTATAGGTCGGGTTTCTGTACAGCCATGGCAGCGGCGTCAGCATCGAGAAAAGAAGGTGCAGCTCGGCATGCTCCTTGATCGCGGACTGCAGGAAAAACGTGCACTTTTCAGGGTCGAGTCCGGCGCTGATCCAGTCTGTTACCATATCCATTATATTTGATTTTATATTTGAAGTATCTTCATAACCGGTTGTCAAAGCGTGCCAATCGGCTACGAAATAGTAACACTCATATTCATTCTGCAGTCTGACCCAGTTTTCGAGAGCTCCGAAATAATTTCCCAGATGCATCGCTCCCGTTGGCCTGATACCGCTCAACATAACACCCTTGCTCATTTATGCCTCACTTTCCGACTCAACAGCTCAAATCTGAATTTCAGATATTCATATTGTAAATATTGTGAGCCAGTCTGTCAATGCAAAGATGCTACATGAATAGGCTGGCAACCGGTGAAACGACCGTTGTGAACAGTATCCTGACCGCATTTCTGAACGGTGAGAGGATCGTATAAAGCACACTCGGCTTCCAAAGGATCACTGCCAGAAAGAACAAGCCGACATAGCGTTCGTATTGCATCAGCTTGAAATACAAATCCGTAGGCAATACGGCAGTCAATATCTTTGAACCATCCAGCGGCGGAACCGGCAGGATGTTGAAGGTAGCCAGACCGATGTTTATCATATAGAAATAACTGCTTATATTGAATAAAATCATCTGCCAGCTGGCGCCCGAGAAAATATAGCTATTTCCTAATATATCGCCCGTCGAGAAACCGTTTTGAGCCCCGATGATCGCCATGGGAAAAGAAAATATAAACGCCAGCAGCAGGTTCGAAACGGGTCCCGCAAGGCTGACAAGCACTGTTCCTCGCCTTGCATTTTTATAATAGGTCGGATCGATCGGTACCGGCTTCGCCCAACCAAAGCCAAAACCGCTGAACATTGCTGTGACAAGCAAAAGAGTGCCTATCGGATCCAGATGCTTCAAAGGATTCAGCGTTATTCTGCCCAGCCTGTACGCCGTAGGATCGCCAAGCCTGTGTGAGACATAGCCGTGGGACATTTCGTGAAAGCTCAGTGATATCAGTATTGCCGGCAGCGCATATAAAAAATGAAGTAGCATTTCTGCAATATTACCTGTCATAAACATCTCCCTTTTTTATCTATTATACCAAAATAAGCTGTATACGTCTGCATGCGAAGCATATTTCCGCTGCGGAACTTTCCGCTGCAGATTGTCCGTTGCCAGCAAGGCTTGTCCTGTTCCCGACCATATTAAAAGGGACAGGTTGCGGTTGCCTCCCTGCCCCATGTCTACCAATCAAATATTCTCTATCGTCTATGCTCTTATAATGCTCATTTCTTTACATAGCTATTTATTAACCCTGCCCATTCCGAACCACTCTTCGACAAGGCCGAGGAAGATCCGTATGAATGACGCTCTCTGAACGGTTTCAGCTGCTACTATTTCGGCTTTACCCACTTCATTGCCATTCACCGTATAGCAGACCTCTCCTATTTTTTGTCCTTTCTTAACCGGCGCAGCAAGATTTTCCTGGACGTTTACCAACCTCTCTATCTTTCCCTTGTCTCCCTTTTTCATCAGCAATTTTACATCATCCTTGTAAATTGCGTCAACTGAAGGCTTTATGCCCTTTTTGACCTGGACCTTTTGGACCAGGTCCCCTTTATTGTTTATAAGAGAAGTCTCAAAGTTTGCGAAGCCGTAATCCAATAGCTTTCGGCTCTCGGCAAATCTTGTGTTGGAATCCGTTTCTCCAAGCACTACCGAGATAAGCTGCTGTCCGTTCCTTACCGCGGACGCCGACAAACAATGTCCGGCTGCGCCCGTATAGCCTGTTTTCAGACCAACGGTGCCCTCATAGTAACGAACCAGCTTATTTGTGTTATCGAGTGATACGGGTTTTTTACCCGGCGTATTTTCACGGAATTTCGCCTGCCAGGTGGATGTATACTTGGTTATCTCCGGATGCTTCAAAAGAAGTTCCCTGGACATGACCGCTATATCGTATGCGCTGCTGAAATGTCCGTTGTCGGTCAATCCCGAGCAGTCAAGAAAATTTGTATCATTCAACCCCAGTTCCTTCGCTCTCTGGTTCATCATCGAAACAAACGCGTCCTCGCTGCCGGCTATTGCTTCTGCCAGCGCAACGGTAGCGTCATTCGCGGAATGTATCGCGACAGCTTTTAACATTTCATCCACTGTAAAAACCTCACCCGGTTCGAGCCACACCTGCGAACCGCCCATACTCCAGGAATGCTCGCTTACCGTCACCCTGGTATCCAGGGAGATTATTCCCGAATCGACCGCCTCCATTACAAGCAGCATCGACATGACTTTAGTTACGCTTGCAAGCGGCAGTTTGTCATGACTGTTCTTCTCAAGAAGGACTTTACCGGTATTACAGTCCATCAATATTGCGGCCTTTGCCTTGAGATCCGTAATTTCGGTATTGTTCATGATCTTCATTACCGTTACGGCGTCATATTCAGCGACCTCTTCCTTTTGGATCGCATATACGGGCATACAGAAGAAGGAAGATATGAACAAGATTATGGAAAGTACGGCTGACACTGCCTTTTTCAACATATTCAACACCCCTTGCAAGCATACTTATATTTCTATAATTAAAGTTATGCCGAAAAGGGACAGTATATGTGAACAAAATATAATGTAGAAAATAATCAAAAAACCCGCTCGAAAGCGGGTTCAATCGTTTCGGTTACATATGAAGGACCTATCTCACTAAGCCCTGGGATGCGTCTTTTTATAGACCTCCTTTATCCGGTTTTTTGCGATCTGCGCATATATCTGGGTGGATGAAATATCCGAATGTCCAAGCATCTCCTGTATGGACCTCAGATCCGCGCCGTTTTCGAGCAAGTGTGCCGCGAATGAATGCCTGAGCGTGTGCGGCGTAATGTCCTTGCTGATCTGTGCCTGGTTCTTGTATTGCTTGATTATCTTCCAGAAGCCCTGCCTGGTCAGCCTTCCACCGTTGATATTGACAAAAAGCGCCTTCTCATCGTTATTCTGGATCAGAAGAGGCCTCGATTTGTTCAGATATTCCTTTAAGGCGCTGATAGCCATGGAACCAATCGGGATCATTCTTTCCCGCGTACCCTTGTTGCACTTTATGTAGGCAAGGTCGATATTGAGATCCTGCATATCCAGCTGTATCAGCTCCGATACCCTGATACCGGTGGCATAGAGCAGTTCAAGCATGGCTTTGTCCCTGTAACCCTTCAGGTCTACGCATTGCGGCTGATCCAACAACAGCTCGACTTCTTCCGGGGAAAGGATCTGTGGAAGCTTCTTTTCGACCTTGGGAGATTCAAGTTCGGCTGTAGGATCATGGTCAATAAGTTTGTTCTTGGCTATGTACTGGTAAAACGATCTTATAGACGCCAGATTCCTAGAAATAGTCGACGTAGCGCGGCCTTTTTTCTGCAAGTATAGTAAATATGCGATCACTGTTGTTTTGTTCGAGTTGGAAATATTCTGCAGGTTGATCTCGTGCAGGTAATTGAAATACTGTTCGATATCGCGCCTATATGATTGCAGCGTATTCATCGACAGGCGCTTATCTCTTTCCAGGAAATTGACGAATCTTTGCACTAAAGCTTCCATGTATAACTTCCCCTTCTCTTTAACAGGAAAACTGTAATTATCGTATAAAAGTTGCTTAAAATGATTTTAATACATTTTATTACATATTGAAAGAAATATTTTCTATTATATAGAATTCTTTACTGTTACAATATGTTTTTTGTACGATGTTATACTTTTTTCCTCTTTTAGTAAATATTATTTGTTTACGTAAATATTATATACCATATTTGGATATTTATACTTGCAATTTATTATTTTCCGCTATTATTCAGGTTATAACCGCAGGTGCTATGATTCTCACCATAATAGGAGTTATATAGGCGTCAAAGATAATTCCCGTAATAATGATGCAGGTAAACACCAAAGTGACGAAGCAATATGATACAAAAGCCGATTTAAGGCTTATTTTCTGGTCTTCCTGAACGTTCTTGCTTTTTGCGATCCTCATCGAAAAATTGATCCCGTTTACGCCTAATGCAATCAGGCAGGGTACTATAATTATCTCTTTGGGGAGCAGTGCAAGGCATGAAAAAAGTATTCCCCTGGTTCCCAGTGCGCTTATTATGAAGCCCGAACTGAAACCTGTTATGAAACCCTTGATCCCAAGTATTATGAATATGAACGGCAGCCCGATTATAGTAACTCCAAGAACCCATAAAATACCGATCATTTTCAGATTCTGCACAAGGCCCAGTGAAAACAGCTCGCTGCTTTTAACGCTCTGATTACCGAACAATTGCAGAAATCCCTGGAAATAATTCGAAAGCTCATCTCTCTGCATACTGTTAAGCCCATTGACAGTGAACGCCCCCGCCGATATTCCCAGGACAAATGCCGCCAACAGGAAAAGGTAGCCGTTACGGTTGGTTGTGATATGAGTTTTTATTGTATCCTGTACCTGTTTGAACAAATCATCACCCCTAATTATGCTGTAGACAAAAAAATTTACAATATCATCATATGCATGTGATATTGTAAACTATTCCTTACATAAATCGACCCGTATATTATTATGGCAAAAGTCAACCGGCCATGATTGCCATAGTTGACATTACTTATAGGTTATATCGATTTTGCCGCTCAATATCTTGTCTGCGAGCAGTACGCCTACTATGGTTTTTGCATCCGTGATCTTTCCATTCAGTATCATTTCTATCAGATCAGCCACCGGGTATTTCTCGGTGGATATGAATTCATCCTCATCCGCGCAGCTTTCGCCTTCGCTCAGCCCCGTTGCGGAATACATGTGCAGCACTTCGTTTGAAAAGCCGGGCGTGCTGTGGATGCTGACCAGATGTTTTATTTCCTTTGCTTCAAGACCTGTTTCTTCTTTCAATTCTCTTTTTGCGCATATAAGCGGATCCTCTCCGGGATCGAGCTTTCCTGCAGGGATTTCAAGCGTTACCGCATCAATAGGCTTCCTGAATTGCCTTACCATATAAACTTCGCCTTTTTCATTCAGCGGTACTACCACCGACGCGCCCGGATGCCTGACGATATCCCGCGTCGCCTGCCTGCCGTCCGGCAGCGTAACAGTCAAATTGTCCACATTGATGATGTTCCCTTTATAGATATGTTTCTCTGATACTGTCTTTTCTTCGTAATTCATATCAGTCTCCCTCCGGTCCATAATCTGTCATGTATGCCCTTCTAATTGTTGTTATCGCTCTCGCCGTCACTGTCCCCGCCATCGTTCTTTATTTCCGCATGTTTCTTTATTTCGCCCGTTGCCAGCTTGTCGCATCGGTTGTTGTATTCGTTGTCCGAATGGCCCTTCACCTTTATCCACCTGACCTTGTGTATGCCGGTCAGGTCGGTCAGCTGCTCCCACAGATCCCTGTTCTTAACCTCGTCCTTGCTGCTGTTCCGCCAGCCGTTAAGCTTCCAGCCGTCTATCCAGTTGTTGGTGAACGCATTGACGAGGTATGAGCTGTCGCTGTAAAGCTCTACATCGCAAGGGTATTTTAATGCTTTCAGCCCTTCTATCGCCGCAGTCAGTTCCATCCTGTTATTCGTGGTATACCCCTCGAAACCGGATAATTCCTTCTCCGTCTCACCATGCAATAGTATCGCTCCCCAGCCGCCTTTACCCGGATTTCCGGAGCATGCCCCGTCAGTATACACCTTTACCCTCTTCAGTTCCTTTTCCATCTATTTGCCCTCGGACTCACGGCCAATTTCCAGCGCGCGTCTTGTGCATTCCTTCATCGCTTCCATTATGGAATTGCGGAAACCGTTCTCCTCAAGCGACTTTACGGCTTGAATCGTCGTTCCTGCAGGAGAGCAAACCTGGTCCTTGAGCTCCGCGGGGTGAAGCCCGGTTTCCCTGACCATCTTGGCCGAACCAAGTACAGCCTGTGAAGCCAGCTTGTAGGCAAGCTTCCTGGGTATCCCCTGCTGTACGGCGCCATCCGCCATTGCCTCTATCATCATGAAAATATATGCCGGGCTGCTGCTCGTCAGAGAGGTGACCTGGCTCATAAGCCTTTCCTCGAGCTCGTCCACCTTGCCGGAACCCTCGAACAGGCTTTTTACTATTTCTTTTTCATTATCATTTATATTCTTATCAAAGCAGACCAGAGTCATTCCTTCACCCACGAGAACAGGCAGGTTGGGCATCGTCCTGACGACCTTTCTTTCCCTGCCGAGTATCGATTTGATGGTGTCGGAGGTAACTCCTACGGCGATCGATACCAGAACCTTGTTTTCAGTAAAGCTCCCCTTGATCTCTTCTAGTACCTGCCTGATATAGACCGGTTTCACTGCCAGTACTATGTAATCGCAAGCCGCCGTCAGTTCCGGGTTGCCGGCCGCGGCATGAACGCCTGTCTCTCTGGCCAGCGCGTCAGCTTTTACCTTATCCGCATCGAAAATATATATGTCTTCCGGCTTCGCCGCACCGGAGCATATGACTCCTTTCAGCAGCGGCGTCCCCATGTTGCCGGTACCAATGAATCCTACCTTGATTCCCATACAGGTTCACTCCGTTCCTATTGCTGGATTTTGATTTATACCATATGATAACACATCTTTTGAAAATAAATCCAGAGTATTTTTAGTATATCCCATTGACATTGCCTTGCGGCATAATGTAGAATATAAAAGTCCCTTTGATGGGCGTAAGAAATGCATATACAGGGGAGTAGCGCAATTGGTAGAGTAGCGGTCTCCAAAACCGTCGGCTGCAGGTTCGATCCCTGTCTCCCCTGCCAGAAATCCCAGACCTTTTGAGGTTTGGGATTTTTCATTTTTTCAAATCAAATTGGACCCACTCTGGACCCACACTCGGGTATAAGGTAAAAACACCATACAAAAATATCATATGGTATTTTTCAGCTCCCAAGTACCTCCTTCTTCCGCAGCCTCTGCGCCGCCAGCCGTCTTACGAAACCCTTGTCTGATGCCTATTTCCCAAATTTGACATTTTATATCGCAAGTTATAGGATATCTATATAATAGTTGATACTTCTAAATCTTCATCTGATTCATCTCATACCTAATGTTCGGCAAAATTAGACTGCCTTACTTAGCACATGTCCACACATTTCTTATGCAAATCCACAATTATATGACCGACTCATTGGAATTCGCTTTCACAAGAAGGTTTATTCTCGGGGAGGAGGTGAAAAACATCACATTAACATACGGTTATCAAAGGTAATATTTCAGTAGGATGTAGGTAGGCAATGAAGTATTAGGAGGTTAACTATGTTTAAAAAGATGATTTTACTTGTTGTAATTATTTTTAGTCTCACTATGTTATTTACATTACCTGCAAGCGCGGCAACAAACTATTGGCAAAACTGGACCGACGGCGGCGGGACGGTGAGGGCAACCAACGGATCCGGCGGGAATTTCAGTGTCTCATGGACAAATTGCGGAAATTTTGTTGTCGGTAAAGGCTGGAGCACCGGTTCGGCTTCCAGAGTAGCCAACTACAACGCAGGCATATGGCAGCCTTCCGGCAATGGGTATCTGACTCTCTATGGTTGGACAAGAAGCTCACTAATCGAGTATTATGTCGTTGACAGCTGGGGCACCTATAGACCTACCGGAACCTATAAGGGCACTGTGAGCAGTGATGGAGGCACTTATGACATATATACGGCCATGCGGTACAACGCACCCTCCATTGACGGTACACAGACCTTCCAGCAGTTCTGGAGCGTCAGGCAGTCAAAGAGGCCAACCGGAAGCAATGTCTCTATCAATTTCGCCAACCACGTAAACGCCTGGCGAAGCAAAGGAATGAATCTGGGGAGTAGCTGGGCTTACCAGGCGGTATGTGTTGAGGGATATAGGAGCAGCGGTAATACAAATGTAACCGTTTGGTAATTATCGCCTTTAAGAAAGGTATGACCAGCGTACGTCCTGAGATTCCTATCGCCCGGTAATACTCAGGACGAATGCCGGCACATACGCTGGCTCAATAGTTCAAAAAGCCGCTTACCTACATTCTACTTGAATATTACCTTAAAAGGAAGAAAAATTTGTATATGGGAGATATGTCCATGAGAAAACTGCTGGTTTTACTTATAGCAGCGCTGACGGTAACTGCCGTCGCTTGTTCACAGGAAGAACGTGATGTTTTTGTCCTGGTCGAAGGTGGGGCTTTTGTGAACACAAATTCCAATTTCTATGGCAAAAGTACAACTATATCGGACTTTTACATCGGCAAATACGAGGTTACCCAAAAAGAATGGATTAAGGTAATGGGAAGTAATCCCTCGAAATTCAAAGACAAAGATTTACCTGTAGAAATGACAAGCTGGTATGACTGTATCGAGTACTGTAATAAAAGGAGTTCGAACGAGGGCTTGGAACTGTTCTATAACATAGACGGAAATAAAAAAGACCCGAATAATAAGAATGACAATGATGATATAAAATGGACCGTTACAATCAATGAGGAAGCTAACGGTTACAGATTGCCGACTGAAGCGGAGTGGGAATATGCCGCGAGCGGAGGCCGGATGAGCGGGAGTTATACTTACAGCGGAAGCAATAATGCAGACGAAGTGGCGTGGTATTGGAGAAATGCCGGAAATAAATACTTAACTGGAGATTGGAACTGGTCTGCCATAGAAAACAACAATAACAGAACAAAAGCTACAGGCGCCGGAAAACCTAATGAACTAGGCTTGTACGATATGTCAGGCAACGTAAGGGAATGGTGCTGGGACTGGTATGAAGACACTGATATCACAAGCGGCTCTTTCCGCGTTTGGAAAGGCGGCGGCTGGATAGGCGACGTTCGCTGCTGCGAGTCGTCTTACCGTGGTAAGTTCGATGCAAATGGCAAGGGCCCCGACCAGGGTTTTCGTTTATGCCGCAGTGAATAAATTATACCGATTTTGTATTTGAATCATTTTTAGCACTGGCATCGAGCCCTATTCCGGAGCTTCTTTTGGATTTTATTTTATGGATCAGCATCTTCTCGACCCAGCCCTTCCTGTATTTCAACGAAATATAGCCAATGACTGATATAACCAGTGCTCCGATAGTGTCGACGATCAGATCCTTCATCGTATTTTCAAGCGCCGTATGACCCACGAGCAAAGTACCGTCCTCCAGGGCGAACTTCTGCATGTTGAGCCCCAACAATCCGTCGAATGTGAATTCGTATATTTCCCAGACCACGCCAAGCATTACTGCAAAACAGAAGGCAAACAGCGCTACAAAGACAGGGCTCAGGTTTACAGGCACGCGTTCCGCTCTGTTCAGCAGAGTGATGAAGGAAAAGCCGATCGCGCCGAGCATTCCGCCGCTGAAGGCGTGCAGCAATACATCCCAGTGCTGGAATGTGTAATAGAAGCTCCTGACTTCACCGAGATAAATCGCGCAGAAAAGGAATAGTACGAACAGTATATGCATCAGGTTCGGTATGTCCAGCTTCAGCTTCTTTTCTATCAGGCCTGGCAGAAACATGATAAATATGCCGAGCAGGCACTGCAGCAGCATAAGTATGTATTCGCTTTCGGAACGGCCGCTGTCCTCCGGCACTCCGCCGCGGGTCAGGGCTATCCTCACTACTATATATATTACAGATCCTACAAGCATAAGAAAAACAACAGCATTGATGATCTTTTCGACCCTTGATTGGTTCACATCATTTCCCCGCTTTCACTTCACAGCTTCCTACCTTTACCCTTTCAGTCGGATCTGCGTTCTTGAAATCCCACATGTCGAAATGCCTGAGGACAGGTTCCAGATTATCATCCAATGTAAAAAACGACTCGATTTCACCTATCATATCAACGGTCGCCATCCCGAATACAGGCAGCGGTACTTTGATTTCCATGCGCCCGCTCTGCGATTTGGCCAATGCCACCCTTGAATCGTTACTGATATCTATCGCAGTAGGATCGATCCACGCTCTGCCGGCATATTCCTGCATAGTTTCTTCGTCAGGCAGCTGTTCTCCGTTTTCAATGGTCAGGTCCGCTTCGAAACCATAATTTTCATTGGTAACAGTCAGCTTATTCCCGCCCTTTTTGTAGTTTGCCTGGAATCCGGCAATATAGTCGACAACGGAATTATCGATTGTAAATGAAAAGCTTTTGTCCTTTTTATAGCTGTAAACAAAATAAGTTGAATATGAGAAAGATGCACCGTGGTCAGGTATTATTATGAAAACTTCCTTCGAACCGTCATTGTCCAGGTCTTCAAACTGCATGCTTGTCATGATGCTTGTAAGCCCCTGTTCCCTTTTGTCGAACTGCAGTCTTTTTTCACTGCCGTTGTCTCTGACAATCAGAACGCCTTCCAGTAAGTAATGTGAATCCTGCCCTTCAACCGGCGTCGAATTCATAACTGCTTCAACCTGTTCATTGACGCCATCGGAGTCAAGGTCAACACTTGCGCTTTGCAGCAGCTCAGTTTTTTGCCCGTCTGCGTCACTGCTGTTTCCGCTTTGCTCCACTGCCATATCTGTTGTGTTTTGTTCCTGCGAACCCTGAAATGTGCCGCTGCTCTGCACAGAATTCTCAACCGTCGTTTCACTGATCCCGGTCGAAACATTCTCCGACAGATTATTGCCTGATGCTTCGGCAGCTTTTTTATTGCCGCCGCAGGCAGAAACCGACAGCAGAATTATCACCGTTAAAACCAGAAGTAATCCGCGCTTGATAAAATTACCCCCAATACAGATAATTTATGCTTCCAAATACATTTTAATCATATCATGCTATTAAAAATTATCCAATCAAGTACGGAAAAAAAACAGATATAATGGCATCACAACTGTTGCCAGACATACTGCGCAAAGGAATACGGAACCTGCCCTGTTACCCTGTTTCCAGTTCCAGACCGCATAACTTGCAGTATGCAGGATTACGCCAGCTATTATTAATATGACCAGAATACCTAACGGCAGCGACATGTTCCACCTCCACTTTGTCCTGGACTGTTAATGCTCTATTGATCTTATCATTAAACCGGTCCTTCTCATCTTGAGTTTGACATTTATCTCAAAGCTAGAGTTTTTATATTGATCGGGCCAGTCGTACTTTTTCCATTCCGCCCATGTCAGGAATTTACTCTTCATATATCCGCCAAAACCACAGATATCTGAATTGAATTCATATACCGACCTTTTAAGCATCGCTGCGATCTCTTCCTTTATCATTTCCGATGCTCCTTTTTCCATCGCTTGCGGATAGTTTTCATAATTTATACCGCTTTGTATGGATGTAAAATCGCCCTCAAGATCCAGGTTTATTTTGAAATACGGCTTCCCATTCCTGATTTCCGCTTTGATCGCCGGTTTCCTTCTCTGGAATATGTTCATGACAACGATCTTGTCTTTTTCGTAAGCATCGGGCAAAGTCCAGTATGCATGCTTATATTCTCCTGTTACCATTTGCATGCATGACGATTCGAGTCCATTCATCGTTGCCACCATTCTCGTATCTTTAAATACGGCAACTCCCATAAACTCATTTTTCTGATCTGCTATAACCGGAATATCACCTGCTTCATAATGGCCTTCAGGCTTTATCTCGGTTCCGATCTTCTTGTTGCCGACTTTCTTCAAATCGTCCACAGTTTTATAATCGCTTAATCCCGTCAGTATCGCCACCGGTTCGACCGCATCGGATTCGGACTTGAAATAGAAGCTGTTAAGTCTCACAGTTGGATAGAATGAGGTAAAGTCCTTCCCCAGCATCAATTCATAGTATTTGGCGGGGTTGCTTTCCAAGGTTGGCTTTACAGCCTTCAAATACTGGTCGGGCGGGTCGGTCGAGACAGTTATATAAATATCGGGTCTGAATTCCCTTCCTCTGTGCAGGGCGTGGAGATACGCCTCGACGCTCTTTTCTGCAAGCTTCTTTGAAAATACGATCATTTTTGTATGTGATAAGTTTATTTCTTTACTTATAATATTATTTATCATGTTCAGGCCAGAATAAATGGATGGCGCATCAACCGTAATAATCGAAGTCGGCCCCGCGCCTCTGCCGCCTTCGCTCCCCCCTCCGCTGGAGCCGCCGCCTCCTCCGCCTATGGACAGAGGCGCTGCCAGCTGCAGCGTAAGCCTGAGATTGTCAGCTACCCCTTCATCGAGTCCAAGAGCAAGAGGATAGGCAAGGTCGTCTATCTCTCTCTGGTCGAAGCAGCCTGTCACTGTTGACATTACTGCAGCGCATAAAACTACAATAACAATTTTTCTGTATTCAAACTTAAGTTTCATTATTTTTCATCCTCCTTTTTGCACGTTCCCGAAGGTTTGCAAAAATCAGGATCAAGCCCGTATAGCCGAAGGAAATGGCCCAGATTATTTTATTGAAGATATTTGTTTCGATATTAAGAACACTGATAAGGCTCTGTGGTACGAACGCCGTGCTGAATACGATTACAGCGCATGGCATAATCAGCGGCCTGACATACTTCATATCGAACACTCTTGACAACACATACACCATAAAATAGAAGTTGACTGTCAGGTTCATCAAAGCAGCTGTCGCCCAGATAAACACAAAAATAGATTCTATCCTCTGAAAGAACCTGCCGTAAGTTATAAGCCTGGCCAGCTGGTACATGGGCAGAAAAGGCTCCAGATTGCTGGGATACGGAAACGATAATATGAATGCCAGCGAACCCAGTATGAAGAAAACGGAACTGAAACCTATCGCCGTATATCCTATTCTTTTAGCGTTTTTAAAACTGCCAGTATAGGGTATGATAAGAAACAGCAGCAATAATTCGCCGAATACCGAAACCCTGAAAAAACCTTTTCCGAAGATATCATATGCTCCGGCGCCAAGTATCGGATAAACATTGGATATATCCATAAACTTTATGGCGCCGATAAGTATAAGTATATATGCCGTGGCTATAACCGGGACAAGTATGGCATGGTAGCGGACTATCGATTCCAGGCCTAAAAAGCTCCCAATTATCACGCCTGCTATAAAAAATAGCATAACATAACTGAGAGGCGATGTAGGCAGCGATATGATCTTCATATCCTCCGAAAATTCACGAATGGTAATAACAGTCAGGTAGAACAATACCCCGGCTATTATCAAACCGGTCAATATCTTGAGAATCTTTCCACCGCCCATCTCCGCCACTTCGAGGATGTCCTTGCTCTCAAAACGCTTATATAGTCTTATTAACAGGGTAAATACTATCAGTGTGACCAGACTGATATATATGGACAGTATCCATCCGGCGGTACCGGCATTCTCTGCCGATACCCTGGCGTAGTTGAGGAAAATCTTCGTACATATTGAATTAATAAGCAGCGCTACCGCTTCCCATTTTCCGAACTTGATCCTGTTTGGCATAAACTATTTTCTTCCTCTTTGCTCAGATTTCCAGCCCATACTTTGCTTTGCCTGAATCCTGCTTTTTTTTGCGTTTAGATAGTCGGGCCTCTCTTCCCGTTTCCATTCAGGCGCCCTGAATATCATATTATTGAAGCTTTTCGAAGTTCTTGGCCCAACAGGCGCCATAAACGGCACACCAAATGTTTTCAGGCTCGTAGACCATAATCCCAGGGCAAAAAGCCCGAGCGTAATCCCCAGAAATCCAGCCATACCTCCGAAAAATATGAATATAAACCTCATAATTCTTATCGAATAGGCTTGTGAATAATTCGGAATGGCAAATGAACCGATCCCTGTCACAGCCACGATTATAATCAATATTGGGCTGACTATGTTTGCTGCAACAGCTGCCTGGCCGAGTATGAGTGCGCCTATGATGCCCAGCGTAGGTCCTATAGGGCCCGGGACCCTAACGCCTGCTTCCCTTATCAGTTCAAAGGAAAACTCCATAAGCAATATCTCTACAATTGATGGAAACGGAACCTTCTCCCTGGACGCTTCAATTGCCAGCAGCAGGTCCGTAGGGATCATTTCCTGATGGTAGGTAATGATCGCAAGATACAAGCCTGGCAGCAAGAGTGCAAGCGTCAGCGCAATGTATCGGACGAAACGCAAAAGGTTTACATAAGGATAACGTATATACAGATCCTCGGCCGAATGCATCAGATCGAACATTGTTATCGGCACAACAAGGACATTCGGGGAACCGTTCACTATAATGGCGACCCTGCCGGCAACCAGCAGCTCCGATACATAATCGGGCCTTTCGGTGGATAACACCTGCGGGGAAGGATAAATCGTACTGTCTTCTATCAATTGTTCCAGTATGCCCGAATCGAGCATGTAATCCACGCGGATGTTATCAAGCCTGCGTTTAACCTCATCCACGAGCCCGTCGTTTGTAACGTTCTTGATATACATGATGCAGCAAGGCGTTTTACTAACCTTACCTACTATAATATCTTCTACGATGAGATTCTCATCCTTGATTCTCTTCCTTACCTGCGCCGTACTAGTACGCAGCAGTTCGTTGAATGCTTCCTGCGGTCCGCGGATCACTATCTCGTTATTGGGCTTATCTACGCCTCTATGTTCCCAGCCTTTCACATCGGCCGAAAATGCTACCGGCAATCCGTTTACAAACAGCCCGCAGCCGCCGAAATTTATCTCATCAATAACCTTGCTGTATGCGCTTTCAAGTTTTATCTGGTTATGCGGCAGGAGCTGTCTCGATATATATTCCTGCAAACCATCCGCCAGCTCGTTCTGCAGGTTCATTACCGAATATACCATCAGAGGTGTAAGTATATAATTGTCTATTACTTCTCTGTCGGTCATCCCGTCGAAAAATAGTATGAACGCCCTTACCAGATCACCTCTGTAATTGACGGAAAATTCGCGCAGGACAATATCGCTGTTGACAGGTATGCTGTATTTTTTCTTCATGAATTCGAGGTTGGCGTCGATATCGTCACTTATCTCATCGGACGGATCGGGTTTCTTTTTTGCCTCCTCCAGCTTCTCTTCTATCTCATTCTTCATCCTGTTGTCGTTCCCGCTCGCTTTATTCAAGCTCTCGACAGGATATTTCAATATGAATTTTTCATTCTTTTCCGGCTCATCAAACAGAAAGAACCCTTTTAGCTTGTCTCCCAGATATGACAATTTTTTTAAGCCCTCCTGTGCATTATGGGACTTATTATCATCAATTCTATATATCTTTATTCAGCAGACAGGTTTGTGTAAGCACATATGGGTGGGCATTGAAGTAATATAATATGAAAGGATGATTGCAAAATGAGACCTCAGGCGGAAACTCAACCTAATGTACAAGCAAACGTTCAAACGAACGGTTTATGTTCGATTTCACCGATAGGTCTCGTCATATTGTCAGTTGTAATCTCCCTGATTATTATAGAATTTCTGAACAAGGATCAGCTCAATGTTGTAGGTAATCTGTTTATAGGGATAGGCGGCATATTGATCATCGATGCATCTTTTGCAGATTACCTGGCAGGTCTGGCTACCGACCAGGCACAAAGGGAAATGCTCCAAAAGCAGCTCGATCTTCTGAATAGACAGAAACCTGCCTCCAGTAACCTGCTCCGTTTCTTGTCCGGGAAAGCAGACAATAATCGATGAGGCCTCTTCTAAGTAAAAAGTAGTCGTTGAACGTATGCCATTGCTGAATGATACTGTTTACTTCCTTTTCGTTATATGTTTTATCATATTCAAATTTATCGGCCAGGTAGGTCAGGACCGCTTCCTTCATATCCTTCTTCGAGGGCCAGATTTTTATCCTGCCTTCTGCATCCAGAAATCTTGAAATATCGTTTTTCATTTCAGCCAATACTCCTTGCAATCGTTTGTTCTTTCCATAAAACCGTACTCTATCAGGTAGCGCCTGATTGTTGCATAATCGTCAAAAATCTCTTTTATGATGCTTTTGACTTCCTTTTCGCTGTATCGCCTGTCTTTCTCGAATTGCCCGGATATTTTCCTCAATATGACGATCTTCCTTTTCTCCTTTGTAGAAAATGTTTTTAGTTTCAACGGTGACAGCGACGAAAACATAGTTGACAAAATTTTTTTCTCCTCAGCTTCCGTCGTAAAGTACCTGTCGTCCACCATTCTGGCTCCGGTATGTATATCGAGTATCCTGTCGTCTTTAGGCTGCTTCCTGTCCTTTGCATCATCACCGAAAGTCAGTTCATATATTGCCAGAAACAGCTTTGCCTGTTTCGCCTTCTCCCTGAATATAAACCTCTGATGCCGTATCGTTGACGGTGAGACGCCTGTGCTTTTAGCTATTTCATTGTCGCTCATGCCTTTATGCATCATTTTGAGCAGATCCTTCTGGTTATCTGTAAGCCCGGTGTATTTTTTATCATAGGATATAAGTCTGTCCAGCATGCCCGCATGTTCTGTTCCGATATGCAGGCTAATTGCTTTAGAGGCGTCAAAGAACCTGCCTTCGATCGAAAATATCTCACCATTTTCAAACCCCCTGCCGCATACATGGCAAATATAGCTGTCAGAGCCGGGAACGTATGAATAGCCGTTTTTAATATCATCAACAGACATTCCAAGCATATTTTCGATCATAGCAAATACTCCTCGGTGTTTATCTATTTTATAAACTTAATTATATGTTAGTTTATTTCTTTAGTCAACACATTCATATTTCCTGCATCTTTATCGTTCTGCGCTATGCCGGGTGCACAATAAAAAGCGCAGCGAATTATTTGCGTTTAATCCATTTCTGCCGCGCTTTTACCTTTTTGCCATGACTCTTGCTTTTACTTATGGTTTTTTGGGGCCTGGGTAAATAGTCACCTCTTTTGTGTTACTCCTTGATGACCTTACCAGGGTTCAAGATATAATTGGGATCGAGTACAAGCTTAATCTTCTTCATTACCTCCATAAACAGTCCGCCCTCAGATTCAAGAAGATAGTCTATCTTTGCATGTCCGATGCCGTGCTCGCCTGAGACCTTGCCTGAAATCTCAGAAGCCTTTTGATAAAGCCTTTTCATGACCGCGTTCAATCGCCGTTTCCATTCCGGCTCCTCCAACTGGTCACGACATACATATATATGGATATTCCCATCTCCCGCATGGCCGAAATAGCGGATGCGAATATTGTATTCGTCTTCCAGGCTTTTGATATAGCCCACAAATTCAGCAATGAGGCTGCGCGGCACAACTACATCGCATTCGTCCATCTCGTCCGTCGAACTCTTGATCGCCTCCAAAAAGGCGCCGCGTGCATCCCATAAGCAGGAAAGCCTCTCGGTTGTATCTGCATAGAAAGCATCCCGTGCGCCATGTGTGATGCAAATTTCCGCCGCGTGATCGCATACCCGCTCGACCTCCTCCCGGCTTTTTCCATCAAAAGATAAAAGCAGATAAGCATCGGCAGATTTATCTGGGAATTCATGCCCTAAGTATTTCTCCGACTCCAGAATGACCTCTTTCTGCATAAATTCTACCGCCACCGGTAAGAGCTGCGACTTGAGCAGCACTGGCACTGCGCCGATACAAGTATGCAGACTATCAAAAGGCACCAGTAAGCTAATAGATTTATATGGTTTCGGTATGAGTTTCAGGATTATTTTCGTTACGATGCCGAGAGTGCCCTCAGAGCCCACAAACATATGAAGCAGGCTGTATCCGGAACTGTTCTTTGCAAGCTTTCCGCCGGTCTGAAGCACACGGCCATCGGAAAGCACCATTTCAAGCCCAATAACATAATCGCGTGTCACGCCGTATTTAACCGCCTTCATCCCACCTGCATTAGTCATGACATTACCACCCAGTGTGGCGCTCTTTTCACCCGGCTCTGGTGGATAGAACAGATTTTTTGACAAAACATGGGCAGCAAAATCCATTAGCAACACACCTGGTTCTACGGTCGCGGTCAAGTTTTCTTCATCGACCTCTAGTATACTGTTCATCTTCTCGGTGGAAAGCAACACGCCGCCGTATTTTGCGACCGCCCCGCCGCAAAGCCCGGTCCCCGAACCACGTGGCGTTACAGGAATATGTCGCTTGTTGCAGTAAGCCATAATAGCGCTTACCTCCTTGGTAGACAGTGTATAGATTAGAACGTCGGGCAAGAACTGCCCATAAATTGGCATCTCGTCGTGAGCATAATCACTGCTGATATTCTTGCCCGTTAGCACTCGGTCAGTTGAACAGACAGATCGGAAAAATTCAACGTCTTTCACTCCCACTCGTGCGTACTTCATACCGACATCCCTCCTTTCAGCTTTTGACACAGTTTCGGGACTACCTCATATAAATCACCCACAATGCCGTAATGCGCTACCTTTAAAATAGGTGCGTTTTCATCGCTGTTTATCGAGATGATGCAGTCGGCCGCCTTCATGCACGAGGTGAACTGTACCGCACCAGATATACCGCATGCAATGATGAGCTTGGGCTTGACTGTCCGACCGGAAAGACCAATCTGCTGGGTGTAGGGCATCCAGCCGGCTTCCACCAACGGCCGGGAGCAAGCCAGCTGCGCACCGAGCCGATGTGCAAGCTCCTCAAGCAGGCTTAAATCCTTTGAGCTTTTCAAGCCTCTCCCTGCGGCAACAAGCACGTCCGCGTCCGATATGTTTTCTGCCATGTGTTTTTCGACCGAACCTAATACGGTCAAGCGCGAGGGAGTTGTGTTATTCACATGCCGCCTCTCGATGTCTCCATGGATGCAGGATATTGATTTAGCCCGGTCCATTACCTTGTATCGTACAGTTGCAAACTGCGGACGGGTGTAGGGTGTCACAATGCGTGCCATAATATTTCCGCCGAAGGCTGGGCGTATTTGGATTAAATCAGTGTTCTCCTTTACTTCGAGCTGCGTACAGTCGGCTGTGAGTCCCGTTTGAAAACGGGTCGACAGCCGGGGGGCAAGCGAGCGACCAATCGCCGTGGCGCCGACGAGCACGATGGATGGCCGCAGTTCCCTGATACAATCCTCGAAAGCGTCGGCATACGGTTCTGCCGAGAAATAGCGGTAAATGGAATTGTCATAAACGAAGATTCTTTTTAAACCGTAATACAGCAATTCATCGGCATTTTTTTCTATTCCTTCCCCAATGTAAACACAATGTACGTCCTGCTTTATCTTACCAGCCAGTTCGAGAGCCTTGCCAATCAGTTCGAAGGTGATAGGGTGAACACCGTGGGCGTTTCCCTCCACAAAGACTAGAATATCCCTCCAGTTGCCACGTTCGACCTCGGGCTTCTTTCGTACATCCAGCCGAATGGCACCTTTAGGACATTGCCGTACGCAAATTCCGCACATCTTACACCCAGCATTTACCTCAATACGCTCCCCATTTTGGGATAGGGCTTCGAAAGGGCATTTCTTTACACACGTAAGGCATAAATCACATTTTAAGGCATTTATGTTAAGTCCCGACATATGAAAAACCTCCCTATATGAATTTTCCTTTTTTCAATATCTGAAGGATATCTTCTACAAGCAATTCCGGATTACCCTTGAGCATCACGTGCTCTGTATTCTCCTCCGGCGGGAAGATCTTCTCGACGTGCGTTGCAGAGCCGTCTACACCGTACCTATCAATATCGCGGTCAGAAAAATTCGCGAGGCTCAATGTCTTCACCCCGCGGCATGCAAGCTTTTGCTTAAGCAGGAAGGAAGGAAGCCGAGGTTCGCTGCGGCGTTTTTCTACGGTAATAAGCAAGGGATATTCAGCCCGCACACGCAGCACGCTTTCCATAAGGTCCTGCTCGAAGAGAAGTCCGTTTGAATCAACCTCCAGAATTTCGTTCACCCACGTCGCGTGAGGAATTCCCAGTTGCTCGGCAAGCGCCGGCCCCACTTGAGCGGTATCTCCATCTGTGGTCTGTTTGCCGCAGATAATCAGATCGAATTTACCGAGTGTACGCACAGCCTGCGCCAGCGTATAGGATGTCGCAAGCACATCCGAGCCCGCAAAGCAGCGGTCGGAAATCAGGTATCCGTCATCCGCACCAAGCATGAGTGCCTCCCTGATAGACTGTGCAGCCTGCAACGGGCCCATGGTGAGGACTGTAATCTTGCCGCCCACTTGCTCCTTTATTTTTAATGCCGCCTCCAACGCATGAAGATCATATACGTTTACCTTGCTTTCAACGCCCTCACGCTTTAACGACCCGGTCTTTTCATCAATCTCTATACTAGTCGTATCCGGCACCTGTTTAATGCATACTATAATGTTCATGAACCTCACCTCCCTGTTTTATCTGCTGACGATGACGCCCACGCCGTCCGGTATCACCGCGACTTTGCGTCCGTCGGTCAACGTTTCGGCAAGTAAAAGGGCTTTTTCAATATCCGGCGCGAATCTCATGCCCATGTCTTCCACAAACTGCCTTGAGACCTCCTGGCACACCATTATAACGTTTGCGTGGCAGAGTATGCGCGCAAGTATCTGCGCCTCCCACTGATCAGGTTGAGTCTGCGCCTGAGGAATCTCCATAATCCTGGTATAAACCTGCTTTGGGTCTTGTTTCCCTGCGAACCAGTTGTAAAAGTCTTTCCCACCATGGCCATCCGAACAGGATGCGCACATTATTATGACTCCTCCCGAACAGACACATGCTTCCGCCGCAGTCATGCCTTTTACAGCCTGATAGATATTCTGATCAAGCGGATACCCTCCATTAGATGTGATCACGATATCGGCCTGAGTTCGCGTAACCTCGCAGTGATGAGAAACAAAGCGGCAACCTTCTTCATGTGACATAAAAGGATCACCCGCAAACGCTGCGGCAACTTTTTTTTCTCCGTCAATAACAACGTTTAAAATAAATGCAAGGCCCACCGTCCGTGCGGCGTAAACCATATCTTCATGGATGGGATTTCCTTCAATAACACCAGCCCGCGAGTTCGGATGCGTGATGAATTTTGAACAGTGATTGGCAAACACGGTTTCCTGTGACACGATACCGGGCAGAATGCTTTTCCGTCCGCCCGAAAAACCCGCGAAAAAATGCGGCTCGATAAACCCCTCAGAAACAATCAGGTCCGCCCAGTCCACAAGACTATTGATCCAAAGCTCTCCACCGGAAGGAAGAATGCCTTTAAGAGTCATCGTCTTTACATTACGGGCATCATGTATCCAAATTTCCAGAGATTCGAGCAACCCTCCGAATTTAAGTTCAAGTTCCTCCCGCGACGGCTCCCTGTGAAAACCGGTCGCCATCAGTACCCGCACCTGTGCGTCCGGGCTTCCCGTCCGAATCTCTTCAAGTATGCTAGGCATAAGAATCCGGCTGGGAACTGGACGAGTATGATCGCTTGCAATGATGAGCACCCGCTTTTTTCCCCTGGCAAGCTCGCTTAACTGCGGTGAACCTATGGTGTTCTCCATCGCCCGACGTACGATTTCCTGCTCATCCCCACCGCTTATCATACAAGAGTGTTCTAATACACCTGCAAGCCTATCGTCTTGTATCTCGCAGTCAAGGCCTGTTTTACCGAACGGAATCCGTAACTTCATTGCAGGTTCCTCCCTTTACTGGTCAGTGGACTTACCAGTTTTACTAATAAGGTTCTCTTTCAAGTCAAGAATCTTTACAAATATTTCTCGATCAATTCCCGGACCGATTTCATGTGCGCATCCATACTACATGCGGCCTTGACGGCATCATTTTCAGAAATTGCCTGGACGATCTCGAAATGCTGTCTGTCAATCGTTTCGACGCTGTTACTATTGTTGATGATGCGCAGCCTGATATCCGAAATAAGGTCTTTAATCAGGATTGATGCAGCGTTGTATACACTTAAAATCAGGGGGTTTCCGGCGATTTCAGCAATCGCGTAGTGCAAGTCACGATCAAGTACACTGCGAGTATGCTCATCGGTTTCTATTTCAAAGCGCCGGCAGATGCTTTCCAGACGGTCAATTTCGGAGCGAGACGCCTTCTCTGACGCAAGCTCCGCAGTTTTGACCTCAAGCACTTGCCTGAGTTGCTGAACCTGCCGTACGTCATTGCAGCCGAGCATGAACACAATTGACATAGGCTCGACAAAGCACTTACTAAGATCATCGGCAAGAAAATTGCCTTCTCCATGCACGCACAGTACAAGCCCCGTCAGCTCAAGAACGCGAATAGCTTCACGGACCGCCTCCCTGGAAACGCCCAGTGCTTTATATCCGTTTTTATGAATCAATTCATTTTACTTTCCAAGTCTGAGTATTATCAATGAAAATATCCAGAAAACGATACTGGCATACGAACCTCCTAAGAGCAAGAGATTATAACAAGCATTCTCCACTATCTCTGAACACGTCCGGACGCGTTTCCGCCTACAAGTGATTCTACTTCACTTACTGAAACCATATTAAAATCATGTTCGACGCTGTGCTTGAGGCAAGACGCCGCTACTGCGAAGTCTATCGCTTTTTGATCGTCATAGCCGGAGAGCAGGCTGTATATCAGGCCGCCGCCGAAACTGTCGCCTCCGCCTACACGGTCCACGATCCGTATATGGTAAGTCTGCGTAAAACTTGCCTCTCCGTTTGAGTAAAGCATACCAGCCCAGTCGTTATCTGAAGCTGAAACGCTGCCGCGTAGAGTTATGGCCACTTTGCTGAAACCAAACCGTTCAATCAGCTGTTTTGCTACGCTGATATATCCGGCATGGCTCAGCTTTCCCGAATTAATATCCGTATCCACTGCCGCTATGCCGAAGATATCGTTTGCATCTTCTTCGTTTGCAATGCAGACATCAACATATGGCATCAATTTTGCCATTTGCAGGCCAGCTTCCTCGCGAGTCCACAGTTTCTTTCGATAGTTCAGGTCACAGCTTACTGTCAACCCCAGCTTTTTGGCTGTCTGACATGCTTCCATGCATATTCCCGGCAAATCGCCGCCCAAAGCTGGAGTGATTCCTGTAAAGTGGAACCAGTCCGCCCCCTTGAATATTTTGTTCCAGTCAAAATCCGCGGCTGCTGCCTTTGCAATGGCTGATCCGACACGGTCATAAATAACCTTTGACGCTCGCTGAGAAGCACCCTTTTCGACAAAGTAGATACCAAGCCTGTCTCCGCCCCTGACAATCATGCCTGTATCTACACCGTAACGGCGCAGTTCGTTAACCGACGCCTGTCCAATCTCATTTGCGGGAACCTTTGTCACAAAAGCCGCGTCCATTCCGAAATTTGCCAAGGATACAGCCACATTCGCTTCGCCGCCGGCGTATGTCGCCTCAAATTTGTCCGCCTGCACGAAACGGAGATATCTTTCCGGGTTCAGGCGCATCATAATCTCGCCGAAAGCAACAATTCTGCCCATGTTTTTACCCCCTTAAGCAATGTTTTTCACAGTTTTCGTCATCATTAACGCAGTGTCCGTAATTTTCGAATATTCACCTGCTTCAATCCATTTTTTATTGACCAGGTTGCCACCGACACCAAAGCCGCAGATACCCACACTCAGGAAATCAGCCATGTTTTTCTCATCGATACCGCCAACAGCCATCATTTTCACATGGCTTATGGGAGATTTTATGGCTTTTATGTACTTTAAGCCCAATTCTGCAGCCGGAAACAACTTAACAAAATCCGCTCCTTCCCGGTGTGCAGTTATGATTTCCGTGGGGGTCATCGCACCCGGGATTGAAATCAACTTCATTTTCTTTGTGTGACGGATGACTTCGCGATTCATATCCGGAGAAATGATAAATCTCGCGCCTGCTACTGATACCAGATTCACCTGTTCGGGCGTTAAGACAGTTCCCGCTCCGATGAGCATCTTCCCGGCAAACTTCTTTCCAATTGCTCCGATCGCTTCGGCTGTATGGCAGAACGAATCGGGTTTCTGCTGGTCGAACGTTATTTCCATCAGACGTATGCCGCCAATATAGAGTGCTTCAGCAACGGACATACATTGATCCGCCTTAACACCCCTGACGATTGCAATAATCTTCTCTTTCTCAATGCTTTGCATAACTTCCTGGCTCATGGTTATACTCCTCCTTATTTTCATATTTCAGAAAATACCTTATACATATAACAATTCCCGTCAGCATATCCGACCCTGAGGTTGCGCCGATCGACATAACTCGCTTTACGCTGGAAAACAGCACATCATATGGAGCATTGGAAAAAAAGGCTCTTAGAAGTTCCAGGACAGCTACTGAAGCCATACCTTTTCCGATCTGTCGAAGAAAAGCGGCGCTTATATCCACGGTTCGCGATGCTGCGGCATATCCCGCCCTCCGTATGACTTCAAGCGTATTTCCCGTATTTTTCATTATTACAGCAGACATCACCGCGTAAGCCGCCAAAAAACCGGCTAAAAAATCATCGGAAGACGGTGTAAGTCCCAAGCCGTACCCGGCCATGCAGGCAGATATTCTTTCGGCCGATTCATCATCTCCTTCGAAAAATGCACGTAGAAGTCTGAAAATATGTGGCCGAACAGCTTCTGCATACAGGTTGGGTTCTGCATCAGTGGCAAGGCTGCAAATACCGCCTGGTTTGCTTTTCGCTAAAAATGAAATCAGATATTCCAGACGCATATCCAAATATTCTGGTATGATATATGGACCGTTTGATAAAATGGAAAGGTCCAGTAACTCGGCTCCGTCAAAGCCAACCATAATACTTGCATCGGGCACCTTAAAACCATGTCTGCTGATGTAGGCTCTCATTTGGGGGCGAAATAGCGCTTTATCCAAAACTGAAGGTTCTCTTAAGATAAATGAATAGGGGTAAAGGAAACGCCCTGAGGATAGTAAGGTAACCATTTCTCCGCTTAGTATCAGGTTGACGGCATGATCGAAAACAGAATGCACACAACATTCCTGATAGGCTTCATCCAGATCCCTGTACAGAGATTTACAGAGCAGTGACGCCTTCCACAAAGCCAACCCCCCTTGTCAGCCAACCAGAGGGCCTCTATATCCAGAGGTCCCTCTGACACGACTATTCATCTGTTACATATAACCTGCCCCATGTCAATCTTCCCAAATACCGCCTTTTGCTGTGGAGGATACATTTTTTACAAACAGATTCAGGTATCTGGGATATTCATTCTTGGGGAACTCCCAATGAAAATTCGCTTTTCGCTTTGCCATTTCTTCATCGGAAACAAGAATGTTAATTTTTCTGCCCGGTATGTCGATTTCAATGATATCTCCGTCCTCAACGCATCCAAATGGACCGCCGGTAGCTGCTTCAGGTGAAACGTAACCTATGCTCAATCCGGATGTGCCGCCGGAGTAACGTCCGTCGGTAATCACCGCACACGAATTATATAGATTGGATATGCCTTTTAAATCCTCTTGGAATGTAAATGCGGTTGTTCCGAAACGGGCTTTCAGCCCTAAGAAACGCAGGATACATGCGTCACCCATCTGAATTTTCCCTTTGTACAGCGCGTCCAGAGCGCTGTCCAACGAGTCAAAAACTCTTGCTGGGCCTTTAAAATGCAGCAGATTCTCAGGTACAGCGGCAATTTTAACAAAGGAACCTTCCGGCGCAAGATTACCGTAAAGAACGCCGATTCCCGGCTCGCTCATGACCGGCTCCCCCAGGGTATGAATCACATCGTGGTTATAGTTTACTATGTTGATAACGTTTTCTCTGATTGAGTGTCCTGTCACGGTCAAACAATCCCCATTGAGTTTGGGAAGAAGCTCTTTCAAAACAGCCGATAAACCGCCTGCCAGGTCCAAATCCTTCAAGGTGTACGGTCCGCTCGGCGCAAGGTGCGAAAGGAGCGGGATATTGTTTGACGCTTCGTCAAAATATTTCCACCAGGGCAAATCCAACCCTGCTTCCTGAGCGATGGCAGGTATATGCAGAACTAAATTCGATGAACCGGCTACGGCCATATCCAATTTAATCGCATTCATAACAGACTCCACCGTGATAATCTTTCTGGCAGTGATATTTTTCTTTACAAGGTCGATGATCCGAATCCCCGCCTCGAATGCCATCGCATATAATCTGGGGCTTACCGCGGATGTTGTTGAGTTCCCGGGCAGCGACATTCCCAGCGCTTCAGCGATCATGCACATGCTGTTGGCGGTCGTCATGGATGTGCACGCACCACAGATTCCCCAAGAGTCGCGGACCAGACCGTTGAATTCTTCTATTGGCATCTTTCCTTCAAGTGCGGTACCAACTTTATCCTGAGCATGAATATGTACGACTTCCTTACCGCAGTGCTGCCCAAGCGGCATATATCCGCCAGTTACAACGATCGTCGGAATATCGAGCCTTGCCGCAGCCATCAGATGGCCGGGAACTATAGAATCACAGGTGCAAAGCATGACCATGCCGTCGAACATATTGCCTTCAACGGTGATTTCAACCTGATCAGCAATACTGTTGCGGCTTGGAAGTTCAATATATTTGGGGTCTTTGAGAACCATGCCGTCGCAAATCGCAGTGGTTTGGACCTCGATGGGCAGGCCGCCCGCCTCCCGCACTCCTTGCTTCACACGCTCTGCAAGTTTATCAAGATGTATATGGCCTGGATTGTATTCATTCCATGAATTAATGATTCCGATAAGCGGTCTGTGCAATTCACGGTCCGTATATCCCATTCCATACATAAGACCGCGGCGGCATTCCGAGGCTTGACTGAACTCCCAATCGCTCCGCAAGTATAATTTTTCATTGCTATCGCTCATAATAATACCTCCTATTTAACAATCCAATTGAACAAAGTTCAACCTGTCCCCGGAATGCAATACTGATAAACAGTGTGCCCGACCGGTTTTTACATATTATTTATTTTGTTTAATGACGTCCTCCAGTTCCTTCTGGGCATCCGCGCAGACGGCAGCCGGATCATCCTTGTTAATAATTACCCGCTGTACCATCTTGGAAAGGATATTGTTCTGACGGACATAGCCATATTTTACATTCAGGATTCCGTTGCGCTCAAAGCTCGCGCCCTTGACACCGCCCGCATTGGCAGCCTCGTTAAAGGTAACTCCGGATGCATGATCGAATGAAAACTTGATCTTATCCAAGTGGCTCTTTACGAAATCATCGTTGTACGAATCGACCATACCAGACACAGAACGAAGCGCAGGTGTAATATGGCCCGGCGCCGACATGGCGACATTAAGAGCATTTTGGCCTGTGGTCAGGAACTTAAGGAATTCCTTCGCGAGATCCGGATGCTCACAGTTGGCGCCGATTGAATAGTAAGTATAGGAACCGAACTGTATATTAAGGTTTCCGGTGGTTGGTACCGGGATGATGGCGTACTTATCGTCAAGCGTCGGCGCGTCTGTGGCCATGCGCGCGATTACGCGGCCCTGATACATCGTCATAGCAACCTGTCCCGAAGCAAATGAGCTGATTTGCTCGCCATAGCCGTAGGAAGTGATACCGGAGGGAGCGTACTGGGCAAGGTCGCGGTATAATGTAAGCGCCTTGATTACTTCCGGCGTATTGAGCGTGGGTTCGAGTTCTTCATTGAACACATTGCCGCCCGCCATATTGATGAACATCTGAAGCCAAAGCGTGGTGGCGGCGTTCTGTCCCGCAGGAAGTACGATTCCATATTGTTTTCCAGTCGTCAGTTTTTTCGCGCAAGCCAGCAAGTCGTCCCATGTCTTCGGATATTCCAGCCCCGCATCCTTAAACAAGTCGGTGCGCACGTACATCATCATACTGCAGCCTGAGTAAGGCATGCCGTAATCATGACCGTTCAGAATTATCCGGGAGCCGTCCATGAAGTCGTTTTCGCCGATACTGCTTATCAGATCGTCGAGCGGCAGCAGCACATTGGCGTTGGCATAGGTCCCAATGGACTCCGAATCCACCTGGATGATATCGACTGGAGCGCCGGCATACAGGTCTGCCAGGATCTTCTCCTCACGGTCGTCCAAACCGGACAGTACAAAATCAACCTTGACGTTGGGATAAAGTTTCTCAAAGTCCGCAATGATCTGCTTGTGCACGGTAACCTGCGGGTCGTCAGTTTCGCCCGAAAGGAAGGTAACCGTCCCGGAGAGTTCCTTGGGGCTGGCAGCCACAGTGGATTCCGGAGTGGGATTTGGGGCTTCGTTGGAGCTTGTCGTTGAGCTCGGCGTGGGCGCCTGACTTTCACTGGACCCCGAGCATCCGGCAAAGCTGAATACAACCATGGCAACGGCGAGGATCATCCCCAGGAACTTAATCGAGTACTTCTTCATTGAACTTCCCTCCTAATTTTTTGATTTTATATGGATATGTTATTGCTTTAAAAATCCATTCTCCATAAACCATTTATGTTCCAAATCTGTCACCCCTTGACGCCGCCATCGCTCCAGCCGCTTATGAGCTTTTCGACGCCAAAGACGAACATGAACAAAACGGGCACTGTCGCCACAACCGTTCCGGCGAGTATGACGCCCCAAGGGTATACCTGATCCTGTGCAAACATAGAGGACAGAACCAGCGGAAGCGTTCTGTGGTTATCCGACGACAGCAAAATCTTCGCATACAATAAATCGTTCCAGACCAGAATAAAGGCCTGTATCCCGACAGCAATAATTGCTGGGGTCAACTGCGGCAGAACGGTCTTGTAAAAAGCCTTGAAACGCGTGGCTCCATCAATCATCGCCGCTTCCTCAAAATCGACCGGTACACCGGCAAAATAGGAATTGAAAAGCCATAGACAGAAAGGAAGGGTTTCCGTCATAGTCATGATCGTGTAAATCCACAGGTTATCGCGCAGCCCAACACTTGTCAACAGGGAATAGATAGGAAGAATCAGCAGGATAGGAGGAATCATATAAGAATCCATCGTCAACTGCTTGAGCATCTTTGCCCCCGGGAACTGAAACCTGGTCAGGCTGTAGCTTGCAAGGCACGACACAACCAGCGACAGTAAGGTGGCCCCGAAGGAAACAAAAACTGAATTTTTCAAGCAGTTCAAAAAATTCGATATGCTAAATAGTGTCTTGAAATTCTCTATAGTAGGATACTTCGGTATAAAGGCATATGGGAAATTATACATTTCCGAATTGGTTTTAAAGGAACCAAAGATGGACCAGACCAACGGAAACAGGCAAATCACCAGTAATATTGCGATCATGAAATACAGGATCGATTTTCGACACAGTCTCGCAGCCACAACTATATCCTCCCTTCTGCCTTTTCATTGATTGAGAAGTAACCCTTTGAGAAAATCACCAGGATAACGAACATAACTACGCCGATTGCAGCAGCCCTGCCCAAATTGTATGAACCGAATGCGCTGTTATACAGGAGCATCGATTGCGTGGCGGTAGCGTCAAGCGGACCGCCTCCGGTCATCAGATAGATGACATCCCATTTGTTGAACAGCCAGATAAACCGCATCAGCAGGACAACGACCAGTACCGGCTGAATATATGGAAAGGTAATGTACCAAAACGACTTCCATGCGCTGCAGCCGTCTATTTTGGCAGCTTCATACAGCTGCCCGGGGATCGTCTGTAACTTGCCAAGAACCGCAATCATTACCATGGGAGTGTATTTCCATACCGACACCAGGATGACTCCAAGCATAGCAAGGTTATAATTCCCGAAAAGGTTTATGGATTTGTCCGATAAGCCCATAATGATAATCAGGTGGTCCAGCACGCCTATCAGATCGTTAAACATAAATCTGAATACAGCTGCCGTGACAACCATGGGAACAAGATACGGGAAAATCAAAAAGGCACGTATAAGGGAACGACCGAGCATCTCCTGATTTAAAATCATCGCGCAGATTGTTCCTAAAACGGCACAGGGAATCAGTGTTCCAAGGGAATAAATGAAAGTATTGAGCAGAGATGTCCAGAAATCTTTGTTGGACAGAACGGTTTGGAAATTACTCAAACCTACAAATTTCACAACCTTCGTTAGCATGTTGTAATTCTCGAAGCTGAGAATAAAAAGGTTTGCCAACGGATATCCAACCAAAACGATCATGAAAATAACGACAGGCATAACCATGATGATTCCCAAGCGCATATCTTTGGAAACAATAGGAGCTTTATTTTTACGGATGTTTAAATTTGATGCCATTTTTTCACCCTCTTCCTATAAAATATGTGGTCCGACATTCAGGCGCGGGCATTCATGTGATCCAGAAATTCCATACACCTCCTGGCTACAATCAGTTCCTCGTTTGTCTCAAATGCCCAGATGAAAACATTGCTGCTGGCAGTACTTATGCATCCCCCGGTTCCGGCCTCGTTTTTCTCAGAATCGAGCTTTGCATTTACGAAACCCAACCTGTCGCACACGCTGCTTCTGACCCAGTCGCTGTTGAAACCGATGCCGCCGGTAAAAACGAGAGCGTCGAGTCCACCCATGTAGGCAGTGAACATGCCGATATATCCGACGATATTGTCGATAAATGCGTCGACGGCGAGGCATGCTTTTTCGTTACCTGACTTTGCTGCCAAAAGAACTTCACGGAAGTCGTTGCTGACGCCGCTAAGGCCCATAAAGCCGCTTTTCTCGGATAGGGCGCTCATTACCTGGTTTATGCCACCCATCTTTTCAGCTAGAACTGGAAGGCAGAAAACATCAAAATCTCCGACGCGGTTGTTGTTGAACAAGCCCGACTGGGGTGTCGCCCCCATCGAGACGGCTATGCTTTTGCCGTCCTCAATCGCACAGATAGACGATGAGCCGCCGAGATGACAAGATATTAGCTTTTTCAGTTTTGGTGCCTCCATGGACATTTTCCATGCGATAAAGCTGTGGCTTGAGCCATGAAAACCGTAGCGACGAACCCCATATTCACCGATCCACTCATAGGGTACCCCATAAACAGCCCGGTAAAGAGGCTGTGTGGCATGAAACGCAGTTTCAAAACAGGCAATCTGCGTAAGAAACGGGTATCTTTCGCGGACATACCGCATCATCTGCATATAAATAGGGTTGTGAGCCGGGGCAAATATGGACATTTTCTCCATCTCAGTCAGCAACTCATCGTCAACGATCCGTGACTCAGAAATCTTACCACCATGTACGGCTTTATATCCCACTGCGTCCAGCGCCATCAAATCTACATTGACTCCAATCTTTTCAGCCATTCGAATGCAGAAGTCCATGGCGTCGGCATGGGTAAGGCATTTGCATACACCTTTCATGACGACGTCATGCGTGCTAATCGTATATCTCCCGTTTTCGCCTATTTCTATGTTACCAGTCGCTATAAGTTTTTCTTCTCCGGTAATCTCAAACAGCTTTGTTTTGAAGCTGGTGGAGCCGAGATTCATTACTAATATTTTTCTCATATCAGCGATACTTAACGGCAAGCGCCTTCATCGCTTTCTCAAAGCATTCCATTGGAACTCGGGCCATACCGGCTCCAATCAATCCACCTTCATAGTTGAACATACCTCCATGAATGGTCGGGCAGATACCGGTTTTCAACACAAGACGGATATCGATGCCGACCGGCAGAAAATCAAAATCGATGTTTGGAATTGGAAAATTCGGGTTTCTTGAAATTGAAATGCGCTCCATTTCGCGCGTTTGGGCAATTGCTTCCTTCATTGTCATATCACGCAGATAGCATACGATAGGACTGGCCGCAGCAGCAAAACCTCCCATACCGGCACATTCAACAATGCAACTGTCACCAATCCAGGGAAGTTGGTCTTTTTTGGTATACTGCGGTGACGTATACCTCCCCTCCATCAACGGTGCAGGGGCGCAGAACCATTGATCCTTTAATCCTGCGACTTTTATTCCGAACTCTACACCGTTGCCGCAGACGGCAATGACCATTGTGGAATACTCTGTGCCATCGGCTGCCAGTAACGCACTGCGTGAGGCGCCCTGCCCATAGCAGTGGAAAAAGCGGGGTGTATCCACAATATATCGGACAGCTTTGATAATTTCATCTTTTGGACAATCCAACATAAAAAGATCAGGTAAGAACAGCTTATCGAAAATCATATCGCTTGCCGTCTGCCGTGTATGGTTCTCGTCGCCCATCTGCATGGATTCCGCGAGAATAGGCTTTATGGAAACGCCGTTTCGTCTGAGAAGAGCTTCCCTTATCACTGGAAATATTTCTTCCCGCATGTATCGGAGGTTGTCGGCTATTTCTTCAGAATACAGACCCCATCCACAGAATCCGCCCTCGAACGGGCCTTCCGCAGGGAACGTCGCAGCACGTTTTCCGCTTGTTTTATCCTCCACCACATTCATCATTACGGATTGTGTGATAATCCCCGTACCAGCACCGACAGTATTATGGTCAAGCGCACTTTCAATCTTTATCTCGCCCGAGCGGATAACTTCGATCGCTTCCTTTTCATCCTTTGCCCAGCCTTCAAAAAGCATCGCACTAACCATACCGCGTTTATGTAACATTACCATGTCTTTATAATCAATCGGTGGGCCGGAATGCAAAATCATGTGATCCTCAAGATTGTCAATGCATTCTCCGGCGGGCTGGACATCAACCCAGACAGGATCCGAATCGATGATGCAATGTACCGCTTTTTGGTTTGCTTGATCAATCTTTTCCCTAATATCCATATCTGTTTCCTTTCACTTATGTTGATAAAATTGAGTAGTCTGTAATTTCTTACAGAAACTCATCAAGTAGTTCTTCTATTTCCTTGCTCTGCTTTACAGGTGGTTCCCAATTGATCTGCACTGCCTTTGCCTGTTGCCAAATAAGCGCATCATAAAAGTTTTCAATACCTATATTGATAACATCTGGTTTCTTATAGCAATTCACAGTGAATTTCTCCTGTCGAGTTCTGACATTAGAACAGCCGCCAATCTGGCACTTTGATAATTGCTGTCTGCGACGATTACTCCGGCATCTAGCAACGCATCACAAGCCTTGCTGATGTCCTGCGGATCTCCTTCGGCGCCGCATATAGTAGTGATGAAGATTACTTCAGGATGCTTCCTGAAAATCGGAATAAATGGCAAAATCGGATTCTTATGCACACCGGGACCGGTTATAAAATCCAGCAGCACAACCGCCACTTCCGGGTCACTTAATTCCTGCTCGAGTCGATGGAGCCTCAGTTGCGGATCAAAAACTGGATGCGGCGCCTCAGCGGTAAAGTCCTCAGAGCCCAAATCAAGTATAGTATGTCCTTTGCTTTGATGGCTCGACTCAAGTTTGTTGGTAAATCCTGTATCAAGATTTGAATTCAATACTATGTCTGGATTCAGGTGACAGAAAAGAATGATAGATTCCTCCGCAAACGTTCCGCCACAATAAATGCCACGAAAATATTTTTTTTCAGCCCCTATCCTGGAAAGCTGTGAGGCAGCTATATCTTCAATCTGCTCGATATTCCATCCAAACGATGGTTTTTCGCCAACCAACAATTCAACAGCTTTTAGGGCAGCATCTTCAAGGTTGAAAGCCCCGATTACCCTATGTTTGTCGAACATCGCTTCTTCCCCGCCCAGAAATACAGCTACGCAGGGCTTGGTCAGCTTATCAGCAATGGAAAGTACGCTGGACATGACGCCGGTATCCGCAAGCTTTGAAACCAGGCAAATGACTTTTGTTTCGGGATCGTTATCCATTCGCTCCATGCCCATGACCATGGTAATACCGCCAATCTCCGGCCTGAGATCCCGACCTCCGGTGCCGATGATCTCTGATACCCCATAACCCAGGCGTTCAATGATGCAGGCAATCTCCTGAGCACCTGAACCCGATGCGCCAACAATTCCGATCTCGCCGCGGCGTACAATGCTGCCCGCCGCAAGCGCTACGCCGCCGATTAATCCTACGCCGGCGTCGGGACCCATAACCAGACAACCTTTTGATCTACCTAGTTTTTTCAGTCTCAGCTCATCGGCTATTGGTACGTTATCAGAAAACATGAATACGTCCAGGCCCATTTCAATGGCTTTTTCAGCCTCAGCTGCGGCATATTCTCCCGGGAGCGAAACCTGGACCAAATCAAAAGAATCCTCTGACAGATCGATTTCATTCAGTGAATGATAAATCTTTGAACCGCGACCGCTTTTATTATCCAAACCCTCCAAGCCCGATTGAATTGCCTCGTCGGCCTCTTCCTCACTGTCTGCGTCAACTGTAATCAAGAGTTCATTCTTTGATGTCTGCGCCGGTATTTCATATCCTTTTTTCAAGAGCAAATCAAGATTGGCGGATGTTCCCATGCAACATTCTGCGCCGTTGACGCCTTTTTGCGCAAGCAATTTTTCCCCAAGTCCCATCAGCGTAACGGAATCGACATAGCGGTTTTTTATGATATGTACCTTTTTCGTATGATCACCTCCCTCTCTACTTGTAAATCTGCAACCTTACCACCAGAAATTACAACATTGTAAGGTTTTTCATCTCCATGTTTACTATCAATCCTGCAGTGACAACCTGTAGATTCTGATCGCTCCAATGCGGAAAGGCACAGCAGCTTTCCCGTCAGCGCATCATTGTAAAGCCGTAGCCGGTCGAAAGCCTCGCGATTTCCCCTTGTAGAAATTTTTTCAGAATGCTCCAGGATCGTATCCAGCACATCCAGTGCATTCAAAAGCTTACTGCCTTCACGAAGAACTCCCAGCGATTTCTCAAGGGTTTTCTGCAGGTATTGCCTCATTTCTGCAATTTCGTTTGCTGACGATTTGCCGTCCGTTTTTCCTATTACCTTTTCCGACCAATCTTCTTCACACTTGCTCCCGCATGGGTTTTTTCTCAAATAATCGGAAACGGCTAAACCTGCGCGGCGTCCAAAAACCAGCGTTTCAAGCCCGGCATTCCCTCCGATCCGGTTTGCGCCATGAATTCCTCCCGTAATTTCGCCGCATGCAAACAATCCTGGGACCGATGTGGAACACCATGCATCAATTTCGACTCCGCCCAGTGAAGTGTGCGGCGCCGGGGCTAACTCGATCATTTCCTTTGATAAATCAATACCGACGTTGGCATACCGTCTGAAATAAGCGGGATAGACTTCATTGAGCCGATCCTTGCCAACTCCGGCAGCATCGAACCATACACCGTTGTGTAAAGTACCATTGCCTGATTCAATCTCCCGGGCTATGCGAATCGTCATAATGTCTTTGCCGATGCATTCCGTATTCTCCGGATATTGAAGCAGGAATCTTTCGCCGGCTCCATTACGGAAAACGGCTCCTTCATAGAGCATGGTCGTTATCATCCCCAAGCCTTTTACAGCCGGCGGCCATACTGCCGCGCTGGGTTCAAACTGTACAAACTCCATATCGACAAGGTCAACTCCAGCGTCAAAAGCCATCGCAATCCCGTCTCCACCGGAATCTATCTTGTTAGTGGAAAACGGATAAATGCCGCAAAATCCGCCGGAAGCCAGAATGACCGCCTTTGCCTGTATGATGAAAAATTGACCGGCTAATCTGTCAAAAGCCAAAACGCCTGAAACATGCCCTTCAAAGATGCACAGTCTCAATGCGCGGGATTTATTTATAAAGTGCGCATTACTAAGTTTTGAACGGATTTTTGCCGCTATCTCAGGTCCGGTAGCATGAGTGGACGAAACACACCTTGGATAGCTGGCGCTTAGAGGTCGGATCAACCTATATCCGTCTCCCTCCCGATCAAACTCAACCCCCATTTTTTTTAATTCATCAAAACAAATCAAGCTGTCCTCGCAAAGAGCTTTAGCAAGAACGGGATTGTTGAAATGACCGCCGCTTTCTAAGGTATCATTTAAAAATGTATCTACAGAATCGTTTTCATTCAAAGGAACACAAAACGCATGAATCCAGGGAGAAGCTCCGCTTCCATCCGACAGAATAGTTATATCCGTGTTTCCATGTGACAGGACATAAGCTGCCGAAAGCCCTGCCAGTCCGCTTCCGATTACTAGCACATCAGTCGATACCTTCATCATACCCTCGCCGCCTCTTATACCAGAGGGAACAGGCTTTCACCCAAATATCCAAGTCCCCTCGAAATCTCCATAGCTGCAACATTTATTTTCTTTCCTAAAATGGCTTGTCTTTCCTCCGGCATATTTTCCGAAAAGGTTACATTACTAATGGCTGCGATGACTTTATTTTCGGAATTGAATATCGGAGCCGCCACACAGCTTATAAGGCTTGAGTTTTCCTCGCCATTGTCTACGGCATACCCGCATATTCTGGCATTATTCATATACTTTATCAGCGAGTCCCGATCATGAATCAACGAATTATTGCACCCTTTAATCATTTCGTCGGTAACAATGGATAACGCTTCCTCATCTTTCATTGCGGAAATTATGGCTTTTCCTAAGCCGGTTACCATTAAATCCTTAACGGAACCAACAACAGAAGTCGTCTGGAGAGGTGAATCAGAAATCAATTTTAAAAGATATGCTACTTGGGAATCATTCCGCACTGCCAAAAAAACCGTGTCGCCTGTTTCATCCCTAAGCTTTGAAAGTATAGGTCGTGCGATTTCACATATATCCAAATTCTTCAAATAAGCATATCCGACACAAAAAGACTCAAGACCAAGCCGGTATGTATGAAGTGGTTCTGATGCGACCGATAAAAATCCATTGGCAAGCAAGGTATGAACAATATCGAAAGTGCTGCTCTTTGGGATATGCAGACTCTGGCTGATTTCGGTTATGTTCATACCATTTTGGTTGTTTGAAACAAGTTTGAGAATAGCTATAACCTTTTCTGCTGTGTGATTCATAAAATTACCTCAATTATTTGTTCGTATATACGAACAGCGTTCATATTTCTGAATACAACTAAATAATATAGTAGAGTGAATTAATTGTCAATACATAATGGATGATTTTCGTAAACTAATTTCCAATGGTTGTGACTATTCAGATACCCTACCCTAAAAAATAGATACGTTTCTGAATTATGTTAGATTTGAAAAGATTATTCAGGTTATTTTACAATAATCCCGTTTTATAAAAAAAAAGGATTCCAAGAAACTCTGGAACCCTTATCACTACTGGTCGGAGTGACGTGACTTGAACACGCGATCTCTTGCACCCCAACTGAGGGAATGTCTTATTGTCTAGCGTTAAATAATCTTATAAAGCCCTAAATACAACGTGTCTAAGGTTTTATTTTCATAGTTAGTCGTATTTAGTTTTAATCAATATTGTCGTTATAAGTACAAAATAAGTACAGAACAAATTGATTAAAATAAAGTTGTTTCTGAAGCTGAAAATATAGGTGTGAGTTGGTCTGTAAGGTTTTCGTGCTATAAATGATCGTACTCAAAAAGTTATATGTGGAAAATCGAGGTAGGTATAGGTGCATTCTCGGAACTCCAGGGCAAGGCAAACCACCGCGCACATCAATATACGTTATCAGAATGGCGGTCATAGGTGAAGGTGAAGGTGAAAGTAACAGGAAGTTCGACGATACACTGACTGTTAACTTGTAAATAATAAGACGTAATATCGAGGTTAGGCGCTGTGGACCGGCTCCGCCGGTCTAGGCGCCAACGTTCTCTCATTCAAAAAGCTTTGTTAACTGAATTCAGGATCATGAGCTCCTTCAATAGCAACATTCCCGCTCCTTGCGCATTGCCCCTGACGGCCAGAGCCGATGCAACCTGTTAGAAATGACCATAGGCGTCGCTGCATGATACTTCCGTGAGGGAGGTACAAAGGGAAAGCCACGTTGATTGCTTCTACAAATCCAGATAAACCGTCGACCGATGCAATGAGTATATCAGTAACGCCGCGGCTCTTCAAGCCGTTCAGTACTGAAAGCCAGTATTTTGAGGACTCACTTGCTCCCAGCCATATCCCAAGTACATCTTTTTTACCGTCCAGATCGGTGCCGATGGCCACATAAGCCGCCTTCTTTGTAACAATACCGTTATCCCGTACATTGTAATGCACAGCGTCCAAAATCATCATAGCGTAGACATTCTGAAGTGGGCGCTCCTGCCATTCCTTGATAAGAGGTAGTATCTTGTCTGTGATTTTTGATACACGGCTGTCGTCTACGTCTATGCCGTACATCTCCTGCATTATCTTTTGGATATCCCGAGTGGAGACGCCCTGAGAGTACAGAAAGATGACCTTATCTTCTATAGAGGAAACGTCGGTCTGGTGTTTCCTGACTAGCTGCGGCTCATATTCACCTTGGCGGTCACGAGGCACCTTGATCTCCAACTCGCCGGTACTGCTTTGGACGGTTTTCTTTGAGTAGCCGTTGCGGCTGTTGTCCGTCTGCTTATTTTTATAGTCGTATTTCGAATATCCCAAATCATTTTCAAGCTCTGCGTCAAGAGCGGCCTGTATAGTTTCTGCGGTCAACATCTTCACGAATTCGTGGACATCATTCATGTCCTTGATGCCATATTCCTCGATCATCTGCCTGAGCTTGCTTTTTTCTTTACCTGCCATAACTTAAAAACCTCCATTGTCATTTTTTTCTTACCTGACAATGGAGGTTTACACAATTATTTCTGCACTACCTATTTTAATTTTCACTCTACAACTCTTATTAGTTGGTTTTCTTCAAATCTGAAACTACTACCTAAAGAAAAGTTACGTAAATAAATATCCGTTGTTTGTTCAGGTATGCCCTCTTCATTTCCGGCCCAACAGGAATATAATTCTATTTCTTTAGCATCCTTAATATTATGTTTTATATAGTCAAAAAGTTCTTTTACTGAACCTTCTCTCATGCTCTGTTCATTAATTATTTCATTTGCTAACTCTTCAGGAAAGCCATCTAACTCAAGAGTCTTCTTGTCATATTGAAACCCACAACCACACCCTTGATAAGAACCAATGTAATATACATATTTTTTTGTAAACTGATTAATGACCCCTTTGACACTTTCATGGAGTGGTGTGACACAAATAGGATTGTTACTTTTATCACTCCATTCAATGAGTGGAAGTTCCTTATCAGATGCAATATACAACATCATGCACATTTTACTTACCTCCTTGAGAGATCCACATACAATATAGATTGCATGTAGTTGCGTTTAATAATTATTGAATTTAATTAATTTTTTTAATTCTTTCAATTAAATTTTCAACCTTGTACATATACCTTGATAACCCTGTCGTAATGAAAAGGCATTAAAGCACAAAAAATAGAAGGGCTGCATCTTAAGTAAACCCTTCTTAATTAATGTGCAGAAACTTATTTTTCGATAGCAAGTATTACCTGTTCAACACTATTCTCCAAATCATAATTGACGACTTCGATCACCGGGCATTTTACCGCAGTCAACCATGCTCTGTGTTTCGATAAACTCCGTCCGTTTCTTGTCCCGCTATCATAGGCTGCCGCCCATTCAATAAAGTCTTTACTGTTCTCATATCTGTCTCCGCCTGGCAGAATTCTAGCACCATATCTCTCGTATTCCCTCAGTTTCAAGCGTTCAATCCTTATCTCCTGCGGCACATATACGAAAACAACCAAATCGAAATTTGGAATTAAGATATCTCCCCATCCACAAAGTGAACCGCTAAGAATCCATTTATCAAAATTCAATAAATCGGTTTGCATTAATTCCAGACACTCATTTCTATCTCTCTCTATTGTGAAAGGTTTTATCGTGTTTTCCCAAAAATAATTGTCAGAATCGAAATGCTTATAATCAAGATGACTGCAAACATTCTTGGCTATTGTTGTTGTCCCCGACCCTGAAGCCCCAAAAATATGTATTCTTTGTTTCATTCCTTCGTATCTCCTTTCTAAAATCTCCAAAAGTATATCAGACGAGGACCTTTGTCAAATTCCGGACCGGTTCTTGGAATCTCAATAACCTTCTCCGGCTTGACGCCCAAGGTCCAATCCTCGATCAATTCCTTATCAATGAATCTATGTGCCCTGTGGCTTGGTTTTTCTTCTTCGCCGCCTTCCCAATTATAAGGGAAGCTTAAAACAGCGGTTTTTGAAATCCTCATAACTTCCCTGAAGGCTCTGCTTTGTTTATTATCAAGGTGCTCCCATACCTGCAGCGCAATGAATAAATCATATTGTTTATCATTTATAGGCCATGGTTTTTGGGTAGCATCGAAGGCAAAGACCCTGCCCCGGATTTTATCCGGCTTGCCGAACGCGTCTTCCTTAGGATTTACTATTACATCCGAGTTTTTTATGATAGGTAATAATCCCGGACCTAATTCTATAACCTTTGTGAATTCTTCTTTCTGTATGATTTTCAGCACTTCCTTGAAGTATTCCCATCGGCCTTCGTAGTATTTGCCTCTTGGCCCTTCCAACAGCGCTTCGTAATCTTCATAAGTCATCATAGTCAAATTGTCGGTCAAATTACTCCCCCCTACTGTATAAAGGCGTCTAAACGTTTCAATGCCGCACATATTACCAGTCCATTTTAATAATATCAATAAGGTTTCATTGAGTCAAATTGTAGACCAAAATGTGGACTAAGCATAAAAAAAGAAGGGCTGCATCTCTGCAAACCCTTCATTTTTACTGGTCGGAGTGACGTGACTTGAACACGCGACCTCTTGCACCCCAAGCAAGCACTCTAGCCAAACTGAGCTACACCCCGTAACGCAGTTTGAATTATAGCACAGATGGAGCGCCATTGTAAAGCTTATTATTTAAATTCAGGCTTTTTTTCCGGTGACCAGCATGTAGATGATATATGCTATGAAGGCCAGTATTGCAATCGGAAGTACTACCTTCAACGCAAATTTCAAGATACCAAGTGCTATAAATACCAGAACTACGATGATGCCGATTGTGATGACCGTTTTGATTACATTATTCACAAAAATCACTCCTTATTATCATTTTACATTTGATCCCGACCGAATATTCCGTTTCGCCGGAATGATCGAGCTTTCTGATAATAAATACGTAATCCGTTATATAATGTCTTAGAATATTTTACGAGAAATTTTATCAACAGCGTCGATAGTCTCTATTATATCGTTTTCCGTATTGAAACAGCCTACGCTGAACCTTACTATGCCCCTGTGCAGCGTCCCGAGCTTCCTGTGGGCTGACGGCGAACAGTGAAGCCCCGCCCTTGTGCAGATGCCGTAATCCTTATCTAAAATATAGCTCAATTCCGCCGAATCCAGATCTTTCAGGTTTATTGCCACTATGCCCGAGTTCCTTGAAATATCATTCAAACTATACAGCTTGATCCCCGGTATACCTGAAAATCCCTCTGACAGCATATTTACAAGCTTATGCTTGTGGCTCCTTATGCGTTCGAGCCCGACGGCTTCTATATATGCCGCCGCAACGCCGAGTCCGATGATCCCCGGAGTATTCAGAGTGCCGCTTTCGAAAAGATCCGGCATGAATTCAGGCTGATACGGATCTTCAGAATTGCTTCCGGTTCCGCCCTCCATCAGGCTTCGCACCAGTAATCCCTCCCTGACATAAAGCCCTCCTGTCCCCTGCGGTCCCATGAGGCCCTTATGCCCCGGAAATGCCAGTATATCGATATATTGTGCCGCCACATCGACAGGTATCGAACCGGCGCCCTGGGATGCGTCCAAAATAAATGTAATACCCGCTTCGCGAGCTATTCTGCCGATTTCCGCGACAGGCATAATAACCCCGTTTACGTTCGATGACAACGTACATACGATTAGTTTGGTATCGCGTCTTATCTCTTTTCTTAAATCTTCCGGATCTATTTCGCCCGATACGTTTCCCGCTACTGTTGTGACGGATATCCCGGCATCGCGTTCCAGTGTTTTAAGGGGACGTGTCACGGAATTGTGCTCCATTGCGGATGTTATGACATGGCAGCCGGGCGTAATGCTCCCCTTGATCGCTATATTCAATGCTTCCGTGGCATTTTTGGTAAATGACAGGTTCATCGGGTCAGGTATATTGAACAGTCTGCAGACCATTTCCCGTGCCTGCGTAACTGCAAGTCCGGCCTTAACTGAAAGCGCATGGCCTCCTCTTCCGGGATTCGCGCAGTATTCGTTCATGCACCTGTCCATCTCCTGTACCACACAGGCAGGCTTTGGAAAGGATGTAGCCGCATTATCCAGGTATATCATCGTTACTCCGTAGGTCTACTACATTGATATCCAGTAGTGACGATAGTCTCTGATAACATACTATGTAAACCTGCGTTACCTGGTTAAACTTTTTATGTCTCTACTTTTCGAGCTGCTTTCCGGCAAGCTTTATTACGATCAGTGCAAGTATCCCTCCGATGACTGCGGTCAGCAGCTGCGGCCAGCTGAAAAGATTTGTCAGCGTCACGGCGACCTGCGGTTTCATTTTGACAACCGATGTGAAAATCGCTATAGCAGCATAAAGAAAGGCGAATTTGCAAACCGCGCCCGCCGCTACGCCCGCTATCATGTTTTTTCTGCGCAGGAGGTGGAAAGCAAGTACTATTATGAAGTTACCCAGTATTATGAATGGTGAAAATGCTATTATCAGCGGCGCTATCGCAGCCTTGTTCGTAAACGCCGAAACAAGCGGCGCAATTACTGCTATTGACGTACCGCTCCAGAATCCCGCCGTATATGTGGCTACTATAAGCACCGCGTTGACAATCGGGCCAACAATAAAATTATTGTATGGAATGAACCTCCCGAAAATCTGGAATGCGATTGCAATTGCCAGCAGTAAAGCCGTTCGTGTTAAAAACCGCGTATTGTTCTTCATTTCGATCCCCCGTTTGCATATCGTATTTTTCTATATTTACCCTCATTATAGCTCATTATATAAAAATAAAAAATGAAATTGCTTTAAAAAGCAAAAAAGACGCCTGTTCGAGGCATCTTAAATTAATTTTCTTTCATCAACTTATATAACCGTTCGGTTTCAATCTATTACCGGTTCGAGCTGCTTGCCATTAAGGGCGGCCTGTATAGCCGGTATGAGCAACTCGAACTTCGACATCAGGGAATTGTTTTTTTTCAGAGGATCGTCCTGACTGAACGGAACAAAGAATATATTTTTTGTATTTACCAGAAGACCTATATTTTTTGCGTTGGCTCCGAGGCCGTCATTAGTAGCCGGAGCGATAAGCAGCGGCCTTGCGTTCCTCAAATGCGCCTTGCATGCCATTGTCACAGGCGTATCGGTAATGCCGTTCGCCAGCTTTCCGAGAGTATTTCCCGTACAGGGAGCAACGACCATAATGTCGAGCAGGGCTTTCGGTCCTATAGGTTCGGCGTCTATTATAGTTTTAATTATCGGTTTACCGCATATTGTCTCAATCCTGGATTTCCATTCATCAGCCTTTCCGAATTTGGTATCAAAACTGTCGACGGCGTAGGAAATCACAGGCAGGACATCCGCGCCTTCAGCAATGATCTTCTCAAGCTCCGGTATTACTTTTGCAAACGTGCAAAATGAGCCGGTGAATGCAAATCCTATCTTTACATCCTGAAGCTGCATGTTTTACACCCCCAACTCCTCAATAATATTGTAAATGGTCTGTTTTATGTAACCGGCAGCTGTTACCGGAGCAACCTTCCCCGGAAGGGACAAAGCCCAGATCACCTTAATGCCGAGTTCTTTCGCCCTTTCAAAATCAACTCCCCCCGGCTTTGAAGCAAGATCGATGATAAGGCAGTCTTTGCCGAGCCTTTCGAGCATTTCGGAATCCAGGAGCTTATATGGAATGGTGTTATATATAACAGCCATATCTCCGATCACATTTTTAAGTTCATTTATGTACACGGGCTTATATCCATACGCTTTGATCCAAGCGATATCGGAATATTTTCTTGCTTCCACGTATATGTCCGCCCCGATGCCCGCCAGCATTTTCGAAAGTGTCTTTCCAACCCTGCCATAACCAAGCACCAATATTTTACTGCCGTTAAGCGTCACCGGCAATTCCTCCATTGCGATCTGAATAGCCCCCTCGGCAGTCGGAATTGCATTGAGTACAGCCATTTCCTCGCGTTCGAGTATGTCGATGGCATATACGTTATATGCCTTTGCCATCTGAGAGGCCTTTTCACTTATTCTGCCTGCTATAAAGAGTTGATTCTTCTTCATTATCCTGAAAACTTCGTTCATATGTATTTTTTCACTGTGGAAAGGTGCATTAAAGTTTTCATTGTCATTCGAACAGGGTAATGGTCCAATAATTATTTCAGAATCGTCGATTGCTTCCTCAAGATCCTTATTTTCGGCAATCGTTGATTCAAAACCGGCGTTTTTGAAACCGAAGATATTCACCTCGTTGCCATCCGAATGGATAGCCTCCGCAAGTTTAACATTTCTCAAGTCTCCACCGATCACCGTGTATTTTAGCAGGCTCATACGATTATCCCTCCAGCGCTTTCCGGCCACACTTTATTTTATGTTTATCTGGGTTAACAAGTGCTTGTATCTGCTATGCTTATTAAGTAAGCACATAAGCTTCATCTGTCTGCCATTGATGAAATCAATTGCTTTGCTTATTGCGTAAGCACATGAGCTTCATTCAGCCACAATTGATCCAACCGCAGTTTCCCCTGCTCCATAATAAGCGAAAATATCCCGGAGTGTGCTCTTTCGGGATATTTCACATGCTTTGTTATTTTATTCGTTTTTAGGATCAGCCCGGCTGTTTTACGTTTCCGACTATCGATATTCCCTTCTTATCCATGACAAAAACGTCTTTTATGATACTGTTAACGGCTTCCATCGAGATCTCCCCGATCTTTTTCAATATCTCGTCTGGAGAATTTATATAACCGAGAAGCAATTCGGACTTACCTATGCTGTTCATCCTGCTGCTGGTGCTCTCCAGGCCAAGGATATAATTACCCTTGAGCTGTTCCTTTGACTTTTGGAGTTCCTGCTCGGTAAAACCTTTTTTTAGCACCATTCTGATCTCTTCATAGATCAGTTCCGTCACATTCCCGAGATTTTCAGGCTTCATACCGGCGTAGACTGTAAACAGGCCCGCATCGTTGTAAGTGGTCGGGTACGAATATATTGAATAAACAAGGCCCTTCTTTTCGCGTATCTTCTGAAAAAGCCTGGAGCTCATTCCCCCGCCGAGGATATTGTTTATGGCGAGCAGCGGGTACACTTTATCGTCCCCGTTTTTTATACCTTCAAAGCCGATACAGATATGCACCTGTTCGGTGTCTTTTTCGCGGACGCTGATCTCGGACTTGAATTCTACGGCCGGCTTGCCGTTTTTCGGATCTGCCTTCGATTTCCATTCTCCCATGTATCTTTCGAGGAGTTCCTTCAGCCTGTCCTCATAATAATTTCCGGCTACCGATATGACTATGTTTTCAGGCACATAGTACTCGTCCACATAGCCGGTCAATACGTCGCTGTTGATCCCCCTCAGCGATTTGGCGGTTCCGAGTATGGGATACCCGATGGGATTGCCTCCCCATACCGTTTCGGTCAGTATGTCATGTACAAGCTCCTCGGGAGAATCCTCGTACATTCCTATTTCCTCAAGGATGACCTTTTTCTCGAGCGCCATATCCTTGGGAGAGAAAACCGAGTGGAGCAGCATATCGCTCAAAACGTCGACTGCGATCTCGATATGCTCGTCCAGTGTTTTGGCATAAAAGCAGGTACATTCCTTTCCAGTAAACGCGTTCAGCTGGCCGCCTATATTGTCGATGCTCCCGGCGATTTCCGCTGCGCTTCTTTTTTCCGTACCTTTGAAAAGCATGTGTTCTATAAAGTGCGAAACCCCGTTATTACGCAGATTCTCATTCTGTGAGCCCGTTCCTACCCATATACCTATCGATACCGAACGCACGTATGGTATGTTTTCACAAACGACTCTGATCCCGTTTCGGAGTTTGAATTTATTCAGCATAAGACCTCCTGTCAGCCGGCTCCCAAGTAAACCGTACAAAAAAGGACGGTTACAGCAGATGTTGATCCGTCCGCAGCCGTCCTCTAATAACTACTTATTGTGCATCGGCATTGTTCTCGAGTAGGGCATCCTTCCTTGAAAGATTGATACGGCCCTGTTTGTCGACTTCGATAACCTTTACGAGCATTTCATCGCCGACCTTGCATACATCTTCCACCTTCTCGACTCTCTTCTTGTCGAGCTTGGATATGTGCACGAGGCCTTCCTTACCGGGCGCAAATTCTACGAAGGCGCCGAAGGTCATCAGTCTGGTCACCTTTCCCATGAATACCTGTCCGGGCTGCACGTCCTTTGCAATAGCCTCTATTATAGCGAGCGCCCTTCTGCCGGCCGCTTCATCGGCGGTAGCTACGAACACTCTTCCGTCGTCTTCTATATCGATCTTGACGCCTGTCTCATCGATGATCTTGTTGATCACTTTACCGCCAGGTCCGATTACATCCCTTATCTTGTCTGGATCTATATTCATCGTGAACATCTTGGGAGCGTAGGGCGACAGTGTATTTCTCGGCTCTGCTATAACAGGCAGAATGATTTCGTCGAGTATTTGGAAGCGTCCCTTTTTTGTAAGAGCGAACGCCTGCTTGATGATCTCGTATGTGAGGCCTGTTACCTTGATATCCATCTGTATGGCAGTTATGCCCTTCTTCGTACCTGCTACCTTAAAGTCCATATCTCCAAAAAAGTCTTCGATGCCCTGAATATCCATAAATGTGATGAATCTATCCGGATTCTCGTCGTCGATTACCAGACCTGATGAAATACCTGCTACAGGAGCCTTTATCGGCACGCCTGCATCCATCAGCGCAAGAGTGCTGCCGCAGACGCTGCCCTGCGACGTCGAACCGTTAGACATCAGTACTTCTGAAACGAGCCTGATGGCGTACGGGAAATCGTCCTCGCTCGGGATAACCGGTTCAAGCGCTCTCTCTGCAAGCGCTCCGTGACCGATCTCTCTTCTTCCGGGACCCCTGGAGGTCTTGGCTTCGCCGACGCTGTAACCGGGGAAATTGTAGTGGTGCATGTATCTCTTGGTTTCTTCGAGGTCGACTCCATCGAGCTTCTGTATCTCGCCTATACCGCCGAGAGTCAAAGTAGTGAGCACCTGCGTCTGGCCTCTCTGGAAGAGTCCTGAACCATGAGTCCTCGGAAGTATCGAAACATCAGCCGACATTGGCCTGATCTCGTCGAGTCTCCTTCCGTCAACCCTCTTGCCTTCGTCGAGAATATATTTTCTTACTACCTTCTTTTCGAGCTTGTATATGGCTTCCGCAATTACAGAGGTCTTTTCCGGGAAGGTTTCCGCGAGCGCCTGCTGCACCTCTTCCGTCAACGCCGCAATATTTGTATCCCTGACTGTCTTGTCGTCGGTGAGCACTGCCTGGCGCATCTTCTCGTACGCGATTCCCTTGACCGCGTCGAATATCTCCTGCGGTACATCGGCTGAAGTGTATTCGAATTTCGGTTTGCCTACTTCCGCAACTATACTCTTTATGAATGCAGCAATCTTTTTGATTTCCTGATGTCCCTTTATAACCGCGTCGAACATTACGTCGTCGGGCACTTCCCTTGCTCCGGCCTCGATCATTGTGATCTTCTCTTCGGTACCTGCCAGCGTTACATACATATCGCTCTTTTCTCTCTGAGCGGTATTGGGGTTGATTATTACCTCACCGTCGACAAGACCGAGTACAACTCCGCCTATCGGACCGTTGAAAGGTATATCCGAAACGCTCAGGGCAACCGATGCGCCTATCATTGCAGCAATTTCCGGTGAATTGTCCTGGTCGACAGACATGACTGTGTTGACAACTGCGACGTCATTTCGCAGATCCTTCGGGAATAGCGGGCGGATCGGCCTGTCTATGACCCTTGACGTAAGTATAGCCTTTTCGGAAGGCTTTCCTTCTCTCTTGATGAACCCGCCGGGTATCTTGCCAACAGCATAGAGTCTCTCCTCATAATCCACGCTGAGCGGGAAGAAGTCGATACCTTCCCTCGGCGAAGTCGAAGCGGTGGCCGTCGACATTATGACCGTATCCCCATACCTTACCATAGCAGAGCCGTTAGCCAGCTGAGCCAGTTTGCCGGTTTCGACGGTAAGCGTCCTTCCGGCCAGTTCCATTGTGAATTTCTTTTGCATAAATTGCCTCCTCTTTTTTTGCTGCAATACGTAAAGGAGGCAGATTACAGAAAACGGACACCAGAAACCGTATGCGGGCGATCACAAACAAAAAAGGATCACTTACGGGTTCTGGTCTCTGTTCTCTGCTTACCGCGACTTCTTTACGCTGCAGATTAATTTTTTCTTTTATTAGTATTGCACCGTTATGTAAAAATAATGAGCGGGATACCCCGCCCATCATTATTTCCTCAAATTGAGTTTTTCAACGATTGCACGATACCTTTCGATATCCTTTTCCTGCAGATAGTTCAGCAGGCCTCTTCTCTGACCGACCATCTTTAGAAGTCCCCTTCTGGAATGGTGATCCTTTTTGTGATCCTTGAGGTGATCATTGAGATGGTTGATCCTCTCTGTGAGGATAGCTACCTGTACTTCCGGCGATCCTGTATCACCGTCGTGCAGCTTGTACTTCTCGATGATTTCCGTTTTTTGTTCCTTTACCATTGTATTGCCTCCTTAAATTTTTAACGCCATGAGCCAGGTAAGTGGTCGGAGCTTCCAGTAACCGGGCAGATGGTTGAATGTCGCACTGAAATATTTTAACATATCATTTCCATAATGTAAATGATTTTATTCAAGCTCAATTTTCTTCAAGCCGCTGTTCCCTTTTACAGCCGGCTCGTGTCCTGAAGCCGCAGGACTCACATCGATCCTGCTATTCAAGCCTGATAATATCTCCATGCCAAGTCCCGCGATTTCCTTCACGCATCCCGCAGCCTCCGCTCTGAGGCCTGCCGTCTGCGACCTCAAAGACTCGGTCAGCCTTTCGATGACTTTATCCGCAAGCCGGATATTCAAACTCGAATAGAGAGGCTCTTCCATATAATAATTTATTTGAACAAATTTATGTTAACAAGAATATTATATACAAAAAGTATTTTACAAGGAGGGAGCCTGATGAAATCTAACGAAATAATGCCGGCCGCACTTGAAAACATCCCCGGATCCAAAGTCGCAGCCGCTGAAACCATCGATATGTGTAAAATGCAATTCTATAACCCGATGCCTATCGTAGGGGCCAGGCTGACTTTTGCCTATGTTCCCTTTCAGTGCCTTTGCTGCCTCTATCCGCCTGAAGTCGGTCTGAGACAGGGCACCATCTTTCCGGAGCTAGACAGGCCTTACGGAGCAGACCCCGTGTATACGGTCGATGGGTGAGCCCGTGTATTCCGGTTCCATGCAGGTATGAATGAGGGAGGTGTTTATATGAACGAAGCAAGGGATAGAATGCTCAAAGAATTAATGGCTTTGGACTTTATGTCTATAGAACTGAATCTTTATCTTAATACGCACCCGTATGATCAGAGAGCAGTTATGGTTTTTATCGATAATGCCCGGAGGGCTAAAATGGCCAGAGAAAACTTTGAACGTATGTATGGCCCTCTGATGGCAAGAGCCAGCAATTCCTTCCCCTGGCCCTGGATCGAAAATCCCTGGCCGTGGGATGTACAGTAGGATATGGAAATCTGCTTTTCCCTTTATATTTCTGAATAAGGAGGTCGTGTAAATGTGGGTCTATGATAAAAAACTTGAATATCCCGTTAAAATAAAAAATTGCAACCCAAAGCTTGCAAAATATGTTATCACACAATACGGCGGACCCGACGGCGAGCTTGCCGCATCGCTCAGATACCTGAGCCAGCGGTTCAGCATGCCCCTGGAGGTTGCCAAGGCTACGCTAAACGATATAGGTACGGAAGAAATGGCGCATCTCGAGATCGTTGGCGCCATAGTGCATCAGCTTACGAAGGACGTCCCGCCCAAGGTACTTGAAAAGGAAGGTCTCGGAGGTTATTTCGCCGATCACGATCGCGGCGTGTATCCTGTAAACGGTTCCGGAGTTCCTTTCACTGCAGCTTACATTGCTGTCAAGGGTGATCCCGTGGCCGATCTGGTTGAAGATCTTGCCGCCGAACAAAAAGCGCGCGCAACCTATGAAAACCTTATAAATATGTCTGATGATCCGGATGTAATCGATCCTCTGCGATTCCTCAGGGAACGTGAAGTGGTACATTTCCAGCGTTTCGGCGAAGTATTGCGTATCGTTCAGGAAAAGCTCAACGAAAAGCCTTATTTTGTTAACAAGCCCAATTTTATGAATGTAAGCCCGGCTGCCGCAAATGTAAGTCCCATGACCGGCGTAAGCCCTGTATCCAACGTCAGCCCGGCGGCTGTAAGCCCGATTTCGAATGTGAGTCCGATCTCAAACGTAAGCCCTGCGACCAATGTAAGTCCCGCATCCATGGGGAAGCCTTCTTTCGTAAGTCCGGCTGAAACCGAAAAAATACCGTCTTTCATGAACCCATTTACCGGCGTGAGTCCGGAAGCTACGGGTAAAAAGAAATAATCTCTTTTTTGTCAGTTCGGTTCCTTAATGTATAAAGTCAGGTGGGGTGCAGTTCCCCGCCTGATGATCCCTTGAAATTAGCATACAAATATATACCGCTTGCCTTAATACGCATATATATATACTTTCTCTTTCCCGCTTTGAATATCTAAAAATTCTTTCGGCTCTATTTCCATAAAATAGGCCTTATCCTCACTCACGCTTATCACGGCACAGCGGCCGCCGGGAAACTCCACTGCCGTACCGCAGCCATATGAGGATCTATTTGATATCAGGCTGGCGGAATAGCTTTCACACTTGACTGCGCAGAGCTTTGTCCCTTCCGGAAAGACTTCCTTCATTTCGGGGTATTCCTTGTAAACATCGTACAAATCAAGTTTACGTCCGCTTCTGGCGTCGACGAAACTACCATTGCTTACTTTAACCGCTTTTTGTTTGAATTTTTTATCAATATCCAAAGCAAAAGTTTTTATAAACTGATAGTTACGGCTATAGTGAATCTGACCACGCAGCAAATCCACAGCCTGTTTCGTAATGCCCGGATAAAAACGCGTGAATATTTCAGAACTGTGTTCTTTCGAGGAAAAGAATTTTTCAGCGTTTTTTTCAGGAGCTGTGGCCAACATTCTGATCTTGAGCTCCTGATACTTGCCCGGGTCTTTTTCCAATTCCTTCATGAGTGAATTGAGCCTTTCACTTTTGTAACCGTCCACACTCCGGTTTTCCTGAAAGTCCTCAATCAGACCGACCATTTCATCTTCATCCTGAAGGTAGAACGCAGCGGGTCTCAGATAAGGCCAGGCAATAATGCATTCTTGAACTATATTCCTGTTGACGGGATACACCGCATTTATGTAACCGTCTTTCAGAAACAACTCATCAGCCTCATTTATTTCCGGTACAGCCTTGATCGGGATTGAATAGTCAAGCTCCATACCGGCTTTATCAGCTATGTAGTCAAGCGGCAGCGGTATGCTGAGTTTTCCCAGAAAGGCGCCTTTCAAGCGCAAAAGTATATTACCGCTCTCATAACCTACGTCCAGACTAAGCTTTATCGGAAGGTTGAGTCCGTATGCCTTTCCCTGCAAATAGACCGCGCTTTCATCAAGGGCGATCCTGTAAGCATTTATATAGACTTTTTCATTCAGATGCATATAGGGCATTTTGTCTTTCATCAAAAAGTAAATGTCCGCCTTGTCGATACGCATTGTACGCGTGCTGTTACCGTCATCGAAACTGTTGCGTTCGGAAAAGCTCATCGGATTCTGGGCGATTATCTCCTGGGGATCGTCATATCGAAAGTCTGCAACATTAAGATATAACACTAAAAGTCCGGCCAGAATGACCGGAACTAATAATATTACCAGAATGGCAATGACGGCTTTTTTTCCGGCGGATTTCTTCTTGTGAACAGTAGTATTGATGATTTCATCGGTCTTATACATAAGCGGCCTCCGGAATCCTTTTGTTTGTTCAAGTATATACTTTATCAGACGTCTCTTCAATATTTTTTCGCTATTTTATGTCACATTACGTCAACAAGCTCATTTGAAAATTTAAATTCCACCCCTGCAGGTTAGTGATGTGGAAGTTACTTTTTCAAAACCAATGATGGAAGTTAGTTTTTCAAAAGATTATGATGTAAAAGGTGGTGCCTCTTTAGGGGG
>JAEXNT010000029.1 GCA_023439545.1 Bacillota bacterium
CTTAAATGGAGATCAGGTATCTTGTCCTTCATTAAAAAATAAATATCGGACTTGTCTAAACGCATTGTACGCGTGCTGTTACCGGCATCGAAACTGTTGCGTTCGGAAAAGCTCATCGGATTTTGGGCGATTATCTCCTGGGGATCGTCATATCGAAAGTCTGCAACATTAAGATATAACACTAAAAGTCCGGCCAGAATGACCGGAACTAATAATATTACCAGAATGGCAATGACGGCTTTTTTCCCGGCGGATTTCTTTTTTTGAACAGTAGTATTGATGATTTCATCGGTCTTATTCATAGGCGGCCTCCGGAATCCTTTTGATTGTTCAAGTATATACTTTATCTGACGTCTCTTCAATATTATTTCGCTATATTATGTCACATTACGTCAACAGCTCATTACGTCAACAATTTCAGCAAGCTCATTACGTCAACAATTCAAGCAATAACGCATTTCAAGCAACAAACTTATACGGTATCAATAACAAAGCTTGAATCAGAACAGACGTTCGTGTATAATGCAAATATAATAAAAACATGTAACTCATGAAAATACTACAGCCGGTTATGATAAAACAAAGCGGGCGTATGAAATAAAGTACATACGGACGCCGCCAGACATAAGGAGCTTGAAATGGCCAGTATACGGATCACAAAAACCCAGGCTCGAAGATTTATGCTCAAATATCACGGACTTTACGGCAATAGGCTTCCCCGTGGCAAAAAAGGCATCCTTGAGTATATGCGAAGAGTCGGATGCATTCAGTACGATCCCCTCAATATCGTGGGTCATAATCAGGAATTGGTGCTTCAGTCCAGGATAGACGGTTTCAGACCCGCCATGCTGCAAGAGCTGCTTTATAAAGACCGGCTGCTGCTTGACGGCTGGGACAAGGTCATGTCGATCTATCTCACCTCGGACTGGCCATACTTCAGCCGCTACAGGGCATCAAGGCTCGAATGGCTCGGCAGTCCCGACAAACCCGTTGTCCCCTTCCTTCCGCTTGTCAGAAACGAGCTTGAGCAACGAGGTCCTCTTTCCTCCATCGACCTGGAATATGACCAGACGGTCCAGTGGCCCTGGGGTCCTACGCGCGTCTCGAGGGCGGCGTTGGAAAGCATGTGGTTCTGGGGCGAGGTCATTATACACCACAAGGTCAACACGAGGAAATATTATGATTTTGCTTGCAGGTATCTGCCTGAGGACTTGCTGAACGCGCCCGATCCCAATGAGACCTTCGAACGCTACAGGGACTGGCGCATAAGCCGGAGAATAGGCGGTACGGGATTATTATGGGACAGGCCCGGCGACGCCTGGCTGGAGATACCCGGGACAAAGACGCCGGAACGCCGTGAAAGCATACAAAGACTGCTGGGCGAAGGCACTCTTTCAGAGATTAATGTGGAAGGCGTGAAGGCTCCTCTTTACATGAGAACCAGTGATATGCCGGTATTGGACGAAATCGTGTACGAAACCGCCGACGGGCGTAAAGGTTTTCGTGCTCCCTCCCCGCGCGCCCACATTCTCGCACCGTTGGACAATCTGCTATGGGATCGGAAGCTCGTAAAGGAAATGTTCGATTTCGACTACCGCTGGGAGGTCTACAAGCCACAGTCCGAGCGGAGCTACGGCTATTATGTCCTGCCGGTGCTGTACGGAGACAGGTTTATCGCACGTTTCGAACCCGGTTTTGATAAAAAATCAAAAACGCTGGTAATAAAAAACTGGTGGTGGGAAGCCGGCGTCAAGCCTACCAAACCTATACAGCGCAGGCTTGCGAAATGCTTCAGTCTTTTTTCGGAATATCTGGGTGCGGACAATATCGGGATGCCCCGGGATGGCTCGGGTAATACGGATGACAGTATAGCCTGCTGGCTCAAGGAAATATAACCGGATGACCCGATAGCCGGGTAACCCGAGCTGCCGTTGCCGTATTGCCGTATTACCGGGCAGTTGGGTAGCGGGCTGCCGTTGCCGTGCAGCCGGGTAACCGCAAACATATTTCAGCGAGTTATCGCCCTGCCGTATTCTACGTCGAATCCGCTCTGGATCGATTCCTTGCCGAAATATTTCATAAGCTGCTTTATACCAGGGTCCTTGACCTTATAATAGTACAGACCGTACTGCTCCTCCTTCTCCTCGCTGTTCTTGAAACGTTTTTGCAGCACAAGCAGTCCATTGTACAGCAGCGCGAGATCGTCCACCCTGCCCTTGAGCAGCTTTGCCGCTTCATCAGGCTTTTCGGCGTTGATCAGCCTGAAAAATTCACTATATTCCGATGTATCCATTTTCATATATTTTCCGATCAGAGGCTTGTAATCGGCATAGAAAACAGTGCTTTCCGTGTAGTTTTCGGCAAGCCGGGGCAAAGGCTCCCGCCTGTTCTGCAGCATATACAGCATCATCAGATTTTCCGTACCCGAGCCCGTTTTTTCGTAAAACCGTTCATAAAATTCGGCGGCTTTCTCAAACTCGCCGTTATAACCGTAGTTGCGCCCTATCTCAAGCAGATCGTACGGATTACTGCTCTTCAGCAACAGCTCCAAGCCTTTTTGCAGTTCGCCCGAATCGATATAAAGCGATCCGAGCACCGAAAGCAGCTCGTCGTTATCTGGTATTTCACTTATTAAACTCTCAAAATAGCCTTTGGCTTTTTCAGTGTCTTTATTTATTAATGAATACGTTTTACTGTCATATTCCCAGCCGTTGTAATAAAGCTTTGCCAGTACCTTCAAAGCATGCAAACCACGGTTTCCCTCGGCCAGATCGCGCTCATACAGGCTTATCGCCTCGTCATATTTTTTATCCAGCAATACAAGGTCAGCCTCGTTGAATTCATCTCCGGCGACACGCAGTATATTCCTGTGCCTGCTGGGGTAAATGCCGTCGCTGCCGTACATGATATTGCCGTTACGATCGTAGAACGTCACATAATAGGCATAATCGCCCGTATGGTAAAACGGTTCGAACAGATAATAAGGGTCGATGCCGTCTGTACCGAACGAAGCGCCCGTTTTCATGCCCCTTTTTCGCTCCATGACAGTGTTGAGTACATATTCTCCGGTTTTTATACTTTCAGAATAAAACATATTGTTGGCCATTATACGGTTATCTTCAATATCGCGCAGTTCTCCCGCGTAAATTGTATAATGATCCGCACCCTCCGGCAGGTTTACGCTGAAACGGAATTTTCCGCCCCCGATATCCTGTACGCTGACCATCCCGGCCGTATCCAGGAATGCTATATCCTTTTCGATCGACGTATTCCCCGTGAACTTCAAACTGTTGTCCCTGCCAAGGTCGAGTGCTTTCCCCTGGACGCGCTGCCAGTCGGCGCCTACCGCGATCACGTAAATACCGTCGGGAATGTTCGTAAAGCTGAAGTTGCCTTCCTTGTCCGTAACTGCGTCGCAGCGTATACCGTCGCCCGAGCCCAGCGTACTGCTCCAAGCGGTTCTTGTGACTTCGTCCTTCAGTAAAAGCGTTATATAAGGCGCAGGTTTACCGTCTATACTGACGCGGCCGCTTAAAACATTGCCGCTTTTTTCTGCCGGTTCTGCGCTCTTCAGGTATTTAAAGCCCGACAGTTCACTATTTATCTGCAGCAAGGGCTTTACAAGCGTTTCATTTGGCTTTTGTGAAGTAAAAAACAAATCGGGTATTGCCGCCATCTCTTTGTCGAAGCCGTCCATATCTCCCGTCATATAGCAATAATATGCGTATAACGCGCGCCTGACCGTGGAATAACGGTCCTTCGCATTGAGACGTTCCTGCAGCGCTGCCCCTCCCCGGTCCATTTCACCGAGGCCCATATACATCGCAGCGAGGTGGAGCTCTCTTAGCGATTCAAGCTTGCCGTCCCTTATATAGTCGAGCTGTTCAAGCAGCTTGACGGCATTTTCTCCGTAGCCCGAAAAATAATTGGACAGGGCGACATATATCGTGTATTCCGCAAAAGCATCGCCTTTCACAGCATGGCCGGCGATATCCCCGTATTGAGCATTGATTCTGTCGGCGCTTTCCGCCCCGATGTAGGAGCAGTCGAGAGCGGTGAAGCTTTTAGTGATAAATAATTCATTAAAATACCCGAAGTTCTTGCTTTCCACAAGAAGCTTAAGCTTCCTTTGCGCGGCCGAAACAGCGGCATTTGAAGCCGGAGCGCCCTCTGCCGCCCTGTCGTAATATACGTCTGCCGCCGCGCTGTTTCCAGCCAGCTCGCTGGCCCTTCCCAGCAAATAAAACATACGTCCCTGGAAAAGCAAAGCAGCCGAGATCAAAACGAGCGCAGACAGACTGATCAAAAGCAGGTGCTTAACCTTAATCCTTATATATCCCATCAGCCTGCCCTCCCCGATTGCCATCCACTACCGCTATGCTGCTGTTTCTGATATCCTCGGCCGAAACGCGCGCAATGCCGAAGCAGGCGTAGACTATGCCCGATACGGTGATCAGCAGCGCAACTACCAGGGGTTTTACAGGTATCCGCAGTTCCAGGTTCATGAAGGAATATAGCCTCTCCCTCCAGCTCTTCGCCCCGGGCGCTCTCTCGTCCGACGAAGCGGCTTTGTCGCGTGATGCGGGCCCGCCGTTTCCATCGCCGTTTCCATCGTCGCTTCCATAATTGACTACGACTTCGTACGGCGCGGCCCTTTCGCGTATGCCGGCATTCCCGTATAGCGCGTCCTTTCTGTGCTCGGCGCCCCCGCCGCATGATGCTGCCCGTTCAAGCACCTTGTTCCTGCTTTTATCCGTGAACACGACGTCTTTCATTTCCGAATCGAGCTTATCCCTGAAATTCATATCACCCATCGCAAAAATCCTCCTGCAGGATATCCCTGAGCCTGTCGCGCCCTCTCTTGAGCCTGCTTTTTACCGAACCTTCCGGCATTCCGAGAGCTTCCGATATCTCCCTGATCGAGAGATCGTTATAATAATGCAGCAGCAATACCTCCCTGCTGCCAGGGGCCAGTTTCATCAACGCTTCGGTCAAGCTTAGGCGGTCATGCAACGACCCGATGCCGGCCTCCGGGTTTTCGTCAGTAAGCCCGGATTCAAATACCGGTATCGGTACATTCCGCCGGTACCATGCTTTTCTGCGGCTTTGCCTGCATTCGTTGACGAGAATCCTGCAAAGATAGGTTTTTATTCCGGCCTCGCCGCGGTAATTGGAATATCCGGTGTAAAACTTGAAAAATGTTTCCTGTACGGCGTCCTCTGCAAGCTTCAGGTCCTTCAGAATAATTACGGCAACGCGCAAAAGCATGTTCGAATAGCCGTCCATCAAGGCTGCCAGCTCGTTCTCAGTCAAAGTATATTCAATTCCCGGTCGATCTGTTTTTTCGGGTAGCTCCATCATGACCTCCGCATATATATAGATGCGGCATATTGAGAAATGGTTGCATTAAGACAGAATTTTTTTGAAATATTCGCATGCACTATTGATTCCGCGCAGTAAAAATCACTTTCAGCTGCTCGCGCTGCTGTAGCGCCTCATGCCTCTCTTCCAAAGGAATACGCACAGGAAGCCGAACACTGCGCTCACCCCCAGGGACAGCAGCCAATAGCGGCCATCCAGCACATCTGTCAGGAATTGCGCAGGGATCGTCGCCATAAGTCCGTACGGCAGCAAAACATAAAAAATCAGCTTCCAGGCGCCTTTGAAAACAATGCCCGGGATCCTGAACGAAAAGCTCACGAGTTCGCCTTCTATTTCGCAGAAAGCGTCTATCTTCACGAAACGGAACGCAAACGTGCGAATTATTATCATCAGATCGTACATCAAAAAGTACATGACGAGCAGCAAAAAAACATACCCGGCTATCGCCCCGGCAGTTACGGTTATCCCGAGCATCCCGATTCCGTACGAGACCATCATGATGCCCGGCACAATGACTACGAGCGAGCCCGGATCGACATTTTCGAATGAGACGTAAAAGAGCGTACTCACAGGTCTCACTATATACTGGTCAAGCGTTCCGGTCCTGATTTTCTCCGGTATCGTCAGCACGCCGAAAAAGTAAGTCGCCATGTATGAAGCGTCAAGGATGGTGAACGTTCCGATAAACACTATCATCTGATAAACGTTCCAGCCGTTGAGCGTACCGATATTGAGGAATATGGCCGAGAACATCGCGATCTGGAGCATGAAAATGCTCAGGTCGGTAATGAAAGCCGTCCAGAAATTGAAGCTGTACATCATGCTTTTGTTCAGCCGGACCTTCATAAATACGTAGAGGAGCCTGGCATACTTCTTCACACGGGCCGCATACTTCGCGGTATTTTCAGCAAGCTTTCCGCTGAAACGCGCATCGGTTCCCTTTTTCATATTCCCACCCCCTCAAACCTTCTGACGGATTTTTTATAATACAGAACTGAAGCCACGATCATGACAGCATTCCAGAAAAGCATCAACGCCACCGCAGCAAGCGGGTTTCCCCCTCCCTGCCCAATTAGCAGAGACGCGGGATAATACACCGTATAATAGAACGGCAGCAGGCTGAAGGCCTTCGTCACTGCGGCCGGGAATACGCTCAGCGGAACGAGCGCGCCTGAGATGAATTCGATAAAGTTGCCTTTAAGTATGTTCAGCCCGTCGATATTTACGAACCTGAAGCAAAGGATCGACAGGAAATAATTGAACACAACCATGAAATTCATGCCCAGCAGGAATATCAGCACAGCCAGGCCCCAGTCCCCGATGCGGGGCGTTATCCTGAACTGCCCGAAAAAAATCAGCGCCCACGCGGCCGTGGCAATAAAGTTGACGCCGAATACATAAACAGCTTTGGAATAGCTGCAGGAAAGAAAATACAGCACGGGCCTCATCGGCCTTACGATATATTTCCCGAACTGCCCGCCCCTGATCTCGCTGCAGAACTGACCGTTCAGGCTGTTCGACTGATCGAGCCTGCCGAGAAAGGAAGCGATAATGTAGTATGTCATCATCGCAGCAAAGTCGTAGCCTCCCACCTGTTCCCTGCTGCTGAAGATCACGCGCCACATAAGCCAGGCCAGCAGTATCTTGCATATGGAGAACGCTGCGCCGGCAAATACGTCATAATTGTAAGCCATCATCGATTTCCAGGTTATCCTGGCTATTTCCGCATATTTTTTCATGACGCTGCACCAATCCCGTATATCTTTTCGATCACATCGCCTATATCCTCGTCCTCAAGCTTCAGATCGTCCACATCGCAGCTGTTGAATATGGAGTAGAGCACAGGTCTGACCTGTTCCCGCCTGACTTTGAAACACCATTTGTAGGAGGATCTCTCTATCCACTGGGCCTCGAAATCCGGTTCGAGCCCGGCTTCGTTTTCGAAGGTCACGCTGACAGTCTTATACTCGTTGAACCTGTCGAGCAGGGCGTCAAAGGCTCCGTCGAAAATCTTCCGGCCGTGGTTCACGACCATGACCCTGCTGCATACATGCCTTATATCCTCCATATAGTGGCTCGTCAGGAGCACCGTCACCTTTTTTTCCATATTGATCTGCCGAAGCAGCTGCCTTATCTGTTTTTGCGCGATCGCATCGAGGCCTATGGTAGGCTCATCGAGGAAGATCACTCCCGGGTCGTGCAGCAGCGACAGTATGAGCTCCATTTTCATACGCTCACCCAGCGAAAGCTGCCTTACCTGGGTTTTTAGCAGATCTTCTACGCCAAACATTTCCGAATACAGTGCCACATTTCTTCTGAACCTGTCTTCCGGCATTTCATATATCTCCCTGTCTAGCAGGAATGAATCAATAGCCGGCAGGTCCCACCAGAGCTGACTTTTCTGGCCCATAACCACCGCGATGCTCTTTTTGAAGGCGTCGGACGGCCTGGACGGGTCGAAGCCCGATACTGCAGCCTTTCCCGAAGTAGGTTGGATAATGCCCGAAAGCATTTTGACAAGAGTCGTCTTTCCGGCGCCGTTAGGTCCGATCAGCCCTATCATTTCGCCCTCACCGGCGTCGAACGAAAAATCGGAAACCGCGGTCTTTTCTATCACCCGCTTGTGAAAAAGCGCTTTGAACGTACCCTTCAAGCCCTCTTCCTTCTCCGCGCTCCTGTATACTCTGGTCAGCTTCTCAGCTTTTAATGCCATCATAACCATACAGTCGAGTAGACAGTCTCGACACTCCTTTCAAGTTATTAACACGTGAAGGGATGCCTACTGCCCCTCACAGAACCGTACGTGCGGTTTTCCCGCATACGGCTCTTCAAACCAACATCGGTTTCCAA
>JAEXNT010000031.1 GCA_023439545.1 Bacillota bacterium
TGTTTTATATCTCCTGGAGAAATATAACGAGGCCATTGTCCTATATGACAAAGCTATCAGCTTCGACCAGCGTAATGATGAGCTTTATGCCAACAAAGCAAACGCTTTATATGCGCTTGAGAAATATGACGATGCATTGAAGCTTTATGACGAAGCGCTTGCAATAAACCCTTATTTCATCGATGCATTATATTCAAAGGGAGAGGTGTTGGCAGACACTGGTAAATATGCCGATGCGACAGTAGTATATGACAAAGTGATAAAAATGGATCCCGATTATTTGTTGGCATACTGTTCCAAAGGAACTATCCTCGGTAATCAAGGTAAATTCAAGGAAGCAATAGCCTATTTCGATAAAGCCATAAAAATCGATTCCACCTATTATCCGGCATATAAATGGAAGGCGGATTTGTTGTTATGTCTTGGAGAAATAGATAAGGCCATAGAAAATTACGATATAGTATTACTTAATTCCAGCAAGCAATCCGATAATTTGCCTTACGTTTTAGTAAACAAGGGTCTTGCCTTATATCAGAACGGTAAGGTTACGGAAGCGATCGACTGTTACGAAGAGGCTATCAAACTGGATACTGATAACGAAGTGGCCTATAATAGAAAAGGAGAAGCATTGAGCAATCTTGGACTGTTCGATGAAGCAGCGGAGTGCTTCAGACGGTCGCTCGAGATCCAGCCCGGGAATAAGCTTGCTTTGTTGGGGCAGGCAAACTTACTTTTATATAAAGAATCTTACGAAGATGCCATCGCTGCTTTCGATAAAATCATTGCGAAATATCCAGACTTATCTGCGAGTTATAATGATAAAGGCTATGCAATTTATAAGCTTGGCAGGTACGAGGAAGCTGTAGCATGTTTTAAAAAAGTTATTGACGAGGTCGATCCATTAAATGCCGACGCCTTCTATTATATGGCTAAGGCACTGGTCAAGCTGAACCGGTACGATGAAGCGATCGATAGCTTGAAACAGTCGATAACTCTTTTTCCCAGGGAAAGAGATTATATTAGAGATGATCCGGATTTCGACGCAATCAAGGATATGGATGCTTTTAAGGCTTTACTGCCTGTTTCCTGATGCTTGAAGGCGACATACGGTTGTATTTCTTGTATAATTTGCTGAAATAATAGGCGTCCTCATAGCCGACCGACCTTGCGACCGATTTGATGGAATGCCTGCCGTCCTGCAGCATTTCACGCGCTTTGGACAGGCGGAGCTTGATCAGATAATTGATCGGTGTTTCGCCCGTTTCTTCCTTGAAAACCTTGGATATATAAGTCGGACTGAGGTAAATACTCTTCGATATCGTGTCAAGCGAAACAGGGCGCATGTAATTCTCATCCAAAAAAGCTATCAAAGTGCTGACAATGATAGACTTATCGTTGGAATCGAAGCTGACGAGAGGGCTTTTGCTCGAACACAGCTCAGAACGGGTAGTTTTGAGAAACAATACGATAAGCCGCATCACCTGGATCTTGAGCATCAGCTCGCTTCCCGGCAGGTCGTTCTCCTGCTCGAGATAGATATCGCTGCAGCATTTGAGGAATTCCTGCTCATGCTCCTGCAGATTGATGACCGGGCACGTTTCAGGTCCGATCAGATTGTTTTTTGTCAGGCCTTCTACCTGTATGTTGTCGAAGCCGACGTGCAGCTCGAGGATCTCCTCCCCGGGCTTAACAGCTTTTCCATGGTTCACTCCGGTGTTGAAGACGAGCATGTCGCCCTTTTTTACCTGGTAATGCGCATCGCCTATTCTGTAGGAACAGCTGCCCGAGAGCACATAAACCATTGAAATGAAATCATGGCAATGTACCTTCGTTTCATGCGTTTCGTCGAATTTACGTTTGAAGGTGAAATAAACATGGGGATTGAAGCTTTCAGTATTGACGCCCAGATCGAACATCGGTACACCTAGACCTTTTCAAAATAATGCTTAATCAGAATAAGATTATACATCATAAAATTAAAAATGTACATTTTCTTGTTGTGATACAAACCGGATAATTAAATGTAATGGCAGTCCGGCAATATATCGAAAATATCCGCCGTAAGGCCAAATAAACGGGAAAGCTGATACATATGGCCGTATTCAAATGGGTTTGGAGCTACATAAAAAACTATAAATATATTTTTCTGACCGCACTGTTCCTGGTCATCCTAATGAACCTCCTGAACATGGTCAACCCGATAGTGCAGGGCATACTTGTCGACAAGGTCATAAAGGGAGGAAAGGCGCAGATCTTCGGAATCGACGTAGACAGGATCATTAAGGGCGGGCAGTCGGAAGTACTGCTTACATTGGCCATGATACTGATCGGTACAACTCTGATAAAGTCCGTATTCAGGTATATATACCTGAATATGTTCGAATACGTATCGCAGATCGTTACATTCAAGGCGAGGGAAGCCATTTTTAAACGCGTTCAGGAGCTTGACTTCGAATTCTTCGACAATACAAAAACAGGAGACATAATGGCGCGAATGACGGGCGACATGGAAGCTGTCAGGCATTTCACGGCGTATGTCATATATTCGGTATTCATGCACCTTATAACCTTCATTTCGGTCATTGTGATACTGTTTTCCATAAATACGACGTTTACACTGACTCTTCTGGCGATTACCCCTGTTACGGGGATACTCGCCGTAAAACTTGCCGGTACGGTAAAACCGGCATTTATGGCTATAAGGAATCAGTTTTCAAAGCTCAACTCGACCGTTCAGGAAAGCATCAGCGGAAACAGGGTCATCAAGGCGTTTGCCAGGGAAGATTACGAGATATATAAATTCTCGCGTGAGAATGCGGGTTTTATGGACAGGAACGTGGAAGCGGCGAAGATATGGGAAAAATATCTACCTGTGCTGGATTCGGTAGCCGGCTTCCTTTCGGTGGTCATTATTCTCGTCGGAGGCATAATGGTTATCCGCGGAAATATCACGCTAGGTCAGCTGGTCACCTTCAACAGCTTCATCTGGGCGCTGAACAACCCCATGAGGCAGGTGGGCTGGCTTATAAACGATACGCAGCGGTTTGCGGCGTCAGGCGAAAAAATAATGGCGCTCCTCGAGACGGAACCCAGGATAAAGAGCCAGGAGGAGCCGATTAACGGGGTCAAGGTGGAAGGCAGGGTCGAATTCAGGAATGTATGCTTCAGTTACGGAGAAAATGAAGTGCTGGAGGATGTCTGCTTCAAGGCATATCCCGGGCAGACCATCGCGGTCATTGGTCCCACCGGCTCGGGCAAATCGACTCTGGTAAGCCTTATATCGAGGTTTTACGACTGCACGGGGGGAGAGATATTGATCGACGGCAGGGATATACGAGATTACGACATCAGGGAGCTGAGGGAGAGCATTGCGGTGGCAATGCAGGATGTGTTCCTGTTTTCCGATACGATCGAGGGAAATATAGCATACGGCACTCCAGAGGTTTCGGTGGAAAAAGTACAGTGGGCTGCCGAAATGGCCGGAGCGAGCAGCTTTATCGAAAGCTTCAGCGATGGCTACGATACGATCATTGGAGAACGCGGAGTAGGACTGTCAGGCGGCCAGAGGCAGAGGATAGCCCTCGCCAGAGCGCTTATAAGAGATCCTTCGATACTTATACTCGATGATACGACGTCAAGCGTCGACATAGAAACCGAGCACGCCATACACAAGTCGCTCGGCGAGTTTTACAAAAACAAGACTTCATTCGTGATAGCGCACAGGATATCCTCGGTCAGGAACGCTGACCTGATACTTGTGCTGGATTCTGGAAAGATAGTCGAAAGGGGTACGCACGATGAACTGCTGGCCAGGAAGGGTTACTATTACAGCGTATTTATCAACCAATACGGCGATTTCGACAAGCAATCGGCCTAAAGCTGTGTGTCGGGGGGAAAATAATGGCGAGAAACAAATTCGACATAGACGAAGAACTTGATACGAGGTTTGATTTCAAGCAGGTCAAGAGATTGCTGGCATACCTCAAACCATACAGATGGAAGGTTGTGTCAACGGTACTGCTCATGCTTGCGGCGAGCGGCGCAGCCCTGCTTGGCCCTCTGCTCGTCAAGATAGCGATAGACGATAAGATACCGAACAAGGATTATGCGGGACTTGTGACGCTTACTGTCATCTATCTCGCCACGCTGGTTTTCAATACGATCTGCATGAAATACAGGATCAGGACGATGACCTTCATTGGCCAGAGTGTGCTTTACAATATCAGAAAAGATCTGTTCGTGCACCTTATGAAGCTGCCTTTCTCCTATTATGACAGCAGGCCGCACGGCAAGATACTTGTAAGGGTCGTCAACTATGTCAATTCTCTGAGCGACCTGCTTTCCAACGGTATTATCAATCTGATAACGGATATGTTCACACTTGTCGCTATCATATGCTTTCTGCTGGCCCTGAACCTGAGACTGGCGATGGTATGCCTTGCCGGCCTCCCGGTCCTTATCGTGGTAATCATGCTGGTCAGGAATGCCCAGCGTAAGGCCTGGCAGAAGGTCAGCAGGAAACAGGCCAACATGAACGCGTATATCCATGAAAGCATATGCGGCATAAAAGTAACACAGTCCTTTGCCAGGGAAGACGAGAACATGAAAATATTCCTGGGTCAGAGCGACGATTATAGGAAGTCCTGGCTTGCCGCCGTAAAGATACAGTTTCTGACATGGCCCTTTATCGATATAATCTCCGTGGCAGGCGTGACCGCGGTTTTCATTGCGGGTGTAAAATGGCTCGGCACAGGGGGTGTGACCGTCGGTATTATCATTGCGTTCATCAGCTATATCTGGCGTTTCTGGGAGCCTGTCAGCAATCTCGGGAACTTTTACAACGCCATAATAAATGCAGTAGCTTACCTTGAAAGGATATTTGAGACCATAGACGAGAAGCCTCTGGTGGCAAATCTGCCCGGAGCTCAGGAAATGCCGCAGATACAGGGAACCGTAGAGTTTAAGGACGTAGTGTTCTGCTACGAAAATGATGAGGTTATACTCGATCATGTAAGCTTCAGGGTGGAACCCGGTGAGACTGTAGCGCTGGTGGGCCCTACGGGCGCCGGAAAATCCACCGTAGTCAGCCTTGTGAGCCGTTTTTACGACATAGCTTCCGGAAATGTGGAGATTGACGGTCGCGATGTAAGAAGCGTTACTCTTGAATCGCTGAGAAAACAGATGGGTATCATGCTGCAGGATACATTCATTTTTGCGGGAACGATCATGGACAATATAAAATACAGCAGACTCGACGCGACCGACGAAGAAGCGATCGAAGCGGCAAAGGCGGTAAGAGCGCACGAATTCATTGCCGCCCTGCCCGACGGGTATGATACGCAGGTTAACGAAAGGGGCTCCAGGCTCTCTGTCGGACAAAGGCAGCTCATCTCCTTTGCAAGGGCGCTGCTCGCCGACCCGAGGATACTTGTGCTCGACGAAGCTACCTCGAGCATCGATACCAAGACCGAACTGGCGCTGCAGGAAGGATTGCAGAGGCTTTTAAAGGGTCGCACCTCATTTGTGATAGCGCACAGGCTTTCTACGATAAAAAACGCGGACAAGATAATGTATGTGGAAGACGGCAGGATAGTCGAACAGGGAACCCACGATGAGCTCATGACGCAGGACGGCGCGTACCGGAAGCTATACACCGCACAGTACCGTCTGCTTGAAGTAAGCTGAGTGGGACAGGGGGAGTGAAACAGGGGGACGGTTCTGTTGTTTCACCTCTGACTCACGTTCCGGCGGGAAATACGAAAGGCAGGCTCTTGGGATAAATTTCAAAAACGGCTTTATCTGCAAGTATAATCTCACCGTCGCGATTCATCGGAATAGGTTTTCCGACATTAATTTCAACCCTCCTGGAACGGAGCAGGTGAACGCCCTTGATCGTTCTGTGGAGGCCTTTTATATATTTGGGGAACAGCCTCAGTATCCTCAGTCTCGACATACCTTCGACATAGCATATGTCAAACAGGCCGTCGTCTATCACCGCGTCCGGCAGCGCCTTCATGCCTCCGCCGTAATACCTGCCGATCCCGGCGGCAATAAGCAGGGTTCTGCCTGAGATGGTCCCGGTATCTGTTTTAAGTTCCATATGAAGATTCCTGCAAATAACGATGGTCGTAAGCACGCCAAGGATGTAAGCCAATTTTCCGGATATAAGCGGCAGTTTCTTGAAATGGCCTGTCTCATATACCACTTTCGCATCGAAGCCGAGCGATGCGATGTTTACGAAGTATTTGCCGTTTACCGAAGCATAATCTATGAGCTTCTCCGTGCCCTCCAGAGTTGCCTGCAGGATATTTTCCGGTATACTTTCCCCGACTATGCTCCGGATGAAATCATTTCCCGAGCCACTCGGGATGACTGCCAGGCTGCTGCCGCTTCCGGCCATTCCGTTCAACACTTCGTTGAGCGTGCCGTCGCCGCCTACCGAGTATATCCTGAGCTGTCCGGCCTTGCTCTGCTCATGCGCGATTATTGTCGCATGTCCCGGGTACTCTGTCACCTTGATCTCGTATTCATAGCCGCGGCTTTCACAATAATCCTTTATTTCGGGAATAAGTCTGAGGGTTTTGCCCTTGCCTGCCACAGGATTCAAAATAAACAGATGCTTCATTTTAGTCCGCCTTTAATATAAGAATGACATGCCGCGGGAGTTGTGAATTCAAGCTTCTTCGCTGAAAACTGTTAAATTCCATTTATATTATAACAGTTAAATAATGCATGGACAATTGTCGTATTTATATTAATTTGAGATGCAAACATGTTTACATAATTTTATACGAGAAATGGTTACCGGTTGAGGCTACGGAGCAGGCGGGAGACTGATCCCGGAAACACCCGAGACAGATCACGGCCGCTGCGTTCCGATCCCGATCCGCCGCGAATTCTCTGGTGAGGGCCGAATTATCGAAGGCCCGGATGATAAAACAGCCGACACAGAAATACTTGGCGGCAAAACTTAGGGATAATGTAAAAAGATCCAGGCTTTGCAGATCGTATTCCGGATATGCGATAAGAGCAAAAGCGCTTTCAGTCACCCTTACTTCGCCGGTTATTTTATAAAGCTTCTGCAGCAGTACGGGAGACTTGACGGCTGTAATGCTCCAACGCTCACTGCTGAACGAGGAAAGGCTCGCAAAGGAAAGGTTCAATATTTTCTCCAAAAGACCGTCCTCAAATTTGGAGTTGTTTTCGAGAAATGTCATTGAACTGCGTTTCTCGAACAGCTGTCTCATTTCCAGTTTCAGACTCGACACTATGATACCTCCCGGCCGGTATATTCCTCATCGATAGTCTTTCCAGAATGACATGCACTATGTGTTTTCCCTGCCAAAGCAGGATTTTTTTTATAAATAGCGAATATATTTATGTGAGGTGGGAAAAATGCTGATAGATACAAGTGTGACCATCGCATATAAATGTACTTCCTGCGGGAGCTTTGAATTTTTCAATATCTCGCTGTTTACATTATTACATAAAAATAATTATGACTTATCATGCCGTTGTAAGAAATCATGGATTACAATAAAACAGGAGGGTGAAAACAATTTTTTGATCAGTATTCCCTGTATCGGATGCGGTAGCGAACACACCTATCTTTTTACCAAAAAAGGCATACTGTCGGGAGACCCCATCGCCGTCAACTGCCCTGAGACTGGAACCCAAATATGCTTTGTCGGAAGGGATGAAGCAGTCCGCAAAAAGGTGGACAGCCTCGAGGAAGAGCTCGACGAAATGATTAACATGTACGGATATGAAAGTTACTTTGACAATACGCAGGTCATGTTCGATACTCTGAACTGCATACACGATATTGCATTGAAGGGAAACCTGCAGTGTGAATGCGGGAATAACGAAGTAGAACTGGTGCTGCTTTCGGATTGTATCCTGCTGCGGTGTGTAAAATGCGGCAGCAGCAAGAAGATTCCAGCTGCAACAAATAAGGATTTAAAGGAAATACTGATGAAAAGCCAGATATTGATAACGGAAGAAAACCTTTTGACCAGACAATCAGGTGATAAATTCGGGAAATGATGATTGCCGGGTTGACGCGTAAAAGCGCGGATAAGCCTGTTCAAGGTTTTGCATTTGACAATGAGACGCGTCGGATGCTATAATATTCTTTGTAATTGCGATTCATTCTATTGTTTAGATTCCCTGTTTAAACTTAGAAAAAATATTTGTTTCGTATAAACCTGCGGCCTCAGTATATCTTTGACTACAGGCTCCGGTTTGAGCGGATGATCCGGATTTGTGACGCACAGATATTCACGCGGATTTCTGATTAACAAATTCATTTAATATATTTTAATAGGTGGTGGATTATGGAAGAAGTGAACCTTACTGCGAAGTCGATGGAGGATTTGCAGTACATAGCCAGGATGATGGGCTTGAGAAACATCAACAATTATTCCAAGGAAGAACTTATCGAAAAGATTCATAAGGCGGGAGCCAACGGCGTCAAAAAGAAGGGCGGCGACGGAATGGAGAGCGCCGAAGCCGGCATTGACGAGGCGGCCGGAAAACCCAAAAAGGGCAGGAAACCCAAAAAAGCAGAAACAGAAGAAAGTCAGGCAGTTGCTGCCGAAACTTCTGAAAATATAAAGACATCCCGCAGATCCAAAAAATCCAACGCTTCCGATGCTGCTGAAAATAAGGGTGGATCGGAAAACGCGCCTGAAGAAAAAAATGATACCTTTGAAAATAAATCCTCTGGTGAAGCAAAGCCTGCCGGACAGCAACCGGACTCGGCCGCGGAGGCAACGGAGGAACCCGTTGTCTTGAGGAAATCAAAAAGAGGCAGACCCAGCAAAACAGCCAGAGAAAGCAAAAAAGCTGCAGACGCCGTAGAAGAAAAGACTATAGACGCCGTAGAAGAAAAGTCTGCCGGTAGTGAAATCGAAGCAGCCGATATTCCGGCCGAAGCCGCTAAACCGGTGAGCGAACAGCAGCAAAGCGAACCCCGGCGGGAAACTCCCATATCGCCAAAGCCGGCCAAAACAGTAAATAATGATACGACTGCCGGCGTTGTACGGGAATCGGCGGAAGGAGCCGAGACAACAGCGGACAGGGGCGGTTACCAGCCAAGGTATGACAGGAACAGAGGAAGGCGATGGCAGAGAGATGAAAGGCAGTTATCAGCCGAAACGCAGGCGGAAAAGCCTGCGGCAACCGAAGTGACGGTACAGGTAAGGCCCGAGTCCGATGAAGCGGCAAGGCCCGAACCTTCCAGGCAGGAATACAGGTCTGAAAACGGCAGGCAGGAAAACGGAAGATCGGATAACGGTAGACCCGAGAACGGAAGACCGGAAAATGGTAGATCTGATAACGGCAGACCCGAATACCGTCAGGATTACAGACCGGAAAACGGCGGCGGAAGGGCCGATGAAGGCGTCAGGACTGAAGACAGGCAGATGCCGAGACCTTATGACCAGCAGCAGAGACGGGAACCCTGGAACCAGCAGCAGGATAAACAAGTCCAGCAGAACGGAGCTGAAAAAATAGAAAGCGACGATCCGGTGGAGGGCGTCCTGGAAGTGCTTCCCGACGGTTACGGTTTCTTAAGGAGCGACAACTTCCTGTCAGGGACCAAGGATGTATATGTTTCCCCTTCGCAGATAAGAAGGTTCGGACTTAAAACCGGTGACAAGATAAAAGGCAAGGGCAGAATACCGAAGGAAGGCGAAAAATTCCAGGCTCTGCTCTATGTTCAGACCGTTAACGGCGATACGCCCGACGTCGCTTCAAAGAGGATCTCCTTCGAGTATCTGACGCCTATATTCCCGAATCAGCGCATAACTCTCGAAACATCCCCGAAGGAGCTCTCTACGAGGCTGATCGACCTTATAGCGCCGATAGGCAGAGGCCAGAGAGGTATGATCGTTTCTCCGCCTAAAGCAGGTAAAACCATATTGCTTAAAAAGATAGCAAACGCCATTACTACCAACTATCCTGAGATAGAGCTGATCGTCCTTCTGATCGATGAACGACCCGAGGAAGTTACCGACATGCAGCGTTCTATTGACGGGGAAATAATTTATTCCACCTTCGACAAGGTGCCCGAACACCACATAAAGGTCGCTGAAATGGTGCTGGAGAGGGCTCAGAGGCTTGTCGAACACAAAAAGGACGTAGTTATCCTGCTTGACAGTATCACAAGGCTCGCGAGGGCATATAACCTTACGATCCCGCCTACGGGCAGGACACTTTCAGGCGGTCTCGACCCGGGTGCGCTGCACAGCCCGAAGAGATTCTTCGGATCGGCGCGTAATATAGAATTCGGTGGAAGCCTGACCATTATCGCTACGGCGTTGATAGAAACGGGCAGCCGCATGGACGATGTCATTTTCGAAGAATTCAAGGGTACGGGCAACATGGAGATCCACCTTGATAGAAAAATGTCCGAGAAGCGTATTTTCCCGGCAATCGACATTAACAAATCCGGTACTAGGAGAGAAGACCTGCTGCTGAACCAGAAGGAGATGGAAAGCATCTGGGCCATCAGGAAGGCCATGAGCAACCTCGGCACATCGGACGTTACGGAAATGATACTCAACAGGCTGACCCAAACCAGGACAAATGACGATTTCGTGAACAGCATCAACAAGTCGTTCATTGATAAATAGAATAAAGGGAGTCCTTAAGGACTCCCTTTATTTATAATTTAGAATCTGAACGCCACCTTAAAATCTCCGTATTTCCCTGTGGCATATTCGAAAGCGGTTTCCCAATCCTTCAGCTCAAACATTCTGCTGACTATGCCATTCGTTTTAAGTTTGCCGTTGTCGATATTTTCTATTACAAAAGGAAAGCAATAGGGAGACAGGTGAGCACCAAGCACATCCAGTTCCTTGCGGTCGCCGATAATGGACCAGTCCAGGGTGGTAGGCCCGGCGAATACGGAGAATTCCACAAATCTGCCCAGCTTTCGGACCATCTGCATACCCTGTATTACAGAGGAGGGATGGCCGGTGGCTTCAATATAGGTATCACAGCCATAGCCGTTGGTCAGCTCCATGATGTTCCGTACCACGTCGACTTTGGACGGGTTCCAGACGATATCTGCGCCGAATTCCGCGGCCTTTTCCAGACGTTTGTCCACCATATCCAGAACGATCAGCTTTTTGGGGCTGCGCATCTTTGCGTAGGTCGTCATACCCAGACCGAGAGTACCTGCGCCTGATAGAACGACGATATCCTCACTGCCAATCTGCGCACGGTCCACGCAATGCTTTGAGCAGGCGTAGGGCTCGATCAGCAATGCTTTCTCCAGAGGCATGGAAATAGGTACTCTATGGATAACGGAATGCTGGACAGGAATACGCACATATTCCGCCAAGCCACCGCAGTAGTCCTTAAAGAAGCCGTAGATCCGGTGTGGCTGACACATCCAGTAGTGACCGTCCCTGCAGAACCTGCATTCGCCACAGGGGGCAATTTGGTCGACGGCAATGCGTTCGCCCATCTTGAAGCCCTTTGTATTTTCTCCGGCATAAGCGATTGTACCGACGAATTCATGGCCGGGGATAAAGGGAGGTTCCACCCAGGAAGGCTGGGTATCGTCACCCCAGAACATAGCGGCGCCATGCCGGCATTTCAGGTCACCGGCGCAGATGCCGCAGCCTTCGGTCCGGATCAGGATATCATCTGGACCGCATTCGGGGACGGGGTAGTTTTCTTCCAACCGGAAATCGTCGGCACTGTATGCAACTAGCGCCTTCATTGTACGGGGAACAGACATCTTGTTTTCCTCCTTTACCTCTTTCATAATTCAATAATGCAACCGTCTTTTTTTAATTCCATTCGAAGCTCTTGAACATCAATTTCAGAGGGAAGAACTCCATGCTTATACGCTATCGCCATAGCGGTTCCTGCTGCCTGACTCACCGCCATGCAGGTAGGCATAACGCGTATCATGGCAAAGGCATTCTGGTCGACGGAAATCGTTCTTCCACTCATAAGAAGTCCTTCAACCGTCTCCGGTACAAGACATCCGAAAGGTATGCCAATTCCGTGCTTTACAGGCATCATGTACATGGCCTCGCTGTCGGGGCTGTGTATGTCCACGTTATACCCTGCGATTGCAACTGTATCATCAGGAATTTCAAGGTTTTTGATATTCTCCAGCGTTAACTGCTTTTTGCCGACAATGCGCCTGCTCTCTCTTACGCCGAGAAAGGGTATTATAGAAACAAGCTGAGCGTTTTCGAAGCCGGGAATATACTTTTTCATAAACGGCACCAGTTCCTTTACCTGCTTATGGCAGAGAAATTCCGCTTTGATAACGCTTTCAAAATCTGTAACGTCCGTATCTATGGACCGTGTGACATTGACAAACGCTTCCCCGCCGATTTGCTTCGAGATGTCGATCATATTGCGCGGAATAGTATATTCTCCTGTTTTTCTTCCTTCCTTCACGATATCGCTGAAGCCCATAATTGAGAAACATTTGTTGTTTACAAAAAAGTCAAGATTTTGCTCGATCCCGGGGAAAGTATCGGGTAATTTATATGCTTCCGGGTGCTCGGCAAGATAATGTAGGAATTTGTCATAATCCACATTTCCAAGCTCAAAAGTGATTGTCGGTGGTTGCATCCCTTTTCCGTTGGCGTTGCCCTTCTCATACCTTGCGCCGGCTTTATACGCGACGCATGCGTCTCCGGTCGCATCTATGATGTAATCGGATTCGTAGAACATTTCTTCTCCGCGGCAAAATACGCTTACGCCTTTCACTTTACCGTTGTCGACCTTGACACTCTTGAGCTCTGCATAAAGAAGAACGTCAAGATTCTCCTCCTGTTCACACATTTCGAATAGAATGATGCTCATCCATGTGTTTTTTACATGTGTCATGGAGTTGAGGATCGGCGAGCGTATATGCCCGTTCGCTCCACCGACTTCGACGAGCCTGTCGATGATCTCCTGGGCAATGCCCTTTACAACGGTATTTCCTGAGCGGTCAAGGAAAGCAAGAAGCGGGAGACCCGATACCAGCAAACCGCCTATCTGTGCATTTTTCTCAATAAGTAAAACCTTAAGCCCTTTTCTTGCTGCGGCTATAGCTGCCGGAACCCCACCGGAACCGGATCCGACTACAATCAAATCGTATTTTTGCCTATACATTTTTTCTCTCCTCTTTATGTGTCGTTATTTAAGCACTTTGACTGGACACCAAATGTTTATTCTTTAACTGCGCCTGCAGTTAAGCCGGAAATGAGCATTTTCCCAAGAAATGAAAATACAATGAGGACCGGGATGACCGCAAGCGTTGCGGCGGCTGTCAGCGGGCCCCACTCCCGGCCGAAGTACCCGATATAGTTATATATGGATACCTGTATTGGGTATAATGTCTGGGAATTAACCAGTACCGACGATACGGTATATTCGTTCCATGCACCGATAAAGATCATAAGAGCAGCGCAAGCCAGCGTCGGTTTGCAAATGTTCGGTATGAGGGAAAAAATGATATACCATTTTGACGCACCATCCATCTGGGCCGCCTCCTCGATGGCATAGGGCACGCCCTGCATGCCGCCCAGTACGATCCATACCGCCATCGGAATATTGTATGCGATATAAATAAGTGGCAGGGTATACCATTTGTTATTCATTCCTAAAAAGGAAAACAGCATATAGTTTGGGACAACCATCGCCGCACTCCCCATGGAAAGTGGAATTCCGCAGACAATTAAGTAGAACAGGACCTTTTTTATTTTAAAATGGCAGCGGGTCAGCGCATAGCCCGAAAGCATTGCCGAAACAACGCCGATTATCACAGAAGCCAGACTGTATATTATGCTGTTTATTGCCGCTGCCGAAAAAGAGCCTTTGAGTACTGTGAGATAATGCTCCGTACTTGCGGTGAATCCAATGAATTTGGGCGGAAAAATCATCAGTTCACGGGCTGTTTTAAGAGAAGTGACCCCGCCCCATAAAAACGGTACGAGATTTAAAAAAAGGACCAGGAGAAATGCGACCGTACCGAGCGATATTAAAGCATATTTTGAAATAATTCTAGATCTCATATTTCACCGCCTTAATATAAATAACCGCCAGCAGGAAATTCAACAGACACAGGATAATGGACAATGCACTGGATTCCCCGAAATGATAGCTCGAAAAGCTCATGCGGTACACCTCGATGGCCACAACCTTTGTGGACGTGCCTGGTCCGCCTGCCAGAAGTGTAAGCGGGACGTTAAGGTTATTTATGTTTGACAATCCGACAATAATCGCTGAAATGGTAAGGGGCGTCTTGAGAAGGGGGAATCGTATGCGCCAGAATAAATCCCACCGGTTTGCGCCATCGATAAACCCTGCCTCCTCGTATTCATGAGGGATCGATTTAAGCCCTGCCAGTATCTGCACCATGACATATCCGACAACACGCCATGTCATAACGAAGATCAGCGTGTAAATGGCAATGCTTTTATCCGTTAAAAATCCGACCTTGCCGATACCGATTTGTGAAAGGAGATAATTAAGCAGGCCCGTTTCATCCTGAAATATCCATTTCCACAGCATGGCAGCAACAATCATTGAAGTGACCCACGGGATCAGGATGATAATCTGTAAGGAATAAGCCAGCCGGCCGCTCAATGCATTGATCCACAAAGCCAGTCCGACGCCTGCTACCAGGGAGATGGCAAGACTGATCCCGGAAACGTAAAACGATCTTCCGATGGACTTTAGCACCTCTGAATCCGTAAGGATATCGATATAGTTTGAAAATCCCAAAAATCTTGAAAACTGCATGTAGTCGTTGCGGTAAAGGCTGCAGAAGAACGCGAAACCAAGCGGAACGACCAAAAATATGAGTACAAATAGCAGTGTAGGGGACATCAACAAATAGGGAAATAACCTTTTAGTCCCCTCCTTGAGCAGAGAGTGTAGAAAACTATTCTTATTCTTCATTGCCTTGACCATTGACCAGGCTCCTCCGCTTTCTTATTTTTGCGGGGAATCCTTACATAGGACTCCCCGCGCACCTTTAAAACATCTTATCGGTCTACATTCCTATCAGTAAAGTCCTGTGCTGCTTTCTTCAAAGCATCCTCCACGCTGAGCCCGTCGTTGAACGCATAAATCATCGCATTTTGTAGATCAAGCGCGAAGCTGGTTATACCGTAGGAACCGGAGAATACCAGCGCTGATTTGGTATAAATTTTTTGGGTCGTTGTCATCCAGGAGTTGGCCGGCGTGTTGATGAAATCCGCGGCAGTATCAAACGTTGAATTGAGGACCGGCATCTGGTTGGCTTCCGTCACCCACATCTTATCTGCCTCGGGTGATACCAGATACTCCAGAAATCTTCCCGCTGCTTCCTTGTTCTTGCAACCGGACCAAACTGCCGTGTTCCAGGCATAAGCGTTGGCAATGGAGTTGCCCTGTCCGCTGTTCCATTCAGGATAAGCCATGAAGCCTACATAATTCGGGTCGAAGGAGGTAAGGCTCTTTACGGTGGGCACACGCACCGATCCTCCGGAAATCATTGCAAACTGCCCTGCTTCAAACATGTTGTAAACTTCTTCTGATGTTAGGGCAACGCAGCTTGGAGGCATTACCTTGTATTTATTAATCAAGTCGAGTTGGAACTGAAGGCCCGCTTTTCCGGCCTCACCGGCCCAATTATTCGGGTGGCCGTCTTTTGTAAAAATACCGCCCTCCTGGCTGAATAAAACTGTCGGAAGTACGCCGTGGGGATCGGTCACATCAGTACTATAGCCTACGCCGTAGCCGTAAACCTGAAGCTTGTCTTCGTTGACATAGGTGAGTTTTTGCGCCGCCTTCACAAGGTCGTTCCAGGTTTTTATATCCTCCGGTTTTATGCCGAATTTATCAAACAGATCTGTTCTGTACATAATTCCAAAGGTGCCGGAAAAAAGAGGGATCTCATAATGATATTTTCCGTTATAGCCTGCCCTGAACAGTTCGGTATCTATATCTGTCAGCTGTTCGGGCGTCCATTTGTCGAGGAACATGTTCTCAAGCGGCTCCATACATCCCGATGCAATTGCCTCGCCAAGATTGGCCATATTGATCATGAAAATGTCGGGAGCATTGCCCGCTGCATGTCCGGCTATGACTTTAGCGGACATTGTTGTCCATTCCTGCGTTTCAACATTTACAACAACCCCGGGGTTGTTGGCTTCAAAGCTGTCAATCAGTTTGCCAAGTACCACGGCGCGCGCATTGGTAGACGCCAGATCAAGGAATGTCCACATGGTTAGATTTGCAGGCTCTGTAGTCTCTTCTGTTTTACCTGTTGCAGAATTGGAAGTGGAAGCTGCCGTGAGCGGTGTGGAATCCGTTGCCTGCTGTGCGGGCTCCGATGAGGAACACCCTGTGAACAAACTCATTAACATCATCAGGAGCAATACGATTGTGGTTACTTTTTTGCCCATTTCTTTTCCTCCTAAAATGTATTTAAAGTATTACCCTCTGCGGCACTGTTGAGTTTCATAAATCGTAACGTTACGATTTTAAGCAAAATAAATCGGCCTTTCTATTATTCCGATTCAGTTAGATTTTTGACTGATTTTCTTTCAACAATGTCGCACGGCAAAAGTATGCCGTCATGCTTTTTTGTAGGATTTTTGAGACGCTCGAGGATTAGGCGGCACGCTTCCCGTGACATCAAATCCTTGTTCCAGTCGACGCTTGTTAGTGGAGGATTCATATAGGATGATATGACTAGATTCTCATATCCTAAAAGAGAAATATCATCCGGTATACGTATCTTTTTCTCATAAAAATACTGGCACGCACCCGCGGCAAGAATATCGGCGCCAAATATTACTGCCGTAGGAAATTTATCTTTCGGCAGTTCGCATATTTTTTCTGCAACTTCATAACCTTGGGAATACATGAATTTGCATTCGAATAAAAGCGCCCCGTCAAATTCTATTCCGGCTTCTTCCAGACCGGCTTTGTATCCTGCAAGCTTGCGCGGGTATGCATACGATACGGAATCACCGCTGACGTAGGCGATTCTCCGATGCCCGTTTTTCACAAAATATCGGACGGCCATTAATAGTGACTCGGTATAATCGTTGATTACGTAATCGGTAAAGTCACTGAAGGTTCCTACAGTAACAATCACATTTATTTCTTTTTTCAACAGTTTAATGAATTCGTTTTTATAAAGAGACCCGACAACCATTACTCCGTCGACGCGCTTTTGTTCAATAATTTTTGGAAGTTCCGTGCTTCCTTCATCATAAACAAAGCTTTCGATCAGCAAGCCGTAGCCTGTTGTTTTTATCACTTCCGCAATTTCGTTTATATAGTCTGTGTAGAAAATTTCATTATCGCTATGATAATGGTTCTTTTTAGAGCTGCTTCTGTTGTAGACCATTGTAACGAGACCGATGTTTTGCTTTCTGTTTGTGACAAGCTCTCTTGCGGAAATATTCGGAATATACCCAAGCTCGTTTATGGAATTGAGAACTCTTTCCCGAGTGGAGGGCTTTACGCAGTCAAGTCCGTTCACAACGGCTGAAACTGTGGTAGGAGAAACCTTCGCAGCTTTTGCCACATCTTTGATCGATGCCATTTATCCACCAGCCTTAAAAATCTTAACGTTAAGATCTTATCGTTAAGATTAATATACTATGAATGTGTAAATCTGTCAATACAGTATTTCGACTTGTTTTTCCAGAGCCATTTGAAGCCATTTGTTTTTCCGGACACTGATTTTCCAGACTATCTCATTTCAAGAGTTAAATACCAAACCATAGAGATCAGTTATGACAATAACTTTTTCTAAATCAATGATGGAATTTAGTCTTAAAAAAGGTTAAGATGTATGATGTGGTATCACTCAAGGGGGTACACAAATATATTCAGGCATTTGCTTAAGATGAGTTATAAAATAGTGCTTGATTACCAATGCAAGTTATGTTAAAATATTTTTTGCCTTATTTATTTGAGCAAAATGGCACAATCTATTTTGCAGATGGGCGGAGGAGAGTGAAAAGATGAAGGAAAATATCCATCCGAAATACGGAGAAGCGGTTGTAAAATGTGCTTGCGGCAACACTTTTGTGACAGGTTCCACCAAAAAGGAACTGCATGTTGAAATATGCTCCAATTGCCATCCGTTCTTTACGGGCAAACAGAAGCTTGCTGATACAGGCGGACGTGTCGAGAAATTCAAAAAGAAATATGGCATCGTAGACGATCGTGGTTGATCAGGATTTGAAAAATGTACTCAAAGATGTTACACTAAAGGCTGAAGATTGATTCGGCCTTTATTTTTTATCAGAACATAGCGAAAATTGCTTAGCACCATAATATGGATGCTTATGTGCTGAAGCGATAAGCTTAAGCTTGCTTGTTCAAAATCTGAAGTATTTGATGCGCCGAAGATTTTAGTAGACGGGACAGTAAGAAACCAGGGGGTCTGGCTTGGCGGGCGTCGGCTTTGTCGAGCTGTGGAGGGTGTATGAAAAAAACTACGATAGGCGGGCAGGCATTATTGGAAGGTCTTCTGATGATGGGCCCTGAAAATATAGCAATAGCAGTACGCAAGCCGGATGGCGAGATAGTGCTCGATAAAAAACCGCTGCCCAAAAAAACACCGATAACGAAGGTTCCTTTTATCCGCGGAAGCGTGAACCTTTTCAGGCAGATGGTCGTCGGCGTGAAAGCGCTGATGTACTCAGCGGATTTTGTAGAGCTTGAAGACGAGGCTGATAAGAAGCCTTCCAAACTGGATGCGTTTATAGAAAGAACCTTCAAGGACAAGGGAAAGGACGCTGTAATCTATTTTTCCGTTATTATTGCTCTTGCGATGAGCATCGGTTTGTTCATCCTTCTGCCCAATGTCCTGGCTGGCTTGATAAATCTGAATAAAGAAGGTTCGGGTGTTATTCTGTACAATCTTTTCGAGGGCGTTATCCGCATATTGATATTTTTAGGTTATATTTATCTTGCAACCAAGCTGAACGACATAAAGCGCGTCTGGATGTACCACGGCGCCGAGCACAAAACCATTCACTGCTATGAAAGCGGTGATGAACTGACTGTAGAAAACATCAGGAAATATTCGAAACACCACCCGAGATGCGGCACCTCTTTCCTGTTCCTGGTCATGATCGTTAGTATCATAGTATTTTCGTTCCTTGGCTGGTATAATCCGCTTATCAATGCCCTTCTCCGTTTGCTTATGATACCGGTGGTCGCAGGTGTGGCATATGAAATACTCCGGTTTGCCGGCAGACATACCGATTGGCTTGTAATGAGGATCGTAAACGCACCCGGCATGTTGTTCCAGTACCTTACCACGAGGGAGCCCGATGACTCCATGATCGAGGTTGCCATAGTCGCCATGGAAAATGTAATAGTAAAGGACGATTCCGACAAGTGGTAAGTGGGCGGAAGGCAGCACAAACATGCTGCTGACGGGATGCAGCGGGGAGGCAGGAAAAAACTGCAGCGTAACGCATGAAAGAAATGAATGGGACGTTGGAAAAAATGCAGTTGGACGTTAGGAAATATGATGACTTACGGTGAAGCCTTAAAAACTGGGATACAAATATTGAAAGCTGCGAATAACGAAGCCCCGGCCGTAGATGCCGGGGCTCTGCTATGTGCTGCGGCCAACTGCGGCAGGGTTTTCCTGTACTCGCACGGAGACAGTGCGGTGGGTGAGGAGGACCTGCAGAAGTATCTGGCTGGCCTTGAGAAACGGGCACAGGGTTATCCGCTGCAGTACCTGACAGGTACGCAGGAATTTATGTCCCTGCCCTTCGAGGTAAGGCCGGGAGTACTCATCCCGAGACAGGAGACCGAGCTGCTTGTGGAGACGGTGATCGGCTATTGCGGGAATAGGGCTTCATCGGAAGGCACAACAGGCTGCGGCAGAGCATTTCGCATCCTCGATATCGGAACGGGCTCGGGCTGTATAGCGGTAAGCCTGGCGCATTACCTTCCGGGCTGTGTCGTAACGGCGATAGATAAAATGGAGGACGCACTGGTGATTGCCGAACGAAATGCCGTGAAAAACGGTGTTGACGGCCGCATTATTTTTGGGAAAAGCGATTTGTTTCAAAATGTCGGGGGGGAGGCCTTCGACGTTATAGTGTCGAATCCCCCGTATATAAGGAGCGATGTAATCCCGGGTCTTATGCGTGAGGTGCGGGAACATGAACCGCATACCGCTCTTGACGGAGGAACCGACGGACTTTATTTTTACAGGGAGATAACCTGTAATGCCCCCGCTTACCTTAAAAAGGGCGGGATGCTCGCGTTTGAAATCGGGTATGATCAGGCTCGTGATGTTGCCTCTCTGATGTCTTCCGATTTTGTTGACATAAAGACTTTCCGTGATTTATCCGGCATGGACAGGGTCGTGACCGGGATCTGTATATACATGTCCTAAATTGTATACAAAGTTCAATTCATAATTTCCTAACCTGCTCATATCTGGGCATTATAAGGATTCTCTATTCATAAAAATTTGCGTTATAATGTTGATTGTATACAATAATTATAGTATTATATTGTGGTTGACTAAAAGAAAGGAGCCTGCTTGTGGAAACGTATTTATTATTAGCTATAGCAATATTACTGCCTGTACTCTGTGCGGGTTTTTGCTCGATAATCAGGGGCAGGAACGGCCGAAGCATTATAGTGACGGCAGCTGCGCTGGTAATGTCAGCTGTTGCGATACTGCTTGTCGGCAAGATCATGGCAGCAGGCGGCAGACTGGCGTTGGGGCTGGAATCGCCGGTCGATTTCAACCTGATCGTAGAGATACTTGATATTGCTTTGATCGTTTACATTATTTATATAGGATTTTCGCTTAAGAAAATGCTTATATCGACGCTTGCAGCCATTCAGCTGATAGCGGTACTGGCCTTTGAAATATTTGGATCGGTCAAGGAACCTGAGATGGTGTTCATGCTCGATTATCTATCATTGATAATGGTGCTGCTGGTTTCGATAGTCGGTCCTCTGGTGGCGGTTTTTGCGCTCGGATACATGCACGAGCACGAAGAACATCAGCATATGAAAAAATCGAGGCAGCCGAGGTTTTTCTTGATAATATTTGTATTCCTCGGCGCTATGAACGGACTCGTTGTAACGAACAACCTCATGTGGATGGGCTTTTTCTGGGAAGTTACGACGGTTTGCTCGTTCCTGCTGATATCGCATGACAAGACCGAAGAGGCTGTCAGAAACGGTGCTAGGGCCTTGTGGATAAACCTGATCGGAGGTATTGCCTTTGTATTGGGTACTATCATGATTTACAACGTAACAGGTACGCTTGCGATCGATGAGATAATCAGCGCAAAGCCGGCAGCCGCGTTTGCGGGCTTATTGCCAATCGGACTAGGTATGCTGTGCCTCGCGGGCTTCACTAAATCGGCGCAGTTCCCGTTCCAGAGCTGGCTGCTCGGCGCAATGGTAGCGCCTACACCGGTTTCGGGCTTGCTGCATTCAAGTACCATGGTCAAGGCAGGCGTTTATCTGGTCGTCCGCTTTGCTCCGGCATTTGCAGGAACCATACTCGGTACGATCGTTGCAATAGTCGGCGGCTTTACCTTCGTGGTCGGGTCGGCGCTTGCAATCAGCCAGAGGAATGCCAAGCGCGTGCTTGCGTATTCGACTATCGCAAATCTGGGACTTATCATCTGCTGTGCGGGTATAGGCACGAATATAGCACTCGGCGCCGCAATGCTGCTGATCGTGTTCCATGCGATTTCCAAAGGCTTGCTGTTCCTTTGTGTCGGTACGATCGAGCATGGTATCGGAAGCCGTGATATCGAAGATATGCAGGGTTTGATGAAAAAAATGCCGTTTACGACTGTCATTACGGTTATCGGTATGATCTCCATGCTGCTGCCGCCTTTCGGGGTATTGATGACAAAATGGCTTTCCATTGAAGCTGCGGTTCATCTGCCGATAGTGCTTGTGCTCATTATCCTGGGCAGTGCGTTTACAGTATTTTTCTGGGCGAAATGGATCGGTATCATACTGACCATGTCATATAAGACCAGTTTGCATGTGGAAAAGCTTAGAGCGTCTGTAAAGACTGCGCTGACAATCCTTACGCTGTTCGTGCTCTCGGCCAGCATACTGATAGTGCCGCTGTTTAATACGTTTATCGCTCCGCAGCTTTCGATGGATGCTCTTGGCGATATAACTACACTTACGAGCGGCAACGGCGGGATATGGCTCGGCAACGGCAACGTTCTCCATATGGGAGGATTCGCGTCGATAGGTTTCTTCATAGTGTTGTTTGCTATAGTTTTGACGATACCGATCTTCATCCGCAGGACAAGGCCCGAGAAGATCAAACCTCCGTATATGGGCGGCGAGAATGTTAACGACGACATCAGGGGTATCGAATTCATGGGACCTGCGGATAAAGTGGAGAGCGTCATCGTTCACAACTATTATTTCAAAAACCTGCTCGGCGAAGAAAGGCTGACACTTGTTGTCAATCTGATCGCAGGCGCAATTATTCTGATAATGTTCGGGGTGGTGATATGATGAAATATTTGCCTGAAATAATCACAGCACTGATAACAATAATCGCCGCTCCTTTAATAGGCGGACTGCTGACCGGAATAGACAGGAAACTGACCGCCCGCATGCAGAACAGGATCGGACCGCCGATACTGCAGCCGTTTTATGATTTCTTCAAGCTGCTCGGCAAGGAGAAAATCACGCTGAACCAGACCCAGATGGTCTATGTACTGTGTTATCTGCTGTTCGCCATAATGTCGTTGATGATGCTGGTGTTCAAGCAGGACCTGCTGATGCTGTTATTCGTTCTGACGTTTTCGAACCTCTCGCTGGTCATCGGCGCAACAAGCGTAAGATCGCCCTTCAGCAAGATCGGCGCGCAGAGGGAGATAATCCAGATGGTAGCTTATGAGCCTGTTATCCTGATGATGACGGTTGGTATCTACCTGACTACGAAAAGCTTTATGATCGAAAGCATTTTCCAGCACAGTCAGCCGATGATAGCAAATCTGCCGCTGGTATTTATTGCATTCGTGTTCGTACTGACTATCAAGCTGAAGAAATCGCCTTTCGACTTCTCCACTTCCCATCATGGGCACCAGGAGCTGGTCAAGGGTATTACGACGGAATTTTCAGGACCTCAGCTTGCATTGATCGAACTGACGGACTGGTATGATCTGGTATTGCTTTTGGGAATGATTTCGCTGTTTTTCGCGAAGCCGTTATGGGTAGGAATATTGATAGCACTTGTGTGCTATTTCCTGGAGATCGTGATAGATAATATCAGTGCCAGGGTCACTTGGAGATGGATGCTGAAAATCGTATGGCTGTTCGGCATAGGGGCTGCGTTGACCAATATCATCTGGCTCTATGCAAGACGCTAATTTTGATGAGTGAAAGCTGGTGAATAAATGGGTAATATATTTCAGAATATAATGAGTAAGTCACGTAAAAAATCGCCGTGGATCGTGCATTTCGACTGCAATAGCTGCAACGGCTGCGATATAGAAACACTTGCCTGCCTCACACCCATGTATGATGTGGAGCGGTTCGGGATCGTAAATGTAGGAAATCCGAAGCATGCAGACGTCCTTGTGGTTACCGGATCGGTAAATAACAGGAACGTGCGTGCGCTGAAGAATATTTACAATCAGATCCCCGAGCCTAAGGCTGTTGTAGCTGTAGGCGCGTGCGCCTGCTCCGGCGGCGTATTCAAGGAATGCTACAACGTGCTTGGCGGGGTCGACCAGGTTTTGCCTGTCGATGCTTATGTACCGGGCTGCTGCCCTAGACCCGAGGCCATTATCGACGGTATAGTGATGGCTGTAGGCAAAATGGACGAAAAGGCTGCGAAAATGAAGGAAAGCCGAAACTTGGAGGCTGTGAATGATTGAGAATGTGAAGGAAATAACCGTTCAGGAATTGCTCGGTGAAGTGCAGAAGTTGCATTATGAAGGCTACAGGCTCGTTACTGCGACCTGCGTCGACAATAATAACGACACGCTGGATCTGTATTATCACTTTGACATGGATTACAAGCTGACGAATCTGAAGCTGACAATAAACAAAGGCAGTGCGGTTCCCAGCATAACGAAGATCTTTTTCTGTGCGCTGCTCGTGGAGAATGAGATCAAGGAGCTTTTCGGCGTTAATATCGAAAACCTTGTTGTCGACTACGGAGGACACCTCCTGTTGTCGGACGGAGCGCCCGACAATCCGATGCTCAGACAGCAGATCACAATAGTGAAAAAGGGGGAAGATAAAAATGCCTAAGACGGTTATACCATTCGGACCACAGCATCCGGTACTGCCGGAACCCCTTCATCTGAAGCTTGTCATGGAGGACGAAAAGGTTGTCGAGGCTATTCCTGCGATAGGATATGTACACAGGGGCCTTGAAAAGCTTACCGAATTGAAGGATTTCACACAGAACGTATATGTTGTCGAACGTATTTGCGGCATTTGCAGCTGTATGCATGCCCAGGCTTACTGCCAGGGAATAGAGGAACTCATGGGTATTCAGGTGCCTGACAGGGGCCGTTTCCTTAGAGTTATCTGGGCAGAGCTCCACAGGATACACAGTCATTTGCTGTGGCTGGGCCTTCTTGCCGATGCGTTCGGCTTTGAAAGTCTTTTCATGCAGGCATGGAGAGACAGAGAAAAGATAATGGATATAATGGAAGAGACCGCAGGCAGCAGGGTAATAATATCAGTCAACACGATAGGCGGTACAAGGCGTGATATATCTCCGGAGCTGCTGACCAAAACGAAGGTTATACTCGACGACGTCAAGCAGGATCTCGAGAGGCTGGAGCCGGTATTCTTTAACGATTACACCGTAAAGCACAGGCTGGTAGGCGTTGGAGTACTTTCGCAGAAGGATGCGCGCAGGCTCGGCACCTGCGGACCGATGGCAAGGGCCAGCGGCATCGCGATGGACCACAGGATTACGGGATACGCCGCATACAACGAACTGGAATTCGAGCCTGTGGTTATGACGGACGGAGACAGCTATGCCAGGACAGTCGTCAGGCTTAAAGAGGTATATCAATCTATCGACCTGATCAAACAGGCGATCGACAAGCTTCCCGAGGGGGAGACAGCGGCGTCGTTCAAGGGCTTCCCGACAGGTGAAGTGATATCGAGGGTCGAGCAGCCAAGGGGTGAAGTGTTGTATTACCTCAGGGCAAACGGTACGAAAAACCTTGAAAGAATGAGAGTAAGGACTCCCACATTTGCGAACATACCGGCGCTTCTTAAGATACTGCCGGGCAGTGAGCTGGCAAATGTGCCGATACTTATCCTTACGATAGATCCCTGTATCAGCTGCACAGAGCGCTGAACAGGGCGGCGTCGCAATAATGCGGCCGCCGTACCGGGGAGCGGACGGGGGCGTCGGATCCCGGGCCTGTACTGCATACAGCGCGATATATGGAGTCGGAATGTAACAGATGGGGGTAAAAAGATATGTTCGATATGATAGGCAATGTTATGAATAACCTCGTAACGAAGCCGGCAACGAGGAAATATCCGTATGAGAAAAGACCTTCGTTCAACAGGACAAGAGGTCACATCGAAATCGATATAGATAAGTGTATTTTCTGTGGAATGTGCAGCAGGAAATGTCCTTCAAACGCACTTACGGTCAACAAGGCAGAAAAGAGCTGGGAGATAGACCCGTTCAAGTGCATAATCTGCAATGAATGCGTGGCGGTTTGCCCGAAGAAGTGCATCCTTGGCTGCGAGGATTACAACACATCGGCATTGGTCAAGGAAAAGAGAAAATACGTACAGCAGTCTCAGCCTGCTTCGGAGCCTGTTAAGGAACCCGGCAAGGAAGAAAAGAAAATCATAGCATAAAGAGGTATTTATTGTGCATGAATACGCGGTAACCCGCAATATAGTCGACATTGCGGTGAAGGAAGCCGAGGCGGCAGGCGCAGGCAGGATCCTTGAAATAAGGCTTGTCATAGGCGACCTGTCGTCCATAATTGACGAATCGGTAAGCATGTATTTCGACATCATAAGCAAGGATACAATAGCAGAAGGTGCAAAGCTGGTTTTCAAAAGAATGCCGGCTTTGTTTTTATGCAAGTCCTGCGGCAGGGAATACGAAAAGCCAAAAAGCGGTTTCGACTGTCCGCATTGCGGCGGAGAAGGCAGGCTGACCGACGCGGGCAGGGAGTTCTATATCGAAAGTATGGAGGTTGATTAAGTGGAAATAAAAGTAATGCAAAACATAATGGGCGCCAATGAAAAATTGGCTGAGGAGCTGAGGACCTACCTCGATGGGCATGGTATAACGGAGATCAATGTGATGGCGTCCCCGGGCGCGGGCAAAACTTCTGTCATTATGAAGCTGATGCAGCTTTCAAAGCGCCGTTTCAGCGTTATCGAAGGGGATATCGCCTCGAGCATAGACGCCGAAAAGATCGACAGGATCGGAGTCCATGTAGTGCAGATCAATACGGGCGGGGAATGCCACCTTGATGCGAATATGATCAGGACGGTCATTACCGGCGATGACGCTTTCGACAATACAGTACTCTTTATCGAGAACGTCGGCAACCTGATATGCCCGTCGTCCTTCGACCTCGGGGAAAAAGTGAAGCTGGTCATAGCAAGCGTTCCCGAAGGGCATGACAAGCCTTTCAAATACACATCCATGTTTAGCGCCGCAGATGTTATAATACTTAATAAGATGGACCTCATGCCCTACATACAGTTCGACAAGGAGGCCTTCTACAAGGGTATCGCGGCTGTAAACAGCAGGGCGCGTGTCTTCGAAGTATCCTGCGCCACCGGCGAGGGCTTCGACGAGCTGGTAGAGTGGCTTGACGGAGTAAGGTGACACCGGCGCGTCAGACCGAAGGGGTGGTGTTTTGTGAGATTCCGCACTGCAGGCAATCCAGAAAGCAAAAAAGTATTGCTTATACATGCCATGTTTGTGACCCCGGACAGTTTTTCAGCTTTGGTCGAACGTTTGGAAAAGGACTATTTTATAATCATGCCGACTTTGGGCACAAAAGAACCTGCCCGGCTTTGTACATTCCGGCTGAGAAGGTACAAGTCCGGCAGCATCGTCAAAAAAAAGGGGTATCGCCATTGCGGTTATCTGCTGTCCCATCCTGATGAATATGCAGAAATGCTCAAAAACAAATAATTCTATATTATCAATTTATTTATTGACATATATTAGAAATATCTTTATGATTAACATACCGACAGTCGGTATGGAGGCATGCTATGTCTGAGAAACAGCCGAAAGAAGTACGTAAGGGGTCGCTATTAGACGCCGCGATAGAAGAATTCCTGGAAAAGGGGTACGAAGGCGCTTCCGTCGACGCAATCGCAAAAAGGGCAGGAGTCAGTAAGGGAGGCTTGTACCATCATTTCCGCAACAAGGAAGAGCTCATGCTCGGCGTCAATAAGAAGCTCTCGGAACCCATCTATGAAATGATCGAAAAAGCATGCTCGAACCCCAGCGTGATCGAAGGTATGAGGCAATATATACGGGATTATCTTTCTCACTGGGCTACCCGCCCGAAGGAACTGGGCTTCTATTTCCTATCCACGTCAAAAGCCTTTGAATCCGTTATTCTTATGGATTATTACCGTGAATATATGAATGAATATACGGATATTATCACCGGACTCTATAAAAAGGCGGCCGACAGAGGGGAGATAGAGATAGAGGATCCCGAGGCATATGGTCTGGCTTTGATCGGTACGTTGGACGGTGTGCTGTCTTATGTGATCACCGGCTCGCAGACGGATATCACCGTACTTGCTGAACGGGTCGGAAAGGTGCTTCTTAGGTAGGGGGGCTGATTTTGATTAGGAAAGAGCAAACGTCGTGTCTGTCTGTAGAAGGACTTACAAAGACCTTTAATGATCTGAAGGCTGTCGACAGTATAAGCTTTACTGTGAACAGAGGCGAGATTTTCGGCCTGCTTGGGCCCAACGGAGCGGGAAAGACTACTGTCATACGTATGATGTGCGGCTTATTGAGACCCGATGCAGGAAGGATAGTTTTCGGCGGTTTTAATGCGGGCGGCGCCGGCGGGGCATTCAGGGCAAAGATAGGGCTGTGCCCTCAGGACATTGTTATATGGGAGATGCTTACTTGCTTCGAACAGCTGAAGTTTTCAGGGATCACCTACGGGCAGGCTGCCGGAGAGGCTTCAAAAAGAGCTGATGAGCTGCTTGAGTCGCTTTGGCTTTCCGAGAAACGGAATAGACTTGCAAAAACGCTCTCAGGCGGGATGCAGCGCCGGCTGAATATCGCATTGGCGCTCGTTCACGATCCCGACCTTGTTATACTCGACGAACCCCAGGCAGGGCTGGATCCGCAAAGCAGGATCCTTGTCCGCGATTTTATACGAAGGCTTTCAAGAAAGAAGACCGTCATACTGACGACACATGATATGGATGAGGCGGATCGGCTTTCGGACAGGGTCGCGATAATCGACCATGGCAGGATACTCTCCATGGATTCTCCCGAAGCTTTAAAAAATAAATCCGGTTTCGTAGACATACTGCAGATCCGTTTGGCGAATCCCGAGGAACAAAAGGTGCGGAATTGGATAAAATCCCTGCCTGAAGCCTTTTCTGAGAAGAAATACTCGGACGGACTTCTTCTGCTTGGAGGAAACGATTTGCCGGGACTGATCCCGCAGGCGGACAGAATGTTAAAAAACAGCGGGCTTGAAGCAGTAGATATTACGGTAAGAAAATGTACCCTGGAAGACGTATTCATTTCCATGACTGGAAGGGGGCTAAGGGAATGAAGCTGGCGGCAGTTATCATTAAAACGCTGAAGGAGAATATAAGGGATTGGAAGATACTTGTAATTGTACTGATCTTCTCCCCGTTTTTTATTTTTGTGATGAAGCTTTTTTACGGAGGAGAGTCGACTACCTATAAAATAGGCATACTAGACCTCGACGGAAGGCAGGCCGCAATGAGTTTGAAGCGGCAGCTTTCCAACTATGCGGCTATGGAAGGCAAGCTGGTATTCGATATTGTGGATTTGAACGGCAAGGATACCCTGATCTCGGATGTAAACGAAAAAAGAATAGATCTCGGTATCATAATCCCCAAAGATTACACGGACAGGCTGCAGGATGTCGCATACGACAAAAAAGGCACTCCTGCCATCGTTGAATTTTACGGCAGCTTGGGCAATTCTAGATACATGCTCTCGTCCGCCGCAGCCTGGGGCCTGATACAGGGACAGGGCCTGGAAGCGGTCAAGGTAATGCTGCCTGCTGAAATCAGGGAAACTTTCACTGAGAAAAAAATCGTTGTGAATGAATTTGACGGCTTTGTTCCGGGATTGATATCCATGGGTGTACTAATGGTACTTTTTTCAGCTTCAGCTTCATTTGTACGTGAGGACGAGAAAAAGACGCTGATAAGGCTTAAACTGAGCAATGTAGGCGCATTCAACCTGCTGTTGGGGATAAGCATAGTGCAGGCTGTCATTGCAGTGGCCGCCACCATGTTGTCTTACTGGACGGCGCTTGGCCTGGGTTACAAGCCGGTCGGAAAATTCGGTCCGGTTCTTTTTGTCGCTATACTCACCAGTCTTTCCATGATGCCGGTAAGCCTGATCACCGCAGCATTCCTCAAGTCGGCTTTCGATGTAGCGACTGTAGGCTGCTTTCCTTTTTTCATACTGCTTTTCTTTTCAGGCTGTATGTTCCCGCTTCCCGGGGTCAGGCTTTTTTCAATTGCGGGACATATTTTCAACGTTTTCGACATCCTGCCGCTTACCCATGCCAGCACGGCTTTCGGAAAGATACTGAACTCGGGAGCAGGGATAGCGGATGTTCTATATGAATTGTCCATGATTCTGCTGCTTACCGTTATCTATTTTATGATAGGACTGCTCCTTTACCGTAAAAGAAAGCTTTCGAGGGCATAGAATGAAAAATATATGGAGGTCAGAATTTTGATATTCAAGGACTTTGGGGATAAAAAGAATCCGGTTATCATTCTTCTGCATGGCGGCGGTTTATCATGGTGGTCATTCAAACCGCAGATCGAATCGCTGCAAAAGGATTATTTCATTGTCACGCCGGTTATTGACGGGCATGGCGAAGATTGGAACAATACTTTTATTAGCATAGCGAAATCGGCGGAACGGATTGTAGATTATATCAGGGATAATTGTAATGGAAAGGTTCATGCGATCTGCGGCCTTTCTCTAGGGGCTCAGATTGTTACGGAAGTCCTGTCCCGGGATCGCAGTATCACTGATAACGCAGTTATAGAAAGCGCCCTGGTCTATCCTTTGAAAACAGCGACCGAATTAACCCTGCCAATGTACAAGCTGTGTTACGGTTTGATCAAAAAAAGATGGTATGCAAAATTGCAGGCCAAGATCCTGAATGTGCCCGAAGAATTATTTGAAGCTTATTATGAAGATAGTTCACGGATGACGAAAGAATCTCTGATCAATATTGCAAAAAGTAACGGAGATTATTCGATACCTCCGGCGCTGAGCAAAACCACGGCACGGGCGTTGATACTAGCCGGTGAGAAGGAACTGCCCGTGATGAAAAAGTCTGCTAAGGCATTGTATGATACTATAAGCGGCAGTTATTTGAAGGTTGTTAAGAACGCCGGGCATGGAGAGATCAGTCTGATTCGGACGGAAATGTATCTGGACTTGCTGAAACGTCTTTTTTCTAATTCGCTGGATAAGGAGTAAAACGGCGGCTGAGCGGCTGCCTCCGGGAGCATCATTTTATCTCAAGCAGCGCCATAGTTACATCGTCCTGCAGTTCGTTCGCTCTTTTTATACCTGCAAACTGAAATGCCGATTTTTTGACCTCGAGCAGCAGCTTCCTGGGTTTCATATCGCTGTTCAGCAATACGTTGAGCAGGCGGTCTTCTCCGAATTGTTCATTTTCTGCATTCCTCATTTCAAGTATCCCGTCTGAGTAAAGGAAAAGCTTGTCGCCGGATTCCAATCTGATTGAGCCGTTTTTATAATCGGGCTTTTTCATCCAGTTGCTGATCGGTATACCGGGCATTTTAAGCAGTTCGAACTTATTTGCCCCGTATACTGCGGGAATTACGTTCAACCCCGCATTGGAGTACAGCATCGTTTTATCGTCAAGATCTATGATGGCATAGAAAATCGATATATATAATTCTTCGTCCAGTTTACTCTGGTTGAACTCGGCATAAAGCTCTTCGAGCGCCTTGGCCGGCGAAAGCAGCTTCTTGTTCAGCGTTGAACGAAGGAACACTGTCAGCAGTGAAGCGGGAACACCGTGTCCCGACACGTCGGCAAGGTACAGACCCAGATGTGAGCCGTCTATGTGGAAAATGTCGGCAAAATCCCCCCCGAGCGCTTCGCAGGGCATAAAGATCAGGGAATAATCCAGACGCCTATCCGAAAGGGGGCCGGGCAGCAGGCTTGTCTGAAGTTTGCGGGCCATATCCAGATTGTTTTTAAGCTTTTTGTTCTGCTCCTGCGTCTTTTTATACAATTGCTTTAACTGTGTTGTTTCGCGGAGCACTTCAACCGCCGCGATTATTTTGCCTTCGGTATTTCTTAACGGGGAAGACATGACGGAAAAGTATCTGTCGTCGATCCGCTCTTCTTTTTCAAAGGATTTTCCCTGAAAGACGGCCTTCCTGGAGATACAGTTGCTGCAGGGTCTGCTGCGGCCAAGCACTTCATAACACTTCATGCATTCGGCATTATCGCCGACGCCTTCAGACATCGCCTTGTTCATAAACAGCACGTTGTTGTCACTGTCGACCACTCTTACCCAGTCGAACATACCATTGACGATGTCTTCGATAAATGCCTGGTTTTTTCTCAACGATTCCGTAAGACCACCCCCCATGATAGATGATATCAAATTAGCCAGGTTAAGTAAATCACCCGGTCTCTTTATCCAATGAGTACCGGACTCTCATCCAATGAATATAAGATATTTGGCAGCCGCATGAAACAGTAGTAATAAAACCATAAACTCTGGAAATAATATATAAAAAAGGGTAATCAGGAGTTAAGATGCTGATAAAAACAGCCGCCGGACAGCAATATATCAACGTTAACAGCACAACTGCATTCCAGTGCTTTACGGATGTGCTGCATGCGCATATCACGAAGGCGCTCGGAAATGGCCGCAGGTCGCTCGTCTTTGTCTGTATCGGAACCGACAGATCCACCGGTGACAGCCTCGGTCCGCTTATAGGGCACAAGATATCCGGACTTAAGGCGAAAGGGTTGTATATCTACGGCAATCTGGAACACCCTGTTCACGCAAAGAATCTCGAAGAAATAACGAAGCGTATCACGAATGATTGCGACAACCCATTTGTAATCGCAATAGACGCATGTCTCGGGAGTATGGAGCATGTAGGCTGGATCGGGATCGGGGACGGTCCGATAAAGCCAGGCTCTGGCGTAAACAAGGAACTTGCGCCTGTAGGTGACATGTTCGTGACCGGGATAGTCAATTTCGGCGGGTTCATGGACTTTCTTGTACTACAGAATACGCGCCTGCATATAGTAATGAAAATAGCCGACCTGATCGCAACGGGTATACGCTATGTCATGTGGAAGCTGGAAAAGGACGGGGAGACCCAGCGTTCAAGCGGAATATCCTGATAAGGTGATAATATACGGCTTTTTTCTGATATGTCCTGAATCCGGCATTTCATTTCGAAACTTATTTGTTCAGACATTTCTCTAATAATTCGTTATAATTATATAGAATGAGATTTAAGGATCGGCTAAAATATTAGTTCCGATACTTTTATGGGGAATGGAGCGGGCTGGTCGCATACTTCGTATGCTGCTCGCCCATGTAGCCTGGTTAGTGTAGTTCCCCGTAAAAGCTTATCGGAAATTATATTTTAACGATTCCTAAGCGAATTATCATTTCACATATAAGTTTCGGAGGTATTTTATGAACAGAACAGGAAAGACAATCGGGGGAATATTCATATTAATCGGTATCATGTTCCTCCTCAAGAATTTTCACATATTCGAGCCTTTTTGGAGCGTATTTGATCTGGGCTTCATATTATCAAGGTTCTGGGCGGCTATCTTCATTATATTGCCGGGCATATTGTTTCACACGGGCTTTCTCTCCGGTAACAGAAGGAATCCCGGGCTGCTGGTGCCGGGCGGTATTTTGCTGGTAACGGGCGCAGCGCTTCAGATCGGCGCGCTTTTCGGCGGCTGGAACATAATCTGGCCACTATTCATTTTCGCACCCGCATTCGGATTATTTGAACTTTACTATTTTGGCAACAGGGAAAAGGGACTGCTGATACCCGTCGGCATACTCACAGGGCTTTCGGCGCTGTTCTTCCTGTCGTTTTCACTTGGCAAGCTGATAAGCTTCAGCACGAAACCGTTCGTATTGCCGCTCATACTGATAGGAATAGGCATTGCAGTACTGTACAGGGGCAAAAGTAAAAAATACTGAGAATTTTCCGTTTATCGCTCCGTTCCCGGGGGAATATAGTTAATGAAAATATATTGGAAACGGAGATGATATGTAATGGATAAGTACGTTTGCACAGCTTGCGGTTATGTTTATGATCCTGCGGCAGGGGATCCGGATTCAGGGATCGCTCCCGGCACAAAATTCGAGGATATTCCGGAGGATTGGGTTTGCCCGGTTTGCGGAGTAGGAAAGGACATGTTCGAAAAAGAGTAAATACTTGAAAATTTGTTATTGATTCAGTAATATTTTATGTTATAATGAAGACAATAAAAAACGGGCAAATCTGCTATTAAGAACAAAGGCGTTCTTAAACGGGTCTAAATACCAGCTTAAGACGCTTTTTTTGATGTATTGCTCTGGAGGTGTTAGAATGCCGAGTTACACTAAGGAAGATGTCATAAGGATTGTAGACGAGCAGGACGTGCAATTCATAAGGCTGCAGTTCACGGATATATTCGGTACCCTTAAGAATGTAGCGATCACCGCAGGCCAGCTTGAGAAGGCTCTTGACAATAAATGCATGTTTGATGGTTCGTCCATAGAAGGCTTTGTCAGGATAGAGGAATCCGACATGTACTTAAGGCCTGATATCAATACCTTTGTGATATTCCCATGGAGACCGCAGACCGGTAAAGTGGCAAGGATGATATGTGATGTATACAACCCTGACGGAACGCCTTTTGCTGGCGACCCGAGATACATACTCAGGAGGACGCTTGAAAAGGCTGAAAAGATGGGTTATGATACGTTCAATGTAGGACCCGAATGTGAATTCTTCCTGTTCCTCACCGATTCCGAGGGTAACCCGACAACAGTAACGCACGACAACGGCGGATATTTCGACCTGGGACCCGTGGACCTGGGAGAGAACGCGAGAAGGGATATGTGTCTGGCGCTCGAAGAAATGGGTTTCGAGGTGGAGGCTTCCCATCATGAGGTAGCGCCGGGACAGCACGAAATTGATTTTAAATATGCCGACGCATTGACTTCCGCAGACGCCATACTCACCTTCAAACTGGTCGTCAAGACCATCGCGCAGAGGCACGGCCTGCACGCGACATTCATGCCGAAACCGATATACGGTATCGCAGGCTCCGGAATGCATGCCAACACCTCACTGTTCAAAAAAGGCAAGAACATGTTCTACGACGAAAATGATCCGCTGCAGCTGAGCCAGGATGCCTATTGGTTCATCGGTGGACTCATGAAAAACATGCGCTCGATGTCGGCTCTGACAAATCCGCTCATAAACTCCTATAAGAGGCTTGTGGCCGGGTATGAGGCGCCGGTATATATCGCCTGGTCTGCCAGGAACAGAAGCCCGCTGATCAGAGTACCCGCAGCCCGCGGAACGGCAACGAGGCTCGAACTGAGATGCCCCGATCCCAGCTGCAATCCGTACCTTGCTCTGGCAGCCGTACTGGCCGCAGGACTGGATGGTATCGAGCACAAGATCCAGCCGCCTGCGCCCTGTAACAAGAATATATTCCATATGACCGCCGAAGAGAGGGCCGCCGACAATATAGGCGAACTGCCGGGCAGCCTTGACGAAGCGATAGCGGAAATGAAGAACAGCAGCTTTATCAAAGCGGTTCTGGGAGATCATATTTTCAGCAAGTATATCGAAGCCAAGGAAGAGGAATGCAGCGAATACAAGATGAGAATCAGCAAGTGGGAGATCGACAGCTACCTTATGAAATATTAGTTCGCTGTGTATCTTGGAGAAAAGTTATGGCTGATAAATATTGTCTGGGCGACATAGTTGAATTTAAAAAGGACCACCCATGCGGGAGCAAACAGTGGGAGGTAATGAGAACCGGCGCCGATTTCCGCGTCAAATGCCTTGGCTGCGGGCATCAGGTGATGCTGCCCCGTCCCAAATTCGAAAAAAGTGTAAAAAAGATAATAAAATCAAATCTTCCCAATCCGGAGGCTTGACGATTCGTCAGGCCTCTTTTTATAAACCTCATTTTTCGTATGCTTTCCGGCAATGATGAAATAATAAACGTACAAGGATGTTTAGCGTTCTCGGAGCGAGAATTTCCACTAAAGCATCCACCAAGGAAATTACGAAAATATGAGGATGATAAGATGTATAATGACAGGAAAGGTTTCGGAAAGATATTGATAACTTCACTGGCCTGCTCGCTGATAGTAGGCTTGCTCGTTTTCTTCGCAGCTCCGCGGTATATCTCGCTTAACGAACCTGCCGGCAACAGGCAAAACGGCAGCGCTGCTCAGCAGCTGCAGGCGCCTGGCGGGAAGACTGCTTCCGGCACGGATCAAGTTAAAGCTCAGCAGCAATCCTTAAGCGGAGGTTCCGTTCTGAATGAGCTTGGCCTTGTAACCCCCGTAAGTCAGCTGGTCGCTCAAAAAGCCACCTCCGGGGTTGTAGGGATAACGGTCGAAAGGATCACACAGGATGGCGTCTTCAATAAGGATAGAGCAACCGAGGTAGGAGTCGGCTCAGGAGTAATCGTAAGTCAGGACGGGTATATTCTGACCAACAACCATGTTGCAGGAGGTAAAAGCAACAGGATAACGGTATCGTTTGCGGACGGAAGAAATGTGGACGGGGAAGTGGTCTGGGCGGATCCCGTTATTGATCTTGCGGCTGTCAAAGTGAATCTTACAGGTCTTACGACCCTTACTCTTGGTGACGCAACCAAGCTCCAGGTCGGAGAGCCGGCCGTTGCGATCGGAAATCCCCTGGGCCTTGAGTTTCAGCGATCGGTGACTTCGGGCATCATAAGTGCATTGAATAGGACCATCAGTATTGATACGGACGCGGGTACCAACTACATGGAGGATCTGATACAGACGGACGCCAGCATAAACCCGGGAAACAGCGGCGGGCCGCTGCTTAATTCCAAAGGGGAAGTGATCGGGATCAATACGGTAAAGGTCGAAAGCGCCGAAGGCATGGGCTTCGCTATCCCGATAAATATTGCGAAACCGATCGTTTCAAAACTTACAGGTTCGGGGAAATTTGCAGAGCCCTATCTCGGGGTGTTCGCATATGACCGTGTGGTATTCCCTTATATAGACGGAGCGCCCGACGTTCCGGACGGCGTATTTATCTCGAAAGTCGACAATGGCGGTCCCGCTTACCGTGCAGGAATACGGCAGGGCTGCGTAATAAGCCAGATAGACGGCATAACGATCAATACGATGCTGCAGCTTAGAGAGTATCTTTATTCCAAAAGCCCCGGCGACACGATCCGGCTGAGGCATCTGAAAAGAGATACAAACAAATGGGAAGATGCAACTGTCGTGCTTGCTGAAAAATCCAAGGATGGTATGATTACAAGATAATTGTGGAAAATGAGGCACAGTATGTATATGCTGCATATGGTTCTGGCAACACTCTGGTATAGGGTCCGTTTGCTGACGGAACGGTTTCATGATAAACAAACGATATGCGGGAGATGTACCGATGGCTGATATAATGAAAAACAGCTTGAATTTTGAAAAAATGATGAGAATTTACCTCAGGCAGGCCAGGCTAAAGCTGGAAGGTGATCTGACGGGGACAAGGGAAGCGATACGCCTGATAGCGGGCGAAAAGACCAGAGATTTTGTCGAAGTAATGGATATCGGCCTTGGCAGGGAGGAAAGGGAGTTCCTGAAAATGTTGATCATAACCAGCATGCACCAGTCCTTTTGTTATGGATATGGTATCGGTAAAATAGAAGGAAGTACTAAAGATAGAATATACATGTAAGGTTATGTAAATTTTAAGCGCAAGAAAGCATAAAAAAGGACTACTTAACAAAGTAATATAAGTGAAAAATTTCCTTGACACTGCCTGAGCATGCTGATAGAATATAATACAATTAATTTAAAGGCAGCGCAATGAAGGAAAGAAGACAGGTCCCGGGTTCTCAAGAGAGCCGGTGTTCGGTGCGAACCGGTGACAGGGATCTGTGGATAACTCGTTCCGGAGCTTCACTATTGCGATACGAATAATTGCAGTAATGACGTTGACTACGTTACAGTCAAGTACAAAAGTACTTGCCGAGGATAAGCTAAAGCTTGTCGAATCAGGGTGGTACCACGTTGGAAGTTTCCCTTCGTCCCTGCAGTAATGCAGTTGGCGAGGGGTTTTTTATACCTGGGGGAGGGGAGAAATTATGAAGATCACCGGAGCCGAAGCAATAATCAAAGCGCTTGAAATGGAACACACGGAAGTCGTGTTCGGTTATCCCGGCGCCGCGATCTCTCCGTTTTACGACGCGCTGCTGGGGAGTACCATCCGTCACATACTTACGAGACACGAACAGGGAGCTGCGCATGCCGCAAACGGATATGCGCGCGTAACAGGGCGTACAGGGGTTTGCGTAGCTACTTCGGGACCCGGCGCAACGAATCTGATCACGGGCATAGCAAATGCATATATGGACAGCATACCGATCATAGCCATTACCGGGCAGGTCTCAGTCGGCATGATAGGCACGGATGCATTCCAGGAAGCCGATATCACAGGGGCGACCGCCCCGTTCAGCAAACACAATTATCTTGTCAAAAGGGCTGAGGACCTTCCGAGGATCATACATGAAGCCTTCCATATTGCGTCGACGGGTCGGCCGGGGCCGGTAGTTATAGATGTGCCTGTCGATGTTCAGACAAGCGTTATTGAGTTCAGATATCCCGATACGATTGATATAAAGGGTTACAAGCCTACCTGCAAAGGACACCCGATGCAGGTCAGAAAGGCCGCGGCAGCGTTGGAAGAGGCCGAGCGCCCTGTCATATGCGCCGGAGGGGGAGTCATTACTGCGAATGCTTCCGAAGAACTGTGCGAACTTGCAGAAAGGCGTAATATACCTGTTACGACGACTTTAATGGGGATTGGCTCCATACCTTCGGATCATCACTTACATTTCGGCATGGTAGGGACACATGGCAGCCAGACGGCCAATTATGCGCTGCATCACGCGGATCTCGTCCTGTTCCTTGGCGCAAGAGTCGGTGACCGAGCTGTGGGAGCAGCCAGCTTGCTCGCAAACAAGGCAAGGATCATCCATATAGATATAGATCCTGCGGAAATCGGAAAAAATATCGACACGTCGATACCTTTGGTGGGCGACGTAAGGCTGATATTGCAGGACATACTCGCACTTGTGAAACCGGGCGGCAGGAAGGAATGGGCAGATACCATGGCCGAACAGAAACGGAAGAGGTCGAAGCTTCCCGGACCCGGCGCGGATTCATCCTTTGTAAGCCCCAAATACCTGCTTTCGACATTGTCCGGATATCTGCCCGGGAATGCCGTATTGGCTACCGAAGTGGGACAGAACCAGATCTGGACCGCAAATAATTATGGCTTCAGCAGACCCAAAACCTTCATATCGTCCGGCGGACTCGGTACGATGGGTTACGGCCTGCCGGCCGCGATAGGCGCCAAGCTTGGAAGACCCGAGCTGCCGGTTATAGTCATAAGCGGCGACGGCAGCTTTCAGATGTCCATGCAGGAACTCGGGACAATGAAACAATATGATATAGACGTGAAAATAATTCTTTTCAACAACTGTCGTCTGGGCATGGTGCGCGAGCTTCAATTCTCCAAGCATGGAGGCCGCTATTCGCAGGTATGCCTGGACAGCAATCCGGATTTTGTCAGGCTGGTATCGGCATATGGCTTAAAAGGCGAGAGGATCACTTGCGACGCCATGGTAAAGCCGGCTCTCGAACGGTTGGCCTCATCGGAGGGGCCTTACCTGCTCGAATGCTCTGTGGATCCCATGGAAGCTTCGCTGTAACCGACGGATATGAGTTCAGTATTAAGTAATAAGGAAGGGGTTGGGGGATATGGCCAAATACACATTATCTGTACTGGTCGAAAATCATGCAGGCGTACTCTCAAGGGTATCGGGACTTTTCAGCCGCAGAGGTTTCAACATTGACAGCCTTGCAGTAGGCGTAACGGAGAATCCTGAAATTTCGAGGATGACAATTGTGGTGGATGGAGACGAATATACGGTGGAACAGGTAAGCAAGCAGCTTAACAAGCTTATTGACGTAATAAAGCTGAAAAGGCTCGAACCATCCGAATCAGTGTCGCGTGAGCTCGCTCTTATAAAGGTTGCAGCCAATACTTCGACAAGGAGCGAGATCGTACAGATAGTGGAGATTTTCAGGGCCAAGATAGTCGATGTTTCGAAAACGACCCTGACAATCGAGGCTGCAGGCGGAAGCGACAAGGTAGCAGCGCTCGAGGATATGCTGAAGCAGTTCGGAATAAAGGAAATTGTGAGAACGGGTACTATTGCAATCGAAAGAGGCAATCGGATCATAAAGGTGAATAATAACGAGGAGGAATAAAGCTATGGCAAAAATGTACTATGACAGTGATTGCAGGCTTGATCTGCTTAAAGGAAAAACTGTTGCAATTATCGGCTTTGGAAGCCAGGGACACGCGCATGCTCAAAATCTCAAGGAAAGCGGAGTAAACGTGGTGGTCGGGCTGAAACCGACTTCGGAAAGAAGAAAGCAGGCTGAGGCCGCGGGACTTAAGGTACTTGACACAGCCGAGGCTGCAAAGGCCGGCGATATCATAATGATACTCACACCGGACGAGACCCAGGCTGACATCTACACCCAAAGCATCGCACCGAATCTGAAGGAGGGCAACGTGCTCGCATTTGCCCACGGCTTCAATATTCATTTCAGCCAGATCAAACCGCCGAAGGACATAGACGTTATCATGATTGCGCCCAAAGGCCCCGGGCATACCGTAAGAAGCCAGTACCAGGAAGGAAAGGGCGTGCCGTCTCTGATAGCCGTTCATCAGGACGCGTCCGGCATGGCGAAGGAATACGCTCTTGCTTATGCTTCGGGTATAGGCGCCGGTAGGGCTGGGATACTCGAAACAACCTTCAGGGAGGAGACCGAGACCGATCTTTTCGGTGAACAGGCCGTGCTTTGCGGCGGTGTTACCGAACTGATGAAGGCAGGGTTCGAGACTCTGGTACAGGCGGGTTATCAGCCTGAGAGTGCATATTTTGAGTGTGTTCACGAAATGAAGCTCATAGTGGACTTGATAAACCAGGGCGGATTTGCCTACATGAGGTATTCGATCAGCGATACTGCCGAATACGGCGATTACATGACCGGGAAGCGCATCATCACCGATGAGACAAGGAAGGAAATGAAAAAAGTGCTTTCCGAGATACAGAACGGAACCTTTGCAACGAAGTGGATACAGGAAAACAGAGCCGGGGGCAGGGCGGAATTCCTTGCGACAAGGCGTCGTGAATCGGAGCATCAGCTTGAGAAGGTCGGTACGGAACTCAGGAAGATGATGAGCTGGCTTAAGAAATAAATAGAGAGAGGCGGGGGGCTTACCGCCGGATACTTATATATATGAGGGATAGCCGGCTTTCTTTAAGCCGGCGCAGGTATAGAAGGAGGTAATCGCATGGCATCGAGGGTAAAGATATTTGATACTACACTGAGGGATGGGGAGCAAACCCCGGGAGTCAGTCTGAATATACAGGAAAAACTCGAGATCGCGCGTCAGCTGGCACGGCTGGGCGTAGACGTCATCGAGGCAGGTTTTGCCATATCGTCCCCCGGTGATTTTCTGGCAGTAAAGACTGTTGCCGAGAATGTAAAGGGAGCGACGATTGCAAGTCTCAGCAGGGCTGTCGAAAAGGATATAGACAGGGCCTGGGAAGCAGTATGCAACGCGGAGAGCCCGCGGATACACACATTTATCGCCACGTCGGACATTCATATGAAATACAAGCTGAAAATGACTGAGGAAGAGGTGCTTCAAAGGGCTGTCGCAATGGTGAAGCATGCAAAGAAGTACTGCGGTGACGTCGAGTTTTCAGCGGAGGACGCAAGCCGCACGAGAACTGAATTTTTGTACAGGGTCGTCGAAGAGGTCATCAAGGCGGGAGCTACTGTCGTCAATATACCTGATACGGTAGGCTACGCCTATCCGGAAGAATTCGGGCTCCTGATAAAGGGGATCAGGGAAAATGTGCCGAATATCGATAAGGCAGAAATAAGCGTTCATTGTCATAACGATCTCGGCCTTGCAGTCGCCAACTCTCTCGAGGCGCTCAGAAACGGAGCGATTCAGCTGGAATGTACCGTTAACGGCATGGGAGAGCGTGCCGGCAATGCCTCGGTCGAAGAGATCATAATGGGCCTCCAGACCAGGAAGGATTTTTACGGCGAACTGGCACACAACATAGATACCAGGCAGATATACAGGACCAGCAAGCTGGTAAGCAGTCTGACCGGCGTGAATGTGCAGCCGAACAAGGCGATAGTGGGGGCGAATGCTTTTGCCCATGAATCCGGCATCCATCAGCATGGCGTAATGGCTGAAAAAAGCACCTATGAGATAATGACGCCTGAATCCATCGGACTTTCCCAGAATAGGATGGTGCTCGGCAAGCTTTCCGGGAAGCACGCTTTCGAGGAGAGGCTTAGGGAGATGGGCTACAACCTTGATCCAGACACTGTGACTACGGCATTTGAAAAATTCAAGGAACTTGCCGATAAAAAGAAGGAAGTACTCGACAGGGATATCGAGGCGCTCGTTGAGGATAAGATGTCCGAAGTCAACGAGGTTTACAAGCTTGACAGCTTCCAGATCAACAGCGGTAATAAGATAATCGCCACTGCGACCGTAAGCCTCCTGAGAAACGGGGAACCCGTGATGGAAGCGGCAACAGGCGATGGACCTGTAAACGCGGCATTCAAAGCCGTTGAGAGGACTGTAGGGTTTGAACTGGAGTTGCAGGATTACAGCCTCAAAGGTGTTACCGAGGGTACCGATGCTCTTGGCGAAGCCACTGTAAGAGTAATAAAGGACGACAGGATATATGTCGGAAGAGGCGTTAGCACAGACGTCATCGAAGCAAGTGTAAAGGCCTATATCAACGCTATAAACAGGGTAGTCAGCGATCACGGCAGGAAAGCTTCGAACGGGAAGGAGACCATATGAAGAAGATCGTCGTACTCGATTCCACTTTAAGGGACGGCGCCCAGGCACAGGGCATCTCCTATACTGTGGAGGATAAGCTGAAGATCGTAAAGCGGCTCGATTCACTGGGAGTGGACTACATCGAAGCCGGGAACCCCGGCTCGAATCCCAAGGATCTTGAGTTCTTTGAGAGAGTCAGGAAAATGAAACTCGTGAATTCAAGGATTATCGCCTTCGGCAGTACAAGAAGGGTGGGACTTCCGGTCGGGGACGACGCCAATGTAAAGTCACTCCTGGCTGCCGGTACCGAGGCCGTGGTCATTTTCGGCAAGTCATGGGATTTTCAGGTTACTGACATCCTGAAAACCAGCCTTGACGAGAACCTGAGGATGATCTTCGATACGGTGAAATTCTTCAAGGACAATGGAAAAGAAGTCGTATACGATGCGGAACACTTTTTCGACGGTTACGGCTCAAATAAGGAATATGCCGTAAAAACTCTAAAGGCGGCGGCTGAAGCTGGCGCCGACAGTATTTGCCTGTGCGATACGAAGGGCGGTTACCTGCCCATGGATATTTTTAATATTACGGCTGAGATGACGGCACAATTCGATGTGTATATTGGAATACACAGCCATAATGACAACGGGATGGCCGTGGCCGGCACTATCATGGCTGTACAGGCCGGCGCTACTCAGGTGCAGGGAACAATAAACGGCTTCGGCGAGAGATGCGGTAACGCAAATCTCTGCACCATTATCCCGACGTTACAGCTTAAAATGGGCTACAAATGCATACCTGAAGAGAATATGGCAGAAATGACTTCTGTTGCGCGCGCCGTCAGTGAAATAGCAAACGTAGTACACGACGAGAGGGCGCCTTACGTGGGAAGGGCGGCATTTGCGCACAAGGCCGGCATGCATGCCGACGCAGTCGTAAAAAATACGGCGGCGTATGAGATATTCGATCCCGAGATGGTAGGCAATGAAAGGATATTCCTGATGTCCGAGGTAGCGGGACGCAGCGCGGTCCTGAGCGCCGTGAACAAGGTAGATCCGAACCTCAGGAAGGATTCTCCCGAGACCGTAAAAATAATTGAAAAGCTGAAGGAAATGGAGCATAACGGATACCAGTACGAAGGAGCCGAAAGCTCTTTCGAGCTGATAGTCAGAAAAGTGCTGGGCAAGTATCATCCTTCCTTTGAACTGAAGGATTTCAAGGTCATAGTGAACGAACCGGCCAAGGGAAACGAATACAATTCCTCGGCTATGATAAAGGTCAAGGTCGGCGATCAGGAGGAGATAACCGCCGCGGAGGGCGACGGACCTGTAAACGCGCTCGATAATGCAGCAAGAAAGGCGCTTTCGAGATTTTACCCAAGTATACATGAAATGAAACTGACGGACTTCAAGGTTAGGGTACTCGATTCAACGGCAGCTACAGCCGCAAGGGTAAGAGTTCTTATAGAATCTACGGATGGAAATGAGGTCTGGACCACGATCGGAGTTTCCACCGACATTATTGAAGCCAGCTGGAAGGCGCTTGTGGATTCAATCGAATACAAGCTCGGCTGCTGATACCCGTTGCAATCCGGTACGCTTTTATGGTACAGTAATCTTGCCTGTCACCAAACGAAAGGTGGTATCGGATTGACATTAAACGGCAAGCTCTTAATAGAAGGAAGGCTGGTCAGGGAAGCTTCGGCAGAGGATAACGAGGAGGCTCACAGCTTCAGGGACAAACTGGAGAAGTGTCTCATCGACCTGTGCGCCGTCATGGAGATTCCCGTTCCGCTTTGGCTTAAAAAGAACACGCGCGAACTCGCCATCTTCAGAAAGACATTTTTTACTTCGGAACAATTCATAGAAAAAGTCTGGTTTGACAAATTTGAAATACTACTGCTCGGGAGCGAATTGAGAAAATAATCCGGTTTTTTTGCTGTCTTTCAAATATTTTTGCGCGGCTTCCTGCTCAGCAAGCCCCTTGAGTTCGGTCAGCTGGCTGGCCTGCCGGAGTTCTCGCCCAAATAACCCATTGGCGACATGTTGTAGTAAATTAGGACATTTGCAGGATTTACTTTTGTTCCCTGCATAACTTAAAAATCTATTGCATTACTAAAGCTCATGTGCTAAAATTAAAACAGTATAATTTAGAACATGTATACAGCGGTGTATACGAAAATAGCCGATAGGCATACTCGACGATGAGGATATATTTTCGAGGTATGCCTATTTATTTTTGAAATTTTGACAACAACAAGCTGCATAATGCGTTACAAGATAGCCTTATGTAAATATATTTGGTACTGCTATAAAAGAGGTGAAAAATCATGAAAGAAAAATTGGTTTTACCTTCTGATTATCAAACCTGCCTCGACATAATGGAAACTGAGGAGGCGATAAAGCTTCTGAAAGACTTCTTTGAAAACAACCTGTCGAAAGCGTTGAACCTGAGACGGGTTTCTGCGCCTTTATTCGTGAAACCCGAGACGGGCCTCAACGATAACCTGAACGGCGTAGAAAGGCCTGTAGCTTTTGACGTCAAAGGTTTTAACGGAGATACTGTCGAGGTTGTGCAATCCCTTGCCAAATGGAAACGTATGGCGCTGAAACGCTACGGTTTCAGGGTTGGAAGAGGGCTGTGCACCGATATGTACGCCATCCGCAGGGATGAAGAGCTGGATAACCTGAGCTCCGTCTATGTCGATCAATGGGACTGGGAAAAGGTCATCAGAAAAGAGAATAGAAATACCGAAACATTATTGAAAACGGTATCAAGCATATATGATGTCTTCAAAAGGGCAGAGAGCTATATCTGCAGCGTTTATCCCAAGCTTGCAAAAATGCTCCCGGAAAGGATATTTATCATTACCTCACAGGAGCTTGAAGACCTGTATCCGGAGCTTACGCCAAAACAGAGGGAAGAAGCGATCACAAGGGAAAAGAAGGCTGTATTCCTGATGAAGATAGGAGGGCCGCTCAAATCTGGAATCAAGCATGATGAACGGGCTCCCGACTACGATGATTGGGAATTGAACGGAGACATAATCTTTTGGTATCCCGTATTGAATAAGCCATTTGAGATATCCTCCATGGGCATCAGGGTGGATGAGTTTTCTCTCGTAAAGCAGCTGAAAATAGCAGGCTGCGAGGAACGCTTGAATATGAAATTCCACAGGGACCTGATCGAGGGCAAACTGCCGTATACCATAGGCGGTGGGATCGGCCAGTCCAGATTGTTCATGTTTCTGCTCAACAAGGCTCATATCGGCGAGGTACAGGCTTCGGTATGGCCGGAGGACGTCGTGGAAGCCTGCGCGGACGCTAATATTGCGATACTTTGAAATTTTCCGGTGCATTATGGATCGGGTGCAAGTTTTTTATTTGGAAGGTATTAACGTATTAGAAGCTGCCAAAGCGCATATAAATAAAATTAGACTAAATGCATAATAAACATTATGCATTTTTTAATTTGGAATATGGCGAAGCCTTGTTCAAAAATCAATGGCGCTCGATGCACCGGTGATTTTTAATTAATTACGTTTGCTTATTTTGCGGAGGTGTAGTTTTGGGCAGGTACAGGCTTGCTGCAATATATATTCTGGCAATACTATTTGTGCTGTCGGTGACGCAGATTTTTATCGATGCACAGGCCGAAGCTTCACAGCATGCCGGTGTCCATGAGGAAAAAAGGGAGTATACGGTATTTATCGAAATAGAGGATAAAACTTTATATCTGCTGGAAAACGGCAAATGCATAAAGGAATACAGGATAGCATCCGGAATGTCCGGACTGCCGTCGCCTCTGGGCAACTGGAAGATAATCGAGAAAGGCGATTGGGGCGAGGGCTTTGGAGGTAGGTGGATGGGGCTTGACGTACCCTGGGGCACATACGGTATCCACGGTACGCTTGCCGACGGTTCGATCGGCTCGGCAGCCAGCCACGGCTGCATACGGATGTTCAGCGAAGACGTGGCCGAGCTCTACAGCCTTGTGCCGGTAGGAACGGATGTTGTCATTGTTAACGGGCAGTTCGGACCTTTCGGCAGGGGCTTTTCCGAGATCAACCCTGGTGACAGGGGCTCGGATGTTTATGCCATACAGCAGAGACTCAAACAGCTGGGATTTTATAACGGTCCGATCGATGGAATATATGAGGATGACCTGAAAAAGGCGCTGCACAAATTCCAGAGAGCCAACAAGCTTGAAGCGCAGAATACGATCACATATGAATGCTGGCTGAAGATGGATTTCAAGGAGTTTGAGTAAGGCTCGGGCGGTTCAGACAGATACGGGTATCCGCTTCGTCGAATACAGGCTGCAGAAGCAATGCTCACTTTCGTGCGGGCGCTGATCATTCGACATCCCTGTCTCACATCAAGCGCCTGCGGCGTCCCTGCCGCAGGTTCGGCAGACTTGACACCGCACTCAAGTTTCGCAATACTTCACAGCCTGTAACTTTTCCTTCGCACGATACCTTTTATCCGGCTGAACCACCCGTCCCCGACAGGCTTTATAACGCATGATCAATGTATCCGCCTGCCTTGCTCGTGATAATTATTCAAGGCACACGTTCTGAGCGCGTAATGTTTTGCGAAGCTCTGAAATATCGATTTCCCGAACGCTTACGCCCGCTTTTGCGGCAAGTGCGGCAGCCGTGCCGACAGCCTGGCCCTGGGCCATGCAGGAACCGGTATTTCTTGTCGACATGTGAGCCTCCCAGGTTGATGTGATAAGACGGCCGGCAACAAGCATGCCATCCAGGCCCTTTGGTATAAATGCACGGTACGGAATGCCGTAATATCCGGCATCCTTGATCATGATTCTCGGAGCGCAGTCATGGAACCCGTAAAGCATGACTTCATCGTCGAATCTCGCACAGTTGACGATCTCGTCAAGCGTCATTTCATGCTCACATTCTATTATTCTCGTGAGACGTACTCCTAATGATACAGGCGTCCAGTTGACATAAGCGTGTTCAAATCCCGGAACGTGCTTGATAAGCATAGCTGCAAGCTTCATAGCCTGCCTGCGTATTTTCATCTCCGCATTTGACAGCTCGACCGTATTTGTCGCATCAACGCTGCGTAAATTACAGGAGTTGATGTATGTGAAATTATTCTCGTGCAGGGCAAATCCCAGCGGGCCCCACATACCGTTCGATTCCATAAACTCTTTGAAAACCGGAAGCTTCTTCAGCTCAAATCCAAGGCGTATTATATCGTCTACTTCACTGCCCTTGTCGCCGCGGATCAGCTGGTTGACCATGCCGTTTTCCTCAAGAAATTTCACAAGCCTTGGCATATCGACGTTGCACATTCCAAAAGGGAAACCTACGTTGGTCTTATCATGACGTTTCACGAAGCTTGCTCCCGCAAACGCGGCAACATCGCCGTCACCTGTCGTATCGATGACCGTATTGGCAAGGATGGCTTCACGGCCCGATTTACCTTCAATAATGATACCTTTGACGGTATTGCCTTCTTTTACGGCGTCGACGACCATTACGTGCAGAAGTACCCGGACTCCCGCCTCCTCCAGCATCTGAAAGATTACGTCCTTGAAAATTTCCCAGTCGATAAGGGTTATTCTCGAATCGTAGCTGCCGCCCTTATCCTGTTCAAGATGTCCCAGGCAGCCGCCGTTTTCAATCATGCGCTCGACGATCTCCTCGGGAATACCCTTGATCACCTGCTTCTCTTCGGCTCCAGGGAAAGCTTTATAAAGATTGAAGAAGCTGTGAATGGGTCCTGCTCCGTTAATAAGCGTACCGCCCAAAAAGCCGTATCGATCGGCAAGTATGGTACCGGCTCCGTTCCTGGCCGCAGCTATGGCGGCAACTACGCCCGCCGTGCCGCCTCCGGCGATTACGACGTCGCATTCGTAGCTGACCGGCGTTTTTTTGTTTTCAATAATAAACTTATCGCTCATAATAAAACCTTTCCTGGCATATCGTTTTCATTGCTGCAGCCTGTTTTTTAATATTTCCATATATGGCTTGTTGATATTGCATTTGTCAAATGAGAAGGATTTCATTATCCTTATGATATCCTCATCGCTGCAATCTATGAACTTTGCGGCATATTCAGGCTGCAGCACGCCCGCTGCAAATCCCGTCAGCAATGCATAACCCATACACTTCTGGAAGGTTCCGAAGGTATAGTTGGGAGCCTCGTCGAGCAGGGACATCATATACTTTGTAAAATCCCTGGTCACCATTTTACCGGGGCATTCGCTGCGCCAGGCTGTGAAGTTTTCAGCTCCAAGAAGGCCTTTCAGCCGCTGAACAGCAGCCACACGCTGCATATATTCGCTTTCGGGCTCGAGAGTGACCCAGCCCATGGTGCCGCAATCCTTGAAAGTCCATGTAGTCCAATGCAGCCCGAGCTCGTTCATTGCCCTTAGCTGATCGTTCATGGAGGCAAGGCGGTATTTGTTATCTTCCTCGCCCGTGCAGTACTGTGAACCGAATTCGCCGACCCAAAGCGGGACCTGGTATTTTTCAGAGAACTGCCAGCCCTCGGACTCCTTCAGGTGCTTTATCTGCTGCTCGTAGTCCCAATAACAGCTTTCCTCTATACGGTCGTTATGAAGCATCGCATAGTGGCCGGGATACTCCCCGGGCCCGAAGCTCGATACGATATAGTCGTGTGACGAATAAACGAGGTTATCCGCAAAAGGCGCTTCCATCCCTGCAAAATTGTGACCGTACGAGTCGCCTTCGATAAAAATGATATGTTTGGGATCTATTTCCCTGATCCTGTCTACGGCGGTATGGATTACACGGTTGAATCTTTCGTAATCCGAATGGAAATTCTCATACATGTTGAAGGGGTAATCGCCCGAGCGCGCGTTCGAACTGGGCTCATTCAGCAGCTCATAGCCTGCCACGGCAGGGCAATCCCTGAAGCGCCTCGCTATTTCCTGCAGCAGAGCAAAATAACGTTTCTGGTAGCATGCGTCGCGCCAAAACAATGAAACACCGCGGTCGTTATCGCTGTGCCAATGGGAATTCTGCCAGCCCTGGACGGCATGCATATCGAGTATCACATATATTCCGTATTTTTCGCAGACCTCCAGAATGCTTTTCAGTAATTCGAAGCCCTCTTCCTTATATTCGAAAGGATGCTCATCATCCTCAAAATGGCGGTAGTTCAAGGCAAGACGCACGCATGTCGCACCCTGCTCCTTTATAAAACGTATGTCCGCTTCGGCAAGGAAATTGGCGATCATTTCGTTAAAAAACAGCCTGGCTTTGTCTTCGCCGAGCTTTTGGGCAACATGCTCACGAAGTGAAATTTCCGTGCCGGGAAAACCATTGATAAAGTTCTCCATATTCATCCAGCCGCCCACGCAGGTTCCGCGCAGAAACACCTGCCTGCCGGATTCCGTCAGTATCTGTTTGCCTTGGGTATGAAGATATTCCATAGTAATTATCTTCCTTTCATGCGTTTTTTTGTCCGAGCTTTCTGATAATTTCTTATAAACGTAAAAACCGTCAATAACGTGATACTAGCATAAATACCGTAATATATAAATATGGTTTTTTGTCAACATTTTTACCTCTCCGATGAAAAGCCAGATTTTATTAACAAAGATGTTGATATTTTTTAGTACTAGGCGGACGATTTTTGTGTGAATATAATTTTATACGAAATATAAAATTTGCGGGGGGTTACATTAATGAAAAAGATTAAAGCTCTGAGTTTGATCTTGAGTATGTTCATGCTGGTATCCGTTGCGGCATGCTCTAACTCCGGAACATCGGACGGGGAAGCCTCGGCTTCAACAGCGGCAACAGCGGCCGGAACTACGGGTGGTTCCGCGGCGGCGCCTGCTGTTGATACCATTACAATGTGGTCTAACGATACACATGACCAATCCGTCTACAACAAGGTAATTGAAGATTTCAACAACACGACCGGCAAGGAAAAAGGAATCGTCGTAAATTACACGGTATACGGAAGCGACTACTACAATGCTCTCGATGTAGCCGTCACCGCAGGTGAAGGCCCCGATATTTTCAAATCCAACAAGGTCGGCAAGTATTCCGAGGCAGGCTATATTATGCCCTGGGACGATATCCCGGCTCTGAAGACCTTTGTTGACAGGTTTGCCGGCTATAATGCACCCGGATACGGTCTGTTCGGCGGAAAAACTTACGCTGTTCCGATCCGTGTTACAAATTACGGTCTCGCCCTGAATATGGACATATTCAAAAAGAATAATCTTAAAGAGCCTGCAACCTGGGATGAGATGAGAGAGGCAGCAAAGGTCATCACCAAGAACGGCAAAGGTCAGATCTACGGTTATGATCTGGCAATGGGCTACGGCAGCTACAATTACTTTTATGTAAATCTTCCGAGCGCCGCAACTACCGGTGACGAATATTTCAACCACACAACCGGCAAATACGATTTCGTGTCGCTTGAAGGCTTCTTCAATCATTTGCGCGACATAATAAAGGACGGCAGCATGTTCCCCGGCTTCGAAACAATGGATGGGGATACTGCAAGAGCACAGTTTTCGGCAGGTAACATCGGTATGGTCGGCGTAATGTCTTCAGACGTTGCTACCTTCAAAAACCAATTCCCCTGCAATTTTGAATGGAAGGTCATACCGTACCCTGTAAAGGATGCAAGCCAGCATTACAAGTATCCGACCGGCGTTTCACTGTCCTACGTGATCAGCTCGAACGTCGCGAAAAAAGGCGTACAGGATAAGGTTGCCGATTTCCTGAACGTTCTCTACTCCGACAAGACCTTTGTCGACACCTACCAAAACCAGTTCGACATATCGATCCTCGGTGATGAGATTACAAGCAAGGCTTCTGTCGATAAACTCGATCCGAACTGGGTGACCTTCTCGGATATGGATATCTTCGCAATCAAGAAGCCTAATCCTGACAGTGACCTCAGCATAGAAGGCGAGTCGTACCAGGATGTGTACAACAAGATAATCACAGGCATGGCGGATGTGCACACTGCGCTTGCGGATCTTGACAAACGTTACAATGAAGCCCTCGACGTTGCTGTTAAAGACGGCAAGGTCAAAATCGAGAATTATATCGACAAAAATATAAGCGAAAAGATGGCTTGGACCAAATAAACCTCAGATTTAAAACGTAAGTCGAATTCAGCAGTGCCTCTAAATCAAAGAACCCGAATAATGTCCATGATTTAGAGGCATTTGCTCTTATTCGGCCTTATTTCTCAATAAAAAGGCGGTGTTCTTTTGAAAAAGGGAAAAAACGCTCTGCGCGCAGGCGCATCGGACAGGATACAGGAAGTTTTGATGATATCCCCGATGTTTATAGGATTCTTGCTTTTTTCGATATATCCTATCATATGGGTTTTAAGATGGGCATTCTTCAAATATAACGGGTATTCGACCCCTGTGTTTATAGGCTTTGACAACTTCGTAAGGGCATTCTCGCGGGACCCCTCATATTGGAGCGCGCTGGGAAACACATTTATCATAGCCGGACTTAAAATGGTGGTTGAGATACCGCTGGCCCTGATTCTGGCGGTACTTCTTAACAACAAGGTCAGATTCAGCTCCGCATTCCGTGTCGTATACTTTCTGCCCTCCGTATTCAGCATAGCGGTCGTAGGATTGATTTTCTCCATAATGTTCAGCTCCTATAACGGTATCGTCAATGCGATTTTACGGCAATTCGGCCTGACAGCCACGAATATAGGCTGGTTCAGCGATAAATGGCACGCCCTGTTTGTAATTATACTGGTTTCGCTCTGGACTACCTTCGGCCTGAACATGATTTACTTTCTGACCGGACTGCAGAACATTCCGGCGGCGATGTATGAAAGCGCGTCAATCGACGGCGCAAGTGAAACCCAGATGTTTTTTCATATCACGATACCGCTGGTTGCACCCGTACTGCAGCTTGTCATAATGCTCAGCGTCCTGGGAACGCTTAAAATGACGGATTTGATACTCGTCCTGACCAACGGTGCGCCAGGCGGCTCGACCGAGGTCGTAATGACGGATATTTTCAAGTATTTCTTCTCATACGGGGACACTGCGGCGACAGATGTTCAGTATGGATATGCCTCTGCTCTTGCCGTTATCACAGCCATAATACTGTGCATTGTAACGGCCATCTATCTGAGGGCCTCCAGAAAAATGCAGGAAGTATAAAGACGAAAGGGGAAAAGCGAAGTGAAAATTACGGGCAGAGCCATAGCAAAGGTTGTCATCTATCTGTTGCTGTTAATAATAACGATTTTTGCGGTTTTTCCGATCATATATATATTGCTGAGTTCTTTCAAGTCTACTCAGGAAATACTTGTGGGCGGCACAAAGCTTATACCGGTGCAGTGGCATTTTGACAATTACGTTAAGGCATGGAACCTTGCCAATTTCGGCAAACTGACTTTCAACAGCATTTATTATGCGTTTTTTATCGTAATCGGCTCCATAGCTGCTTCGATAACCTCCGGCTATGTATTTTCCAGAGGCAGGACCAGGGTAACGAAGTTTATATACAGGATGGTGCTTGCTTCCCTTTTCGTATCGATAGGAACGCTTGCTCTGTATCCCCAGCTGAGCCTTGCGAAGGTGTTCGGCCTGAGCGGATCCCTTTGGGGGCCTATTGTTATCAGGGTTTTTGGGATGAATGCAACCGAAGTTTTTATCGCAACCGGCAATATCAACCAGATACCCAGGGAAATAGATGAGGCTGCGAAAATCGACGGCTGTAATTTTTTCAGGATATTCTGGCAGATTATTTTCCCGCTGTGCAAGCCTCTTATTGCCACTGTCGGATTGATTTCCTTCCGTACGGCCTGGAGCGACTACCTGCTTCCGTACGTGTTCACGATATCCAAAAAATCAATGTGGCCTCTGGTTGTCGGCGTCGTCAGCCTTAAGTCGAACGGCGAAGCGGTATCGCAGTGGAGCTTGATGCTTGCCGGAATAAGCATATCCATTTTGCCGATGATGATAATTTATCTCCTGCTCAACCGTTACTTTATTGCCGGACTTACGGAAGGTTCGGTAAAAGGCTAAAACTTCAGTTATTCAGTATAATTCCGATTTATACGCAATCTGACCGTTGAGGGCCGAAGCTGATGCTTTGCCGGAATCACCGGTCTTTTTGCCATTGTAATATTTACCGCATCCTGGTTTATGGATTTATCCCGGTTATCGGTTTATAATTAAAACAATGTTTTCAGGCATAGACTACCTGATGTTAAGGAACCGGTGCAGCAGATGTTTTATACGATTGGCTTGCTGATGTTGTTTTCGCTGATTCTCATAATATTCGATCACAAGGACCGCTATTGCTACCTTTTCGTAATGATGGCCCTCGGGGCTATGATTGCCTTTTTTTCAATAATATTGCATATCAATATGTTCGGGAGCTACTACTATTACAACGACGACTTTTTTTACAAACTCGATTACAATATATACAAGCTTATAACCGAAAATGTTAAAATCCCGATATCGATGAATATCAGGCTCATGAATGCCGGCGTGGCTTTGTATCTTTTTGCGATGCCGGTATTCTATATGGAATTCTGTAAAAGCGCTTTCCGCAGAATCAAATTCAAAATGCTTAACAGAGTTTCCGGCTATGCGTTATTCTTGATCCCGGTCATGTCCATGCTGATTTATGATCCGAAAGTTTCGACAATGGCTTATATAAAATACCATCAAAGCGGAAACAAAGAGCTTTTCTTCAATGCCTTAAGCGCTGCCAATACGGTCTACAAGCTGCTCGTCCTGTTTGCCATGCTTCTTCCGATTGCGGTCCTGTTTATTTATACTTCCAGAACCAAGATATTGTACATGAAAAAAAGAATAGCGCTGCTGGCCTCCGGACTGTTTCTTTTCGATGCGATATTCTATATATTCTTTTACGTAGGCCCTTTCAGCGTATCCGTATCGAAGGTCAGCAGAAGCGGGTTCTGGATATTCGAAAATTTCCAGATCAAAACCTACAGCCTGTATTTTGTAGCGCCTCTGTTCGCATTATCCACCATATCCATTTGTATATTTATTCTGCTGAGCTTCAGGATGGATGTTTCGGCGACTCCGTTCTTCGGGAGGAAACTCCAGAAAAACTTCAACCTTATGAACGACATCCTTAGTGAAACTTTGCACTCGCAAAAGAATCTGCTATTTGCCTTTCAGATACTGGCCAATAAAATCGACGAAAAGGTCGAGGGCGATAAGGGAAAAGATGAAATAGGCAGGCTGAAGGCTTTGACCGACAGCTCGCTGCACGATACGGCGGCAATGCTCGACAGCCTGCGTGAGATCAAGTATCACTACATTAACAATGGCATCGCGGGCATTGTAGACGAAGCGGTATCACAGATCTCAGTGCCCGATAATATCACGATCGAATGGGAGGCCGGCGCTTACAAGGGTCAAAAGCTAAACGGCATGTTCGACAGGTATCATTTATGTAAAGCGCTCGTCAATGTTATAAATAATTCGATAGAGGCTATTAATAAATCGGGCAGGCCGAGTGGAAGAATAACTATCGAAATAACTTATATTTTCAACTGGATCGTTGTCTCAATCACGGACAACGGAACAGGAATAAAAAGGTCCTCAATTAACAAGATATTTACTCCGCATTATTCCAGTAAAAGCGGCAGGTTCAACTGGGGGTTGGGCCTGTCTTATACTTACAGGGTAGTAAAAGCGCACCTCGGGCAGATTAAAATCGACAGCAGGTTCGGCAAATATACGTCTGTACTAATTATGCTGCCTTTGAGCAGGGGAGGAAAAGATGGCCGGGATTAAACTGATTATTGCCGATGATAATGAAGAAATAAGGAATCATCTGTGCGAAATAATTGAAAAGGAATCGGATGATATCGATGTTATCGGTCTTGCAAAAAGCGGTCGGGAATCAATTGAACTGACCAGGGAGCTCGTGCCGGACGTGGTGCTTATGGACGTGCAGATGGAGACCCGCACAGCCGGTATAGAAGCCATAGAACAGATAAACGGAATTTATCCCGGAGTGAAATGCATCATGCTGACCATACATGAAAATGAGGAATACATGTTTAGAGCCTATATGGCCGGAGCTGTAGATTATATAGTCAAAACCGACCCTACCGAAAAAATCATAAAATCCATACACGATGTGATTGACAACAGGCTGCTGCTGCGTCCGGAGGTTGCACACAAAATCATCAACGAATACCATCGTATCAAGGAAACGCATGTGCGGATGAAGGAAACTCTGCAGGTGATGATGATGATAAGCGCAACGGAGTATGAGATACTGCAAATGGTCTATAACGGATATACCTATAAGAATATCGCCGAAAAGAGGTATGTTGAGGAGACAACGATCCGGTCGCAGGTGAACCATATACTGAAAAAGTTCGGCAAGAAAAGGATGAAGGATGTTATCGACCTTTTACGCGAATTGAAAATTTTCGATAAGGACTGATACAGGCACAGGTATTAGGATTGATAATAGCATGGGCTGTTGTGCAATAATAAAAAACCGGCGGGATGACTGTCGGTCATCCGCCGGAATAATGCCTTGGACTGCTTACTTTATGACTGCCTCACTAAATTCTGCTGCTTTAAAACTCCGGCTACTTTAAGAAGTCCAACGCCGATTTTTCTATACCCTTCGCGTCGAGACCATAGTAGGCGAGCAGCTCGTCATACGGGCCCGAGCTTGCATAGGTCTTGGGTATCCCCAGACGCTTCACTCTTACCGGGCATTTTGAGCTGCATAACTCGGAAACCAGTGTTCCCAGGCCGCCGTCCGCGTAATGCTCTTCCACGGTGATGATGCCTTTTGTTTTCAGCGCCGATTCTATGACCAGTTCCTCGTCGATCGGACATACTGTCGGCATGCCAATCAGCCGGATAGAAACGCCTTGCTTTGAAAGGTTTTCGGCGGCTTCCACCGCGGCTTTTGTCGTGGAACCCGTGGATATTATGGTTACGTCTGTGCCCTCTCTGATGATGCGGCCCTTTCCGATTACGAAGGGCTGCTCGTCGAACAGGACGGGGATCTTCGGATTTCCGATGCGCATGTAGACCGGCCCCTCATGCTCCATCATGGCTTTTACCGCCGTCCTTATTTCTGTCGGATCCTGCGGCGCAAGGACCACAACGCCCGGGATCATCCTTATGATGGCGAAATCCTCGAGAGAGTGATGGGTCGCGCCCAGGTCGGAATAGGATATGCCGCAGTTACGGCCTACGACCTTGACATTCTGCTTCATATAGCCCAGATCATTCCTGAACATCTCGAACGGTCTTGATGTCACAAAAGGAGCGATAGCGCAGAATACCGGTATCCTGCCTGTCGTTGCAAGGCCTGAGGCAACGCCTATTACGCCCTGTTCCATGATTCCGCATTCAAAGTACCTGCCCGGATATTGTTTTACAAAATCTCCGAATCCGGAGCTTTTCCCGCTGTCTGCGGAAAGAACGACTATTTTTTCATTTTCTTTGGCCAGCTCTGTTACCGCTTTGCCGAATTCTTTCCTCGGATCAAGATATTCTCCGATCATCTATTTTCACCTGATTTCTGCTCCAGAGCCAGAGTTTTGTTTTTGATTTCCTTTTCAGCCTCTTCAGCCTCTTCCTTGGATGGACTCCAATAATGGAATGCAGCGTTGCCTTCTCCTTCGGACAACCCCTTGCATTTGACGGTGCGGGCGATTATAGCCGTAGGCCTGCCCTTTTCCAGGGGTATCGAGTCGAGGGTTTCTACTATCTCCTGCATGCTGTTGCCGTCTATATTCCTTACTGCCCAGCCGAATGCCCTGAAGCGCTCGTCTATGGGCGTCATGTTCATGACGTCCTCCACTTTTCCGCTGATCTGAAGACCATTGTAATCGACAAATAAAACAATATTGTCCAGATGATAATGGGATGCCACCGAGGCCGCCTCCCAGTTGGAGCCTTCCGGCAGTTCGCCGTCTCCCATCACGACATATATCCTTGCAGCCGGATGCTCATCCCTCATGCCCAGCGCCATACCGCAGGCTATCGATAAACCGTGTCCCAGCGCGCCCGTATTTGCTTCCACTCCAGGCAGCTTGTGCATGTCCGGATGACCCGGGATCTTTGAATGCAGGCTACCGTAGGTATCCAGCACCTCCTTTGTGAAATACCCCTTTTCTGCAAGCACTGCGTATTGAGCCAGGCACTTATGGCCTGCCGACAAAATAAAACGGTCCCTGTCTTCTTTTTTGGGATTCCTGGGATCGATATTCATCGAGTGAAAGTAAACGGCTGTGACTATATCCAGGCAGGAGAACGCCCCGCCTATGTGGCCGTGTTCGCTGGCCTTGATCATTCGTATCACATTTTCACGGCATTTTGATGCCGTCAGTTCCAAAGCGGCTATTTCATTCAAATCTGCCATCAGATCTCACCTTTTTCATAAGAGACTATTCTGTCGACTTTTGATTTAGACCTCGAATTCGGATCGTAGGCCAATCCTAGATATTCTTTTACAAAGCATTTTGCCGATTCTATCCCGGTAACCTGCGCACCCATTGTAATAATGTTGGCGTTATTGCTGAGCTGCGCCCTCTGCGCCTGGTATATATCGGTGACCAAAGCCGCGTAGGCGCCTTTGACTTTGTTGGCTGCAATACTGACGCCGATGCCCGTCCCGCAGATCAGGACGCCCCTGTCGCATTTGCCTGCCGCAACGTCGGTAGCTACTTTAATTGCAGTGTTTGCGTAAATTGGATCGTCGCTGCCGTAATCCACGCATTCGTGCCCCAATGATTCGATATACGGGATCAATGCCATTTTAAAATCTGTTGCGTTAGGATCGCACCCGATAGCTATTTTCATATCATTACCTCCATTTTATTGAATATCCGGTTTGAATTTTAACTTGTATATACCTGTATAATATAATAAGGTTTCTGATTTGTCAACTGCATGCTGATCGTTATTGAATGAATGCATCGCAAAAGTGAAACAAAAGAACCGCCCCTGCGTTTCAGTTAATAATCTTGACTGTAGGTAATGCCGATGCTAGAATAAAGCTGTATATACAGGTAAGTACAGTGGTATATAGTTATAATTACTGTAATAATAAGTCATTATAAGCTTAATGGCTGAAAAAATATACAGTTTATTTGTTCCAAGCAGGATGTTCAGCGCCCTTGAGGCGCGAATTACAATTAAAACATCCGAAAAGGAGAAAAACGTATGGAAAAGACTCTTCTTCAAAGACTTGACACCGATATGGACGCAGAGCTGGCCAGGCTCATCGGGCTATTCAGGGAGAATAAGGCGCCCGTTTTCAATTCCTACATGAAAGAACACTTCAGGATTGCCAAGAGCAAGCCCGACGAATTTTCAAACCACCCGCCCGTATTGGCAATCTCACTGGGCGGAACCAATCTCAAGCTTATGATCGCAGGGATGAAGAACGGCACGATGATGGTCGAGCATGTCAGGGCGATGCAGATCCCCGCACACCCGGTTGAATTCACCGAATTTTTTGACGAGATACTGATGTGTGACGAGTATATAAAAAATTACCTGAGCAAAAATGAAAATACTTACGTAGGCTTTTCCTTCCCGATGGCTATCTTTGACGGCGTACCCTTTCATCCCACAAAAGTTCCCAATTTAAAGGGAGTCATCATACGGGATATGGACGACCTGAGCCAGAAATTCAATTTTGGAAATAATTTTAATACTTACCTGAAGAATCGTGGCTTCCATCCGGTCGAGCTGTTTTACCAGTCCGATGGCATCATTGCGCACCACGGCGCAGTAGCGCTATGCGATACGGAGCTCGAAGACAGCACCACGCTGATCATTTGCGGCACGGGCATGGCGACCGGCGACGAGGAAAATTACATCCAGCTGGGTATAGCTGAAATAATAGATAATGATGAAGAAATATATCCCGCCTCTGAAACGGAGAATCACCAGTACCAATATGCATTGGCGGGCAAGGGACTGTTCGGGTTGATGAGAAGATGCATCGGGATCGCATCGGAAGAACCGGGATCGCACGTTGCAGGGCATGATCTGAGCGAGTATTTTACGGACTCACAGGGCTCGAAGACGACTGTTCAGATATGGGAAAGCAGCCTTGAAGGGTGTATCCCGGAGGATGTGGCCGGAACGATATCGGACAGGGTCGGTCCCGAAGCTTACGCCGAGCTGCAGAAAATAGCGGGAAAAATCGTGGAAAGGGTCATTGGTTCGATCGCAAACAGCGTTGTTTCCACGATTGTAAAGATGGGTCCCGCCGCAAATAAAAAGGGCCATCTGGTATTTTTCGAGGGCAGCGTCGTAAACAACAGAAATATTTTGCCGAGGGTAAAGACCGAGATAGCCCGGAGGATCAATAATGCAGCGTTATACAGCCGCATTGGGGTACCGCAGCCCTTGCTGCCTGATATGGAAAGATCGCTGAAGCCTTTGAAAGCCTGCGGGGGGCTTCCCGAAGCATTGCTTGCGGACGTCGACATCACGCTGATAGGAGCGGCGTCATCTGTCATGGCGGAGACCTGTCTGAGAAAGCAGGGATAAACGAATGAAGCGGCAAAACATACGAACTGGTATGACGCTGCCCAGGTTGGCGACAGCCGTAAGGGCGGCGGTATATTAAATATAATAGGCGGGTGACTATATGAAAAAAATTCTGAACAAGAACGAAAGTTTCGTGGATGAAAGCCTGGAAGGCATCCTGGCGGCACACGGCGATATGCTGAAGGCTTGCGGCAGCGATATAAGAGCCGTTTTCAGGGCGGACTGCCCCGTGAAAAACAAGGTTGCCATAGTAACGGGAGGCGGCTACGGACACCTGCCCGTTTTCCTGGGATATGTGGGTAAAGGCCTTGCGGATGGCGTTGCGGTCGGAAATGTATTCACTTCTCCGAGCTGCGATACGATCATAAACGTCACCAGAGAGGTCGACGGCGGAAAAGGCGTGCTTTACCTGTTCGGGAACTATGTCGGAGACGGCATGAATTTCGATATGGCCGGGGAGATCGTCGGGCTCGACGGCATAGAGACAAGGATCGTAAAGGTTTCGGACGATATAGCCTCTGCGCCGCGAGAAAGCTGGCAGCAAAGGCGTGGCGTGGCGGGGCTGTTTTTCGTTTATAAAACTGCAGGCGCAAAAGCCGAGCAGCTGGCTGACCTCGAAGAAGTGCAGAGAATTGCTGAAAAAACCGCAGAACGCACCGCGACGATGGGCATAGCCATGTCCTCCTGCTGGGTGCCGGGGGCGGGGAGGCCTATATTCGAGATCAGTGAGGAAGATATCGAGGTAGGCATGGGGATCCATGGAGAACCGGGGGTAGAGCGCATTAAACTGGAAACTTCCAAAGAGATCGCGCAAAGAATAGTACCGAGGCTGGTCGAAGACCTGGGACTGAACGACAAGTCCAGGGTTTCGGTGCTTGTCAACGGTTTGGGCTCCACGACTCGTGAAGAGCTTTATATACTGTACAGGGATGTCGATCAGCTGCTTAAGAGTTTCGGGATTACTACAGTGAAGGTTTTCGTAGGCGAGTACGCCACATCGCTGGAGATGGCGGGAGCCTCGGTCTCCATACTGGAGCTTGACGATGAATTGACCGGGCTTTTGGAAGCGTCGGCATGTTCGCCTTTTATCAAATTATAGGGAGTGGGTAAAATGGCAATAGGAATAAATCAAGTTATCGAGGTCTTGTTGAAATCGGCGGAAGTAATAACCGCGTCCAAGGATCAACTCGAACAGCTCGACAGTGCCTCAGGCGACGGGGACCTCGGGATATCCATGAAAAGAGGGGCAGACGCCATCAAAGCAGTTCTGTCCGCCATAGGCGCTGAAAACGATATAGGAAACCTGCTTATTAAGTGCGCGATGGCCTTCAACAAGGAGGCTCCCTCAACGCTCGGAACGCTGTTGTCCTCCGCGATGCTGGCGGCAGGGAAGGAAACAAAAGGCAGAAGTGAGCTATCGGAAGGCGATGTTGTCAAACTTGCGCAGATAATGACAAAAAGTATAATGGATCGCGGCAAGGCGGCTCTTGGAGATAAAACCATACTTGACGCCATGATCCCGATGAGCGAAGCCATGAGCAACAGCTTCGAACAGGGCGGAAGCCTTGCCGAATCGGTCAATGCCGGCGCTGCTGCGGCTGCGGCAGGGGCGGAAGCTACGAAGGAGCTCGTTGCAAAGGCTGGTAGGGCCAAATGGATAGGGGAGCGTACGAACGGCTTTCTTGACGGCGGCGCGGTGCTGTGTTCGATAGTCATAAACCACCTGGCGAAGGTTTAGAACTTTTTATCGGGTTGAAGTGAAAGAGCCCGGCGCACCTGGAGGTTTATGGAACATGGCAAAAATTTTTGCGCCGCCTAACAATACAGCTTATGTGCTAACGCAATAAGCTTGCTTGTTCAGAAATAGCAGGTGCTCGATGTGCCTGCTATTTTTATATAGCCGATTGACAGAGGTGAACATATAGAGTATTATACTTGTATATACAGCTTTAGTCAGGTTAATACGAAATCAGATTGAAGGCTGTCAGCCCGAAGCGACGGCAAAGGGCAAGCCTACGATCCCGGCGATTCTGTAACGCTCCTTGATAATTCAATATTTACAGAGGTCCTGAAGTGCGGCGGCGTCATATTGGTATCGGCATTTTGTAAAAGTTGACAATGTCCGATAAATTAACTATAATTTTCATATATTATGGAAGGTAAAATTATGCTTGAACGTTCGAATCCGAAGCCCTTATATCTGCAATTGACAGAGATAATAAGGGAAAAAATCCATAACGGCGAATGGGAAGCCAATAATCCGATACCATCGGAGAATGAGCTCAGCAAGATTTACGGACTGAGCAGGATGACCGTCAGATCCGTTATCACTCAATTCGTTTCCGAGGGCTTGCTGTACCGTGTACCAGGCAAGGGTACCTTTGTAGCAGAGCCTAAGATCACTGCGAAGTCTTTGTCCTATGCCGGCATAAGGGAACAGCTCGAACAAATGGGATATGCGATATCTACCCGGATACTGAGCACCGAGACAATCGGCGCCGCCGGTCAGGTCGCGGAAAACCTGGCTTTGGAAAGCGGCAGTCCCGTATATATGATAAAAAGGCTGAGGTACATCGGTGAAAATCCTCTCAGCCTGCATGTGAGCTATGTGCCCGTGGAAATGTGCAAAGGCCTCGATTCTGAAAAACTGGAGAAGGAGCAGCTTTGTGTCGTACTCAAAAATGAGTACGGCCTGTCGCGCGGCAAAGTAGTTGAAACTCTCGAATCCTGTATGGCAACGACAACCGAAGCGAAGCTTCTGGAAATAAAGGCGAACCATCCTCTGCTGCTGCTTGAAGATATCATATATTCCGGCGACGGGATACCTTTCGAATATTCAAAAGTCCTTTTCAGAGGCGACAAGATCAAGATCAAAATGGAATTCTGACAGTGTTTTCTGAATATGCTCTGCCGACTGATTTTCGCAAATATGCGAAAGTCTTTTTGCGCATCTCTTTTTAGCCTTGATTATAGCTATGAAACCATTCTTTTATTTCACTAAGGGGGAAATAATATGAGCAACAACTTACCATTTTGCCGGTTGAATTGCAGCCTGGGCTCATTGCTGAGTCCGGCCAATGAAGAAGGAAATATCGCCATAATAAGTTCCGATGAAGATTATGTCAGGAGAGTCCAGGACAAACCCCTCGGACTTGACGAGTTTATAAAATTGAAGGATTTTGTGAAATACATCGGAGTAACCCAAAACTTCAGGGAGATCGTCGACTTCTTCAAATCTCCGAAGGGAGAAACGCCGGCTGGTTTCCGCGTGGAATACGTGCTGGAGGGTAGTGTTCTGAAAGCCGATCTGGCGAGGGACATCGCCTATGACCGGAACGGAATCAGGCGGCCGACGAATCTGCTGTTTTCAGCAGATTCCGCGAACCCGTACGAGGTGGCGCCTGTAAGTAACCTCCTTGCCAATCTGACCTGCAACCCCGGGATAATATACGATCTTTTCATAAACAACCCGAAAGCCAATATTGGCAATAAATATAAGACAAGAGACGAGGTCATGGAGGAGATCGGCAGAATACTGGGTCCCGGCGCCGATATAAGCGTCGAGCTGAACAATCCCTTCTCCGCTTCGGAACAGGAGATTCTCGAGGAAGCTGCGAAATTCAAGGAGATGCTCTCGAAATACAGGGTTGTTATAAAAGTGCCGCATACCGGTCCCGTCAACAAGGATAACGTCGGGGAGCTTCTGATCGGGGATAAGAAATTCCAGAGACGTTACAGCGACGGCTCCGTAGAGGACATGTTCAGGGGCCATAACCTGGCGCTCATGCTCCACGAACACGGATACAGGGTCAACTTCACGCTGATGTTCGAGCCGTACCAGACAGCGCTGGCGCTCCAGGCCAGGCCGTATTTCATCAACAGCTTCATCAGGCACAGGGGCGCCCACACACACATGATAAAAGGACTTCTTGAAGCATACAATACCAGCGGAGAGACGGCTTTCCTGAAACAGCTGCGCAGTTATATGATCGATACCGATTACTTCTCGGCAAAGGACACGGACATAGACTTTTTCAAGGTGAAGGAAACCGCAGAGCTTTTTGTTGAACAGAGAAATGCGGATACTGTTGAAGGATCAGACGGTCTCGACGGAGTGAGGCACAACCTCAGGTGGCTGAGGCAGGCCAACCTGCCCGATACCAGGCTTATAATCTGCAGCATGGAAGGTGAAAGGAACTACCCCGATATCGACAGGCTGTTGACAGAAGAGGAATTCAGAGATATGGTAGGTAAAGTGGTCATTACGGCAGAGCCCGGATACCTCGCTAGATTCACCTCGACTCCGCAGGTAGTGGCTTACCAGAGAAGATTCATGAATGCGGCAAACGGACAAAAGTAAAAGGAGAAATGTAATAGATGTGGCAGGCGGCTATCCCGTTTTCTAATGTTTTTATTGCCGCCGTAATTGCGGCGGCGCCTATAATATGGATATTGTTCGGCATGCTGAAGCTTCAGCTGCCATCGTACAAAACAGGGCTCATAGCGCTTGCGATGGTGGCGCTGTCTGCGCTCCTGATATGGAAGATGCCTGCCGGGCTGCTGATCCAGTCCGTCGTGGAAGGTGTGATGCTCGGTCTTTTCCCCATAATATGGGTCATATTTGCAGCCATATTCACCTATAACCTTCTCGTAAAGAGCGGCGCAATGGAAAAGATAAAGCGGATGCTTTCGAGCATATCGACGGATCCCCGTGCGCAGGTGATCATAATAGCATTTGCCTTCGGTGGGTTCATGGAGGCCACGGCAGGCTTCGGGACCGCTGTTGCGATCCCTGTGACCATTCTTATTTCAATGGGTTTCGAAGCTGAGCTTGCAGCCGTACTGTGCCTCGTCGCGAACACTGTGCCTGTGGCTTTCGGAGTCGTGGGCATACCTGTCATAACGCTCGCACAGCTGACAGGTCTGCCGCTTGGAGAGGTTTCGTTCAACACCGCGCTTCAACTGCTGCCGTTATCCGTGGTATTGCCTTTGATACTTGTCATCATAACTACCGGAAGGATCAGGGACGTAAAGGGAATGATCCCTGCAGCAGTCGTCAGCGGCATCACCTTTGCGGCAGGCCAGACACTGGTCGCGTGGGCCGTGGGTCCGGAGCTTGCTGCGGTAGTCGGTTCGATACTTGCCCTGGCGGCTTCTGTAGTGTGCGTCAGACTGCAGGGAAACAAAAAAGTCTGGCAATTCCCGGGCCGGATACAAACCGGTGCGGAGAAGGGCCCGAAGGTCGGGTTGGTTGAAGGTCTCAAGGCCTGGAGCCCATATATTTTTATCCTGGTATTCGTACTTGCTACCAGGCTGCTGCCCGCGCTGAGTTTTCTGAACAAGGCGCCGTTCACGGTGAAGCGCCTGTTCTATACCGGCAAGGGCGGATCGCCTATGAGCTTCCAGCTCCTGTCCAACCCCGGTACGATCATACTGATTGCAGCCATACTCGGCGGACTGATCCAAAGGGTAAGCTTCAAGGATATCCTCTCAGTCGGTTGGATGACGCTGAAGCAGATTACGAAAACAACGGTTACCGTGTTGACGATCATACCTCTTTCGAAGGTAATGGGCTACAGCGGTATGATCTCAGTGATTTCGACGGGACTTACCAACGTGACGGGATCGTTCTTCCCTCTCATTTCGCCCTTCATAGGCGCACTGGGAACGTTCATAACGGGCAGCGATACTTCCGCTAACGCTTTATTCGGCGAATTGCAGAGGCAGACGGCGCAGCAGATCGGGAGCAGCCCGGCCTGGCTGGCAGCCTCCAATGCTGCCGGTGCGACCATCGGGAAGATGATATCGCCGCAAAGTATTGCAATAGCGGTTTCAGCCATAGGCTTGCCGGAGCTTGAAGGAAAGATTATGAAAAGGACTCTGAAATATGCAGTTGTTTTCGTAGTAGTCCTTGGAATAATAGTATACGCGGGTAATATAGGTTGACGGTCACCGGCCGGCGTATTGACATACGCCGGCCATGAACGCATAATATTGATTACACCGCATAAATTGCATGCGAGCCTCGCAATTTCGTCCGGGTTAAGCATGGGGGATATTGAATGATCAAAGTTATGATCGTGGAAGATGTGGATATCATAAGGGAGGATGTCATACGGCTGATCAACTGGCAGGAACACGGTTTTATCGTGATAGCCGAAGCCAGGAACGGCGAGATGGGTCTCGAAATGTTCAGGAAGCACAAGCCTGAAATTGTCATTACCGATATCAGGATGCCTGTCATGACCGGCCTCGATATGATACAGGAGATACAGAAGACCGACAAGGATACGCAGTTCATTCTCTTGACGGACTACGGCGAGTTCGAGTATGCAAAAAAGGCCATGTATCTGGACGTCCATTCTTATCTTCTGAAATATGAACTGGACGATGACATGTTGCTCCGCGAACTCGAAAAAGTGCGCGCAATCGTTGAAAAACAGCGGAATATAAACAGGATGACGAAGTCGGAATATCTCAAGGATTGGCTCATCCATGGCAAACGGGAAGCGGACGATCCCCAAAGCTTTTTTGGCTGGTACGGCCACTGCTCCCTGATCGTAATAGATGCAAAAGGCTTCGACCGTAAGTCGTCCGAGCTTTATAACGACCTGCGGGAACAGCTGAATTCCGAAGCTCAGACTTATGAATTCGAATATATAGAAATGTCCCCGCAGGAGTATGTCATTTTTTTAAAGGTATCCGAAAGCTTCAGCGAGTTGAAAAGCATGAATTATATAAGGACGTTTATCAGCCGCCTGCAGACATTGTTCAGGGAGACTTGCGCATTGGAGACGGCCGCCGCCGTGGGCGCGTATATCTATGGCTCTGGTGATGTCGCCGACGCCTACAGAAAAACAAAAAAACTTTTGCAGCAGAAAGTTTTTTACCCGAAAAGCTGCATCATAGATTTCCCCCCGCCGGAGCCTCCGGCAGCCCGGAAAGAGGAGGTCGCGCAGCTCCTGAAGTCCATCAGGTCCAATATACAAAACCTTAATGCCGACGAACTGCACGATCAGATACCCAGGCTTTTTACAGGCCTTCTGCGCGCGATCAAAAGTACCGAGCTGCTTGAAAACAGCGTCAGAGAACTTACCTTTGCGATCGCGAGCCGCAGCGTTCAGGGAAAAACGGACAACATGGGCGAAGTGCTTGATGAGATCATGGACTCCGTTCGCAATTATAACGTATATGTGCTTGCCGAGCTCTTCGACAAGGCGATAGAAATGCTAGGCGCCGATTTCGGTACACGGTATTCCAAGCGTGTGAATGCCATCATAAGATACATTTCCGAGCATTACGGCGATGATATCAGTCTCTATGACCTTTCAAAGGAACTGGACCTCAGCGTGATTTATATCAGCCAGTTATTCAAGAAGGAAGTGGGCATTACCTTCTCGGCGTATCTGACGAAGGTCAGGATCGATAAGGCGATCGAGCTGCTCAGGACAGGACGCTACAAGGTGTACGAAGTGAGTAAAATGGTCGGCTATCAGACGGTCCAGTATTTCAGCAATATATTCAAAAAGGAAACCGGCAAAAAACCGGGCGATTTCTGTTAAGGCTCGGCTAACGGAAGTCATATTTCAATGATCTCTGAAAGCGGCCGGCTTTGTACAAGGGTGCCTCGTATTGACTGAGCCCGGCCATTGTGCTATATTTTACTGTATATACAAGTAAATACATATATAGAGCTTAATTTCTTCTATATGATGTCATAAAAATAGACGGCATGCCAAAAATAAGCCGGTAATGCATCGCTTCAGGAGTACAAATACGGAGGTATAAGATGAAAAACACTGTAATACTCAAAGAAGGATGGTCGATCAGAAAAATAAATCCCGCTGACAGTCTTGACGAAAAGCGGATAGCGGAGTACTCGGCGGGTAACAGCGGGGAACTGTCTGCCGGGATGCCCGCACAGGTCCATGAAATATTGCTGGGGTACGGTAAGATAGAAGATCCGACAGTTCTGGGGAATACTGAAAAATGTCTCTGGGTGTCCGAATCCGACTGGATATACAAATGCGAATTCAATGCAACCAAAGCAGGCAAAAGGCAGTATCTGAACTTCAAAGGGCTCGACACACTGGCTGACATCTATCTGAACGGCAGTCATATCGCCAGCCATAACGATATGTACATTCCACTCAGGGTAGATGTGACAGAGACCTTGAGGGATACCAATACGCTTCTCGTCCATTTTCACTCGCCCCAGGAATATCTCAGGCATCACAGCTGCGCCGCGATCGACAGCGGCAAGGTGGCAAAGCATAAATTACTCAGAAAGCCCGTGCATGATTTTATAGATTTTCTTGGTACAAAGCCGTATTTTACAAATATAGGCATATTCGCCGACGTCATACTCGAGACGGCGGAGGAATGTGAGCTCGTATACGCCGACATACAGGCGAAGCTCAGCGATGATTACAAGAACGGTATTTTGCAGATAACTGCGGACGGTCTGGGCCGGCTCGAGAACGGTTCACTGGAGATCACTGTCACTGCGCCCGACGGGAAGGTTTGCGGTAAGCTTTCGGTGAACCTCGGAAAAACCGGGGCGGACGAATGGGCTAAGAATGCCAGGCTTTCAATTGAGGAACCTGCCCTTTGGTGGCCGCGCACTCTCGGCGGACAGCCCCTCTACAAGGTTGAGGTCGGTTTGACGGACAACGGTGTTCTGACGGATAAAGTTGTAAAGAACATAGGTTTCAGGAAGATAGAAATGGCCGAGCCGTTTGACTTTACCATAAACGGGAGGCCTTTGAAGCTCTGGGGGGCGTGTTTCGCGCCTACGCAGAGGTTAACCAACGTATGGAGCAGCAGGATTGCCAATACTCTTATGGATATGGTCGAGAACGCCAACATGAATATCATGAGGATATGGGGCGAGGGAGTGCCGTACCCGGACGAATTGTACGATGAGGCGGACAAGAGGGGACTCCTGCTCTGGCAGGAATTCTACATGAGCTACGGAATGCATCCGGATGAAGAGTGGTACAAGGAACTCTGCAGAAAAGAAGCCGAATATGTTGTAAAGAGATTGAAGAACCGCGCTTCGGTTTTGATGTGGTGCGGCGGCAACGAGACCTCGATGAGTGTGCAATACGACCACCCGGGCGAGAAATGCTACGGTGACGAGATCTATCTCGAAGATTACAAGAAAATATGCGAAAGCTTGGATCCGGACCGGTATTATCATCCGACTTCACCCTACGGAGGCGCTTTTGCGAACAGTCCGCGCGAGGGCGATACCCATGGGTATACTCATATCTGGTACGTACCGGGAGCCGATTACCCCGTATTCCTTTCCGAGAATACAAGGGTTTCGACGCCTGCCCTGAAAAGCATGAAAAAATACATGGGGGATAAGCTGTGGCCCGATGGCTATACGCCAATGGTGAGAAACCATCAGGAGCCTCCGATGCCGGAAACATGGATTGAGCGTGCTCCCGGCGGCGTATGGGAACGAACCAAAAATTTTGAGAAGTTCTATGACGCCGATAATCCGGAAGACCTTATCTACAGGCTGAGCTCGGCGCACACACAGCATATAAGGGAAACGGCGGAAAGATCGAGAAGGGGCAGGCCTGCATACGATACTTCCGGTAAAAGGATCTGCAAGGGGCATACCGTATGGAAGCTGAATGAACCGTATCCGGCCTTCTATTCAAGCATGATAGACTATTACCTCGAGCCGAATATGCCGTATTATGCTTTAAGGCGGGCCAACGAACCCGTACTGCTTTCGTTCGACGTAGGTAACGACATATACCTGTGGATCGTTAATGACAGCGCCGTTGCGGCAGGAGGGACTGTAGTCTGCGACCTGTTCAACCCGAGGACAAACTCTGTGATAAAGGAAATGAGGAAGGAAGTAACCGTATCGCCCGATGAATCCAAGGTCATTTTCAGGCTAGACGAATTCGGTCAGTTCAGGCGTGAGAATTTCCTCTACGCACGGCTTGAGGACAAAAACGGGAACGTCATTGCCAGAACCAACGATTACGTCGACAGCGAGCGTTATTTGTACTTCCCCGACGCAGCTCTCAAATTGCGGCAGGAGGGAGAAGAGCTTGTAATAAAGGCGGATAAATTCGCAAGGTGCATAGAGCTGTCGGGCAACGATAACGGAGATGAATTCGGCTGGTTCTTCCAGGACAATTATTTTGATCTGATGCCCTGGGAAACGAAGAGGGTCAGGGTCCTCGGGAAACACAGCAAGGGGCTGGTCACGGCCAAAGCCCGGTTTTCTTCGCACAGGGCGGAAATACAATACAAAAAGTAAGCTGCAGTAAAAAAGCTGTTAACGGTAAAAGGAGGTAGCCGGTATGAAGGATTTGATCTCCAGGCTGAGGGTAGATCCCGACAGGGATCTCAAAAGGCTTCTGGAAGCTATGGACAATAACGGGGTCTCCATACTGCCCACCGGCATGGAAAGGCATTTTGAGATAGCCAGGCTTAAGCCGGCCGGGTTCCGGAACCACGATACCGTGCTCGGCATTTCCATAGGCGGTTCGAATACGAAGGTAATCCTTGCATCCATGAGAGACGGGAGGCTGGTCATCCATCATCTTGCCGCCAGGGCGAACCCTCTGACGAAAACGCACTATACCGATTACTTCGATTCCTTTTTGTTTGGGGATAAAGCAATCAGGGAATACATGAGTAATTCCAAAGACCTGTGCGTCGGCATATCCGTGGCGGTTCCCATAATTGACGGAGTACCGTTCCATAAGCACAAGATACCTACTATAGAAGGCCTGATCGCGCGTGATTATGAGAGGGACGCGGCGACCCATAACATATATGAAAACATGCGGGCATACCTGAAAGAGCGGGGAGTGGCGGTAAGGTCGCTGTTTTGCCAGTTCGATTCCATAGTGGCAAACTACGGCGGCGCATCGCTCAGCGAGCTCGGACCGGATGAAAAGACAATGCTGCTTGTCTGCGGTACCGGGCTGGCAGCCGCTATAGAGCAGAATACGGTGTCTATCGGGATGGCCGACGTATTCGACAAAACTCTTGATGACGATACCCTTCTGCCTTTTGACCTTACCGAAGGCCATCAATACCAGTATGCGATTGCGGGAAAAGGCCTCTATGGCCTTATGGAGAGGGCTGTCAGACTAAAGGCGCGAGAGGCGGGTTCGAAGCTGCAATCGTTCGATCCCGCAGTTTATTTCAAAACAGCTTACGACACCAGATCGGTAGTAGAGTTGTGGGAAAGTACGCTGGGACACGGTATCATGGGAAAAGCAAAGGAAATATTGAGCGAGGCCGGCTCCGATATGTTTTTTGAGCTGCAGGACATCGCTTCCGCAATAGTTGAGCGTGCCATTACAGGGCTCGCTAACTGTGCGGCGGCGGCGATCTACGCGGACTCTTCCGCCGGCGGCAAACCGCATACCGTATTTTTCGAGGGTAGTATAGCCTTGAACGGGAATATGCTGCCAAGGATCAAAAACGAGATCATCCACAGGATCGGCTCGAGCCCTGCGTATGACGAACTGAATATTCCCAGGCCTCCGGTACCTTTGCTGTGCAAGACCCCGATGCCTGTTATTTCAGATAATGCGGGTATTCCGGAAAGGGAATTGCAGCAGGTAGACCTGACTGTAAAGGGAGCCGTAACCTCGGCTATAGCCGAAGATATCCTTAAAGCCTGATCCGTGATTAAAAAGCCAGCCAGATACTGCCGTACCAAAACCAATCACAGTGTGGTACACTATATGCTAACCAAGCCCGGGACGAAATCCCCGGGCGCCCGCATTGCTGCACATTGCAAAGGTATGGTACCTTCAGCAACTCTATTTATGACCGTATACATAATCTTGTTTTTGCTTATGTACAGTTATGGGGAGGTGACGGCAATGCGAAACAGGTTCAAAACAAACAAGGTTTTCCTTAAAATATTTCTGGTAACGGCTTTGGCAGTGGTTATATCCGTAACCAGCTGTCTGCTGTTTATACTTTCATATTTCAGATCCAATTTCCAGAATCTCCTGTTCGAAAGGACCCAGGATTCCGTTTTGAAAATGACCGATCAGGTGTCAAACAATCTTGAAGAGCTTTCTTCGCTTGGCCAGATAATAGCGTTCGACGATTCAGTACAGAGTACGCTGATCAAAACGAATTCTCCTGAAGGAGTTTTTGATTATTTCTCTACGGTCCAGGCAGGCAAACAGGTGCTAAAAAAATATGCCAATCTGCGTTCGGATATAGTATACGATATCGTGCTTGTCAATAAAAACGGACAAATACTGGAGATGGACAATAATTATGTTAATTTGTTCAATTCCGATAATTACTCGCAGGTGAAATCCGACAGGACCGGATTCATACCTCCTCAAAACTATACTTATAATGTCAATATCGGGCATTGGAATATCGTATCGCATGTCTCTAATGTATACAGCAAGAAAGATTTTTCTTTTATCGGTAAAATAGTGATAGTGGCAAATAACAACTCTGTTATAGAAAATCTTCTTACTTTTGAAAGTAATTCGGGAATAAATCTTGCATTATATGATCCGGATGGAAAATTGTTCTATTCTTCGGACAATACCCGCGATTTTCAAAACGAATACAGAAATTCGCCGTCCAGCCATGATTTTTACTTCAAGCAAAATCTGTCGCTCAAGGACTGGTATGTGGTCTGCAGCGTTTCTGGCAACATAATCAATAACAATATAAATAATACTTACAGGATGATTTTCTTCATACTTCTGATGGTCCTGATTATTCTGATGATAATTATCTACAGCCTTGTGCTGAATATAACCAACCCTTTGTACAAGCTGATAGAAGGAATGAGGCGGGTATCCAGGGGCGAACGCAGGGTCAGCCTGTCAATAAATACGAACGACGAGATAGAAGAAGTCTCCCACGTTTTCAACGAGATGGTGCGCAACGTCGAGACAAGCACGCAGGAACTGCTCGAGAGCCAGGTCAAGGAAAACGAAGCCAAGATCAGGATGCTGATATACCAGATAAATCCGCATTTTATTTACAATACCCTGAATTGCGTCATATGCCTTGCCAGAAAAAATGACAACGAAGGCATCATCTCATTGATGCGGACCTTCATTACTCTGCTTCGCGGTGTTATAAGCACGGATACGAACAGCTTTGAATTTATTAAGGATGAGATGGAATACATCAATAATTATGTAGACGTATTGAAGTACAGTTACAACAACATCCCTTCCGTTACGTGGGACGTCGATCAGGATCTTATGGAAAACAGGATATTGAAGCAGATATTGTACCCGCTCGTGGAAAACAGCATATTCCACGGGATATTGCCTGTCGAGCATCCATGCCGGCTGACGGTATCCATAAAGCACGAAGGTGATGCGATAAGGGTCACTGTTGCCGATAACGGACGTGGGATGACTGACGAGGAGTTTGGCAGACTTAAGGAGGATTTCATTGTAAATGAGGCTGTAGACGGCAAGCATATAGGCCTCCAGAACATCAACAAGCGCCTGATGCTGATCTTCGGGCCGAAGAGCGCGCTTTCAGTAAAAAGCCGTATTGGCGAGGGCACTGAAATATCGTTTTCATATATAAAAAAGTTATAAATAATAATAGTTTTGTTATGTATAACCCTTAAAATAAAAGTTCTATACTTGCAATATAAAATTCAAGGAGGAGGCAGTAAAATGAAAAAGTTTAACAAAGTACTAATTGTTTTGCTTACTCTAGCAATGCTGATCTCTGTGGCTGCTTGCGGCAATACCGCCAGCAACACAACCGGCAACACAACCACGGCAAGTGCTTCGACCGCGGCTGAAGCATCCACGGCTCCGGCAGCAACAGCTCCGGCTGGTGACAAAGCAATCACTATCTGGTGCTGGGACAACAGCGACACCCGTAAACAGATGCATGGTGATTTTACCAAGGAAATGGGTATTACTGTAAACCTGACGTCGGTACTCGCTATCGATATGGCCCAGAAGCTGCAGACTACTCTTGCAGCCGGCGGCGAAATGCCTGATATCGCATGGTCTGAAGCTACGTATCGTGGCGCGCTTCTGAACCTCGGTATCTGGGAAGACATCACAAAGGCTCCGTACAGCTTCGACACCTCCAAGGTTCTGGATTACCTCGTACAGCTCGAAACCTCGGTAGACGGTCAGTATATTGGACCTGAATGCCCGTCGGTAGCTGGTATCGCTTACAAGCGTGAACTTGCAAAGCAATACTTTGGAACTGACGACCCGGCAGAGCTCGAAAAGATGTTCCCGACCTGGAACGACTTTATAACCAAAGGCAAGGAAGTTCAGCAGAAATCCAACGGCAAGGTATTCATGTTCTCAAGCCTTGGAGCTCTCGGACTGATTCTCAAAGGACAGGGCGCAACTCCGTTTGTAAACGGCGAAAAGATAACCTTCGCTGATTCAATGAAGCCGATACTCACACAGGTATCCGAATTTGCAAAAGCAGGCGTTATCGACGTATATGATTATGACTCCGCTGAAGAAGGCGCATCCTATGCAACAAAGGAAGATATCTTCTATCCTTGCGCCAACTGGTCGGTTAAGTTCACTATCGAGACCAACGACAAGAACGGCAACAACAAGTGGGGCTTCATGCTTCCTCCCGGAGGCGGCTTTGCAATGGGCGGTACCGTTATGGCGGTTCCGGCGGCTGCTAAGCACAAAGAAGACGCTGTAACCTATATCAAGTACTTCTTCCAGGATGAAAGAGGAGCAGCTCTCCAGAAGAAATACAAAGGCAACTTCTCGCCTTTCAAACCGATCTACGAAAAGTCTGAACCTTTCTATACTACTCCTGACCCGTTCTTCGCAAATCAGGACGTTATGAAGGACATCCAGACCCGTGTTCTCCCGAGCATCAAGAACGTAAGGACTCCTGTTCCGTATGATCAGGCTATCAACGACGCATACAACCTCGCACTCAAGAGCATCAACGCAGCCAAAGGCAATGTAAATATTGACGATCTTCTCAAGACAATGGCTGACCAGCTTATCACCAACAACCCTGGACTGACCCGCGAGAACTAGTCGCGAGCCGGACAGGTATAAAAGAGATGTTTGATTTGAACGTATGATATGTGGTAAGAGGAGGTTGCGAAAGCTCCTCCTCTTATTATATGCTCCCTAAAAGATATCCGAAAGCGCGGTGAATTTATGAAAGCTAAAAGAAAACAGAAATCACCAATTACGCCGTACACGATGATAGCTCCGTTTTTTATCTTATACTTTACTTTCAGCCTTTTTCCAATGCTTTTTTCATTGGGTGTCAGCTTCTTTAACTGGAGTGGTTTCGGACAGGCAAAATTTGTTGGTATAGAGAACTATGTGCGGGTATTTCATGATCCCAACTTTTATAAAGCAATAAAGAATGTATTGATTATATTCTGCTTCTCAATCCCGATAGAACTGGCGCTGGGCCTGATGACGGCGACAGCGCTGAAGGACTTCTTCTCGAAGACACGCGGCGCATTCCAGCTGTTTAACTTCCTTCCGTATATTACTACGCCTGTTGCAGTCGGTATCATTTTCTCGCTGATGTTCGACTGGAAGTCGGGTGTTGTAAACGAATTGATAACGGCGCTCGGAGGTACCTCTGTTTACTGGCTGGGTGTACCGTGGGCATCGAGAGCGGTTGTCGTGGCTATGATAGTATGGAAGGGCTACGGCTATAACATGGTTATGTTCCTGGCCGGTCTGTCGACGATCCCGGGTGACCTTTATGAAGCGGCCAAGATCGACGGAGCCAACTGGTGGCAGGGCTTCAGGAAGATTACCCTTCCGATGCTCAGGCCGATCTTCGTATTTGTTGTCACCACAAGCATCATTAATGCCTGGAAGCTGTTCGACGAACCTCAGCTGCTATTCTCCGGCAACACACAGCCGATCGGCGGACCGGAGCGCTCAGTCCTGACGGTCATCATGAGATACTATGAATCCGCTTTCCGTCAGTTCCAGTTCGGTTACGGCTCAGCCATAGCTTATGTACTATTTATAATCATTGCGATTTTCTCGATCGTCAGCGTTAAGTCGATGAATCGCGATAACACTATATGAGGAGGTGGGACAAATGGAAGAAAAGAAAAGTCTGTATGCAAAGTTACCGGTCAATATCCTTATCGGATTGCTTTCATTAGTAGCGTTGTTCCCATTCTACCTCATGCTGATAATGGGCACCCACTTGAACGAGGATCTGTATACGGGCATCAAGCTGCTGCCGGGAAATTATTTCTGGGAAAATCTTAATACGGTAATGATGATCGACTACCCGAGATATTACCTGAACAGTCTCACGATCGCCATCTGTAATACAATGGGCGCTATTCTGGTAAGCTCGCTGGGCGGCTACGCTTTTGCGAAGTACAATTTCAAAGGGAAAAAGGGATTTTTCACCTTTGTTATAGCAACTCTCGCAATACCGATGCAGCTGGGTCTTGTCGGATATGTGCTGGAAATGAAGGCCCTGGGTATAGTCAACACCATCCTGCCGATGATATTCAGCGGTATGGCAAGCGGCTTCGGCACCTTCTTTATGACGCAGTTCATAGGTTCCTCGGTCCCTAACGAGATACTCGAGAGCGGACGAATCGACGGATGTACCGATTACGGTATTTTCTTCAAGCTTGTTATCCCGATAATCAAACCTGCATTCATTACTATAGGACTTCTGATATTCCTGTGGTCATGGAATAGCTACATGGTTCCGCTCGTTATCGTAACGAGGAAGGAATGCTACACAATTCCGCTGTCCATCGCCATGATCAGTACGGAATTCCGTACGGACTATGCGGCACGTATTTTATCGCTGGCATTTTCTACTATTCCGATCGTAGGATTATTTGCCTTCGGTTCCAAATATCTGATCCAGGGCTTGACTGCAGGCAGCGTCAAGGGCTGATCGATCCGAGGTGTTTTTAGACATGAAACAGAAAATCATTTTATCAAAAGGCTGGACACTGAAGGATTGCGATACTCAAAAAGAGTATGCAATCCCTGCCATGCCGATGCAGGTCCATTCGATACTGCAGCAAAACGGCGCCATCGGCGACGGTTATATTTACGGAGATACTTCCGACTGCCGCTGGGTGCAGGAGCATGAATGGACATATACTTCGAACTTCACCTGTGAAGATTGCGGCAAAACTGCATTTATAAGCGTCGGGGGCCTCGATACTTTTGCCGACGTCTTCCTGAACGGAGAATTGATCGGAAGCCATGAGGATTTTTACCTTTCCGCCCGGTTCGACGTGACAGGCAAGCTGCGTCCCGCAAATACGCTAAGCTTTTTATTCCGTTCCGTTCCGAGGATACTTGAGGAATGTGAGGCGCGCAATACGCACCCGGACCGCATAGCGCCGTACAGGATGATCCGCAAGAACTTCCACGATTTCATCACCTATCTCGGCGCGAAGCCGGATCTCATGAGAGTCGGCACATTTACGGACGTGGTGCTCGAACTGACGGATACTCTTGAAATAAAGGACTTTTCCGTAGATTATGTATTAAACGACGCACTGACGTCTGCCGAGGTTACGGTCAGAACCGAAACGACTGCCGCATGCGACCTGAAAATACATGTGACCGGCAATGGTACCGACCTTTCCTACCCTGTTAAAGCGACAGTCAGCGGACAGGCCGTACTGGATTTCAAGCTGGAGGAGCTCCTGCTCTGGTATCCCCGCAATTACGGTGACCAACCGCTTTATTCCTTTACGGTCGAAGCGTTTTCGGCCGATGGTCGCGTTTGCGACGCCGCGGAGAAAGTGATCGGTTTCCGTAAGGTCGTTATGATAAACAATCTCAATTTTGAGATCAACCATATACCTGTCAAGCTCTGGGGAGCAAATCTCACTCCGATAGACGGCAAATCGGCGGTTATCGACCGTGAACGCCTGATGAAGGTGTTCGAACTTGCATATGACTGTAATATCAACACTATTCGCGTATGGGGCGAGGGCGAACGTTACGACGATGAATTTTACAATGAAGCCGACCGTAAGGGCATACTGATCTGGCAGGAGTTCTTCTCGGGAAATTCGGCATATCCGACGGACACCCATATAAGGTCGCTTATACGCCGTGAGGCCGAGGAGCTTGTACTGCGCCTGCGACATCATCCGTCGCTGCTCATGTGGTGCGGCGGGAACGAGACCTATCTCAACAGGGATTTCGGATATCCGGGGGAAGAGTATTACGGCTCGGAAATAGTGGAGAAGGATTACCGCGAGGTCTGTGCGGCACTCGACAACGGACGCTACTACCATGTGACTTCGCCGTGCGGCGGGGCATATTCGAACGATCCTTATGTCGGCGATACCCACAGCTATACAAATACCTGGTTCGTTCCAGGCGGCGACTACCCCAACTTTGTCAGTGAAAACCTGAGAGTGGCTCTGCCGGTATCATACAGCCTGATGCGCTATCTGAGGCTGGACAAAAGGCCGGCTGTCACATCGCTTATGAAGGACGGTTCCGATTATCCGTGGCCGAAGGAATGGAATGCTATCACTTCGGCCGATTCATACTACAAGATACCGCCCGTAGAGCAGTTCTACGACGCATATGATTTCGATTCGCTGGTTTACCGGTTCGGAGCGGCGGCAGGGGCATACCTGCGCGAATCGGTAGAAAGATACCGCCGCGGAAAGCCCGTGTGGGATTCCCAGGGACAGCGCAGGTGCCAGGGCCATTTCGTATGGAAGCTCAACACCACAAGGCCGCATATTTATAGTTCTATTATCGACTATTATCTCGAACCGGGCATGCCGTATTATGCTTTGAAGCGGGCTTATGAGCCCGTGCTTGTCTCATTTGAGATAAGCGATCACATATACGCGTGGATCGTAAATGACAGCAATGAGACAGTAGAGGGCAGGCTTAGGCTTCAACTGTTCAACACCGCGGCGAACCAGGTCGAGATGGAGTTTTCCGTACCGGTGCGCGTTACACCGGGGCAGTCCCGGTTGATAACGAACCTGGACGAATTCGGGCAGTTCCCGCGTAACAGGCTGATAGTAGGAAGACTTTTGAAGAACGACGGTACCCGGATATCGACAGTCAGCATATTTGCGGACATTGAACGCCACTTATCCTTCCCCGACGCCAGGCTTTCGATGGAGATCGAAGGAGATGAGCTCGTAATCGAAACCGACTGCTTTGCAAGGTGCGTCGAGCTCTCCGGCGAAAAGGACGGGGATCCGTTCGGGTTCTATTTCTCCGACAATTATTTTGATCTCCTTCCGGGTGAAATAAAACGCATTAGAATAAAGACCGGGCATAATGGAGGAAATATAACGGCAAAAGCACATTACGCAAAATCAAAAACAATACTTGAATTATAAGGAAGAGGTGTACATTATGGTATTAAATTCATTTGGAAAAACGGATCTCAAGGTTTCCGACGTAGGCTTCGGCGCATGGGCAATAGGCGGACTGGGCTGGGGTGAAGGACCTGATGATGTAAATGCTGTGGAAGCATTGAAAAAGGCATGGGATCTCGGCGTCAATTTCTACGATACATGCGACGCATACGGCAACGGCCACAGCGAAACGCTTATCGGCGAATTCCTCAAAGGAAGGCGCAATGAAGCCGTTATCGTCACAAAAGGCGGCACGAACTACCGTGTACCCGAACGCAGCAAGAATTTCTCCCACGACTATCTCATGATGTGTCTTGATGAGAGCCTGCAGCGCCTGCAGACCGATTTCGTGGACGTTTACCTGCTCCATGTGCCGAACGCTGAATGGCAGGAAAAGGGCAAGGTATTTGAGACCCTCAAGGAAATGAAGAAATCCGGCAAAGCCCGCTATGTCGGTCTCGCAATGTGGCAGGCAGGAGATACGATGCATGCTTACGAGCATGATACCGAGAATGTTATCGACGTACTCGAGGTCCCGTTCAATATTCTGAACAAAACAAACATCGAAGTCGTAAGAATAGCTAAGGAACGCAACATTGCAGTGCTGACAAGCCAGCCTCTCGCCAGCGGCATCCTGACCGGAAAATACGGCAGCGATACAAAGTTCGCAGACGGCGACAACCGTAAGGGCTTCTGGTCTGAGGAACGATTTGCGTCGGTCATCCCCGACATGAAGATCGTCGAGGAATGTGTAAAAGAAACCGGCCTGACCATGGCTCAGCTCGCACTTGCCTACAACCTCAGCTATCCGGGCATCCACAGTGTAATTCCGGGCGCCAAGAACGCCTCGCAGGTTGAGAAGAACGTATCCGCAAGCGGAAAGCGCCTCGACCAGGATATTATGAATAAGCTTGCACAGACCAAGGGCTTCATATTCTAAAAAATTCAGAGGGGGATGCCAGGCCGTAATTACGACGCCTGGTATCCCCCTCTGACTAATCTTGTTTTGTATGGAAAGAGGATATTATGAAAACCAGACTTTGCCTTACTGAAAACTGGGAGCTGTTAAAAATAATACCTGCCGGGAGCATCGATCCTGAAAATCCCGTCCCTGAAACAGGCAGAGAACCCGCAGGCTGGATTTCCGTAAAGAAGATGCCTTCACAGGTTCACGACGTTCTGATTGATGAGGGTTACCTGCCGGAGGAAATACGGATAGGCTGGTGCGAATCAGGCGAATGGGTGGGGGATTACGACTGGGTCTACAGATGCCGTTTCGACAGGGAACGTGAAGCAAGCGCCGTCCGCCTTTTCTTCGGAGGACTCGACACGATAGCCGACGTTTACCTGAACGGTGTCAAGGCAGGCAGCCACGACAACTTTTACCTGCCGCAGACGATAGACATAACGCAATATATAGCTGAACACAACACGCTGGTGATACACTTCCATAATATCGAGGACGTGCTCGACAAGCTCACCCTGCCAAAGGAATGGGAAAAGACCGTCCTGAAATTCAAAATGCTGCGCAAGCCGAAGCACGATTTCCCTGCGGGCGTTACCGAAGGGGCGTCCTACCAGGGTGCTGTTCCATATTTCGAACCTATTGGCATTTTCCAGCCCGTCTATATAGATTACGTCGACGAAGCCGAATTTACCTGGGACCATATAATTCCCTCCGTTGAAGCTCCGTATACCGAGGGCAACCTTACAATTACGCTGAAAGGTACAAACGGCGATTCGGTAAAAATCATTGTGTGCGATCCTGAGGGAAACACAGTCATATCCGATGAAAAATCCGTATCAGGTACATGGAGGCAGCCCTTCAAGCTTGCAGTAAAGGATCCGGAGCTCTGGAACCCGCGCGGTTTCGGAGGCCAGGCCCGTTACTCCGTTGAAATGCTGCTGATGAGCAATGGGCAGGTTGCGGACAGGATGGAGAAGAAGATCGGTTTCCGCGAAGTCATACAGGACGGTGACCTGGGCTTCAGGATAAACGGCAGGACGGTCCGCCTGTGGGGCGGAAGCATGGATCCCTTCCAAGATTATACGCACTGCTGGGAGTCGAAACGCGTGCACCGCATCCTTGATATGTGCGAAAATGCAAACATGAACACGCTGCGCATATGGGGCGAAGGCGTCCCGTATGAGGACGAACTTTACGATGAGGCGGACAGGCGCGGCATATTGATATGGCAGGAATTCTACCTCGGGAACGGAGCATATCCGAACAATCCCGAATACCGGGAAGCCTGCAGGCAGGAGGCCATCCACCTCATACTTCGCCTGCGCTGGCGCCCGTCGCTGCTGCTGTGGTGCGGAGGAAACGAAACCATAATGGGCTCCGAATACATCGACCGCGACATGCACGCGTACGGCAGCGAGATGGTGCTCGAAGATTACCCGGCCCTTGTGGACTATTATGACAACGGCAGGTTTTACTTCCCCAATTCGCCGTATGGCGGGGAATGGGCAAACGATCCCCGTCAGGGAGATTTCCACGTTTATGACGGAGTTTGGGCTTACCCTTACGCAGAGTATCCCAACTTCATAGGGGAAGACATACGCTGCGCGCCTCCCGTGATGCACAGTCTGAAACGCATGATAAAGGGCGACCTCTGGCCTGAAGAGTACAGCGGCAAACTGACCCATGGTGACAGGTTCCCCATGCCCGACAGCTGGATGGAGCGCAGCCATCATTCGGCACTGGGCCATATAAAGACAGGACCTTACTGGGAATACTACGACGCAGATACGCCCGAAGATCATCTGTACCGCTTCGCGGCAGCCGCGGGCCAGTCCATGCGCCGCTGCATCGAGAAAGTACGCCAGGGCAGCAGGGACGGCGACGTACCGGTAAACAAGCGCATAAAGGGCCATTTTGCATGCAAGCTGCTCGATACCTGGCCCAAGGTATACTGTGCCATTATCGACTTCTTCCAGGAGGGCTTCCATTCGTACTATGCCACTGCTGCGGCACAGCGCCCGATCGCTCTGAGCTTTCAGATAACTCCTAACAGTTACCGTCTGTGGCTCGCCAATGACAGCAGCATCGATGTGAAGGGTGAAGTCACCTTCGGAATGTTCGATATCGAAAAAAATGAATTTGTCCTGACGGACAAGGTCGACGCAGAGATGCTCAAGGGTCATTCCGGCATTGTGCTGAACCTCGACAAATACAAATTCTTCTGGAAGACGCTGCTTCTGTATGCTACGTTCACTGACAAGGAAAACGGAATTTATGACCGTGTGAATGATTTTGTCGACGTAGAGCGTCATTACAAATTCCCGGATGCGAAGCTCAGGGTAATGGTGGAGGGCGATGAGCTCGTAATAACCACCGATAAGTTCGCGCGCTGCATCGAAATCACCGCCGGAAATGAAGAGACCGAATTCGGATGGCTGTTCTCTGAAAATTACTTCGACCTGTTCCCTGGTGAAGTCAAACGCGTCAGGATAGTGGCCGGCGGCAGCGCTGAAATAACCGTGAAGCCGCATTATGCGGATGCTGTTAAGGTAAAATACAGTAAATAATTTTCTATTTACTTATGGATTAATTTCTATATAATGTTATATTAGTGGTAGACTAATAAATTAGACTCTGGTTTATATTTCAAATATCTGATTATTTTAAAGGGGATGATGAAATGCATGGAAAGATGAAAGTAGCGGTAATGACTGACATCGGCAAAATGGAATTCGTGGAGAGGGACATTCCTCAGGCAAAGCCGGGAGAAGTCCTGGTCAAAATAGAATGCGTGGGAGTCTGCGGCTCGGATCTGCATTACTTCGAAACGGGCAGAATAGGCAATTTCATAGTAAAACCGCCATTCGTGCTCGGGCATGAGGCGAGCGGAGTCGTAGTCGAGGCAGGCGCCGGTGTAACCGGCCTGAAGCCTGGAGACCGGGTTGCGCTTGAGCCTGGAAAGACCTGCGGGCATTGCGAATACTGCAGAAATGGATTGTACAACCTGTGCCCGGACGTCGAGTTCTTTGCCACGCCGCCATATGACGGAGTTTTTCAGGAGTATGTGGCGCATGAAGCCGATCTGTGCTTCAAGCTCCCGGATAATGTGAGCATGATGTCCGGAGCTCTGATAGAACCGCTGGCCGTCGGTTTCCACGCCGCGAACCAGGCCGGCGCCCACGTCGGGCAGACTGCAATGATAACTGGTTCCGGCTGCATCGGGCTTGTTACGCTGCTGGCGTTGAAATCCATGGGTATCACCGAGATCTATGTGTCCGATATCGAGCAGAAGAGACTGGACAAGGCGTTGGAACTCGGTGCGACGAAGGTCATTAACGCCAGGCTGCAGGATCCGGTGAAAACAGTCATGGAGCTGACGGGCGGAAGAGGCGTCGATATAGCGTTCGAGACTGCCGGCGCCGAAATAACGGCGGGACAGCTCATTGAGGTAACCCACAAGGGCGGCACGATAGTCTTTGTAGGCTACAGCGGGAAGGGCAGCATCAACCTGCCCGTTAACATGGCGCTGGATAAAGAGCTTACTATGAAGACGATTTTCCGCTACAGGCATATTTATCCGATGGCGATCAAAGCAGTTGCCGGCGGCAATATCGATCCCGAAAAGATCGTGACGGCCCGTTTTGATTTCGACGATATACAGAGAGCCATGGACGAGAGCATCAACAACAAGGCGGAGATTGTCAAGTCAGTTATACAAATAGCGAAGTAGACGATAGGAAAGCAGTTATTAAATTTCAGGCAATTCATAAAAATCACTGTCTTATTCCAGAACTGCCCGGTTTCAACCTTTTGAAACCGGGCTTCTTCTGATATATCCGACATTTTGTTTAAATATGCTTACAGGCGTGCTATAATAGTTGTGGTAATACATACTACAAGCAAATTTGGAGGATTCAATGACACTTCGAAAAGACGCAGACCAGATCATTACAGCCGCAATCCAATCGGCGCTGCCGGATGCGGCAGTGGAGCGTGCGCTCAATAGCAGGAGCTTCCCCGGCAGGGTATTTCTTGTTTCAGTCGGAAAAGCCGCCTGGCAAATGGCAAAAACGGCTGCGGATTTTTTGGGAGATAAGGTTACGGATGGCCTGGTTATAACAAAATATGAGCATTCAAAAGGGGAAATAGCACGTGTTCGCGTGTTTGAGGCCGGGCATCCCATGCCCGACGCCAATTCCTTTCTGGCGGCAGAGGAAGCGCTAAAATTGACGTCAGGTTTACTCCCCGACGATACCGTGCTTTTTCTATTATCGGGCGGAGGGTCTGCACTGTTTGAAAAGCCGCTGGTACCGCCGGCGGAGCTGCAGGACATAACAAAACAGCTGCTTGCCTGCGGCGCTGATATTGTAGAAATGAACATCGTCCGTAAGAGGCTTTCTGCTGTAAAGGGCGGGCGGTTTGCGCTGCATTGTAAGCCTGCGAAGGTATTTACCATCGTCTTGTCGGACATTATCGGAGATCCGCTCGATATGATCGCGTCGGGACCGGCATACCCCGATTCGTCAACCTGCGAGCAAGCGATGGAAATTGTAAAAAGGTACGATTTGCATCTTTCCGGACAGGCTCTGGATTGCCTCAAAACTGAGATGCCTAAAACGCTGGAGAACGTGGAGACGCTTGTGACAGGCAGCGTCAGACAACTGTGCGCTTCTGCCGAGGCGACATGCATCAAGCTGGGATACCGTCCGATTGTTCTGACGGACAGCCTGTGCTGTACCGCAAGGGATGCAGGAAGCTTTCTCGCGTCCGTTGCGCGGTATCATGCCAAAACGGATGTATCGCTTGCGTTTATTGCAGGCGGTGAAACTGTGGTGCAGTTGAAAGGAAACGGCAGGGGAGGCAGGAATCAGGAACTTGCTCTGGCGGCGGCGGCAGGCATTGACGGTCTCGAGGATACCGCGTTATTTTCCTTGGGTTCAGACGGGACGGACGGACCCACAGATGCTGCCGGCGGCTATGTGGACGGACATACCGCACATGTGCTTTCGGAGGCTGGAATATCTATTTTGGGCGAGCTTGAAAACAATAATGCGTATTTTGCCCTGGGAAAATGCGGCGGTCTTGTTAAAACCGGAGCAACCGGCACCAACGTGAACGATCTGTCGGTTCTATTGATTAAAAGATAAAGAAAAATATAATAAGCACAGACGCCTCTGCTTTTGCGGAGGCGTCTGTGCTTTAGGAGAGGTTGCTATATAAGAATTAGATTTTTTGATCAGGGTTTTTTTATCTCCGCTTTCCCGATTTCCTCGTAATAATTTGCTATGGCGCTGTGATCACACTGGCCGCAGTTATTGGCATGGAGGTATTGAAGCATTTCCATCACGGACGCTGTCAATGGCAGAGGTGAGCCGACACTGTGTCCGGTTTCCAACGCATTGTTAAGATCTTTTATGTGCAGGTCTACTTTGAAGCCCGGTTTGAAGTTACGGTCAAGTATCATAGGCGCCTTTGCATTCATCACGGTTGAACCGGCAAGGCCGCCTTTTATCGCATTAAAAACCAACTCGGGATCAACGCCGGCCTTGGTTGCCAAAAGAAACGCTTCTGAGACTGCCGCAATATTAACTGCCACTATGATTTGGTTAGCCAGCTTTGTTGTATTACCCGCGCCTATATTGCCGCAATAAACTGCGCTGCCTCCCATAGCCATCAGGATATTATAGACACGATCGAAGATTTCTTTCCTGCCTCCGACCATTATGGATAGCGTACCGTCGATCGCTTTGGGTTCTCCGCCTGAAACAGGTGCATCCAGCATTTCCACACCCTTTTCTGCGCATGCCTTGTAAACTTCCTGGGAGGCGAGCGGCGCGATGGAGCTCATATCGATAAGAATACTGCCCGGCTTCGCGCCTTCCAGAACGCCGTTTTTACCGAGGACGGCCGCCTTGACATGGGGGGAGTTGGGCACCATGGTAATGATGATCTCGCTTTGCGCGGCAGCGTCCCTGGCGGAATCGGCTGCAGCAGCGCCAAGAGTGGTCAGAGCGCTTATATTTTCAGCAGTAATATCGTAAACAGCCAGTTCATAGCCCTTTTTCAGCAGATTTTTTGCCATGGGCTTGCCCATGATACCAAGTCCGATAAAACCAATTTTCATAATATCTACCTCCGTTATTTCGCAAGATTGTACATGCTTTCGATTGCAGTCCTTATGCTTTGCGTCGTCAGGCCCAGATAATCCAGTATTTCATCATATGAGTGTGCGCTGCATCCAAAATGGTCGTGAATACCCATATGCTCCATGGGTCTGCCGAGGTGACGGACAGCGCGTCCGATTGCCGATCCGAGCCCGCCGATCACGCTGTGTTCTTCGGCAGTCACTATAGCTTTGCAGCTGCCGGCCAGATCGCATATCACCTGATCGCTGAGCGGCTTGATGGTGCTCACATTGACCACCTTGACGGAAATGCTTCCTTCGACAAGCCGGGCGGCTTCCAAAGCTTTGACACACATGAAACCCGTGGCAAACACAGCTATGTCGCTGCCTTCCCGAAGAACAGAGGGGACTCCGATCTCAAACGGAGCGTCTTCGGATGTCACGTTATCGTAACTGTTACGGTTGAGACGTATATAGCAGGGACCATTGTGCGCCGCCATTGCGCGGACGGCCTTGACGGTTTCGTTTGCGTCGACGGGGCATAAGACCGTCATGTTGGGAATGGCGCTCATTATTGCCATATCCTCCACTGACTGATGCGTCGCGCCGTCTCCAAAATCGGAGCAGCCGGAGGAAGAGCCGCAGATTTTGACATTTAAGCGGCCTATGGCGACCGTCTGACGGATCTGATCGTAGGCGCGGCCTGCTGAAAACACCGCGAAGGAGTTGGTAAAGGCGGTTTTGCCCGATAGTGCAAGGCCCGCCGCAACTGATGTCATGTTGGCTTCGGCAATGCCCATTTCAAAATAACGTTCGGGAAAAGCGTTCTGAAACATAAAAGACATGGTGGATTTTCCAAGATCGGCTTCGAGTACGACGATATTCGGGTTCTCTTCTCCCAAAGCCACCAGTGTCGAGCCGTAAGCAGTTCTTTGATTATTGCAACTCATTGTTTTCTCCTTTCGCCATCAGGCCAGTTCGCGCAATGCGCGCTCATAGTTTTCTTCAGTCAGTGCGGCGTTATGGAATGCGGCATTGTTCTCAGCGAAGCTGACGCCCCGTCCCTTCACTGTGTGTGCTATGATTACTGTGGGCTGACCTTCAATTTGGCCGGCTTCGTCAAAAGCAGTGAGGATTTGTTCCATATTATGACCGTCGATATCGATGACATGCCATCCGAAAGCGCTCAATTTCTCATTAAGCGGGTTGGTATTGAGGCGTTCCACTACTGGCCCTGTCGCCTGAAGATCGTTTTTGTCGATGATCGCGATGAGGTTATCCGTTTTGTAGGCGCTTGCGGCCATCGCAGCCTCCCAGATCTGTCCCTCGGCTATCTCGCCGTCTCCCATCAGCACATATACCTTGCGTGAAATTTTGTTGAGGCGCATACCGAGCGCCATACCGAGTCCAATAGAGAGTCCCTGACCAAGCGAGCCAGTTCCGGCTTCGACGCCGGGGGTTTTCAATACGTCAGGATGGCCTTGCAGATGCGAACCGATGGCTTTGGTTGTCTTCAGATCCTCCACGGGGAAGAATCCGGCCTCGGCCAAAGCGGCATATTGCAGGATGGCGACATGACCCTTGCTGAGCAGAAATCTGTCGCGGTCAGGGTTTTTGGGCTGAGATGGGTCATAATGCATTTTATGAAAATAGAGTGCCGCGACGATATCTGCTGCGGAGTTGGAACCGCCGATATGACCGGCGACCCCCACGCCCATGCTGACTATTACGTCACGTCTAAGCTGCTGCGCTTTCGCAGTCAGGAATTCCAGATGTTGCTTACTGTACATATCTGTCATCTCCTTTCATTTTGTTCGAAGTGATTCTTTTGTTCGAAGGAATTCTTTTGTTCGAAGTAATTCTTGAGAAGTCTGAGCGTTGCGGGCGCGTCCCTGTTCAGATCCGATGAGTACGCCTCGCAGCTGATACGCCCGTCATATCCCGCCTCGATTACAGTGCTGCAAAACTCCCGGTAAAGCTCTTCAGATCCGTCGCCTTCACGCGGAAAGACGCGTCCCGCCGGGTTTGCAACATGGATATGGGCAAGGTAAGCCTTACCGTATTCGGAAATGTGCGACAGAGGCTCGTTTTCTTCCACCAGATGATAAAGATCGGCCAGAACCCTGACCTGTTTGCCGCCCACATCGCGGGCAAGCTGTACGCCCTCTTCGAAGGTATTGATGATATTGCATTCGGCTTTACGCAAAGGCTCGATGGTAATGGTCATACCATACCGGGACGCCACCGTGTCCGCATATTTCAAGAGGCGGGCGATCTGCGCATAGGCCTCCGGTTTGCTGAAGCCCTCCGGATACCTTTTGGCGCCGCCGCTTCCGAAAACGATATTTTCAGCGCCCAACTTCACAGCTGCAACGACAGCCCTGTCCACATAGGAGAAAACCGCGTCGAAATCAACCTCCGGCCCTGTTAATCTCATAGCGGGAGAGAAAAAGTTGTTGCAGCTTGCACACTGAAGTCCGCTTTCGTTTAAGTCTTCGAGCAGCCGGTTGAATCCCGCTTCAGGCAGGCTCATGATCTCTGCGAGCGGCAGCTCGGCGTAGTCATAGCCGATGCGGCGAAATAGCGCCAGATGTTCCGAGCCGGTACCGTCGGGTGTATTGGACAACATGTTTAAGCAGCAGCCGTATTTCATAAGATAGTGATCCTTTGCAATTATTAATTTAATATATCCAGATGATTGCAATGCATCTGCAGGATTAAATATGTTACGAGTTAAATTGTAATACATATTACATAACACGTCAATGCCTTTTTAACTATAGAAAGTTGACAGATGCCAATATTTTAATTAGAATTAGATTGTAATAATATAATACAACTAACGTATATTGGAAGGTAAAATATGCCGGTTCAATCGATTGATCGTCAAAATATATCCGAGATGGTTTTTAAGCAGCTTATGGAGCTCATCTCCTCAGGTGAATGGAAGCAGGGGGAGAAGATTCCCGCGGAAACCGAGCTCGCCGAGACCATGGGGGTCTCGCGCGTTTCCATTCGTGCGGCCTTGCAAAAGCTTTCGAGCCTTGGGCTCATTGAGCGCAAGCAGGGGCACGGTACTATCGTATGCGATCTTTCAAGCGGCCAGCAGATTAACGGTCTGGTTCCTATACTGGTGCTTTTGCCGCCCGACATACAATCCATGAATGAATACCGGCTGATCCTCGAATGCGGTGCGGCGGAATTGGCTGCGCTTCGCTGCGATGATAAGATCATAAAAAGACTCGAAGACAATCTGGACGAGATGGAGCGCTTAAATGTAGAAAACAAAGACAGCGCGAGCGTTGACGTAGACTTTCATTATATTATTGCCGAAGCGACGAAAAATCCGCTTATCATCAAAACTCACCAGATCATGAGGGAATCCTTCCTGGAGTGTATGAGGACATATAAGCGTCTGACGGATGTCCGCGCAGGCTTCTACTATCATCGTAATCTGATCGAGGCCCTTCGCAACAGGGATTCTTTCGGTGCAAGAAGAATTATGGAGGAGCACCTCAAGAAAAATCAGATAGACCTGGAACGGGCCATGGAAAAGGCCGAAATTACTAAAGAATAGAATCAAAAAATATCGAGAGGTACCCGTACACGGCGGTGTTCGGGTATTTTTTTGTTCTCTTTACACCCTTTGCGCTTAAAAAGTGATATTGACAATTCGGATAAACGCGCTGTAAAATAAAATCGAATAAAGGGTAATACGTATAATGTAATACAAATACAATTACTCGTATAAGACCATTCTATCTCACATATGTTTCAGACAAAAAATGGAAAGTGTATATCGTGCGGTAACAGAAATAAAAATAAATCTGGAGGTGGGTGGATATGAAAGCGATTGTATTTCATGCCCCAAAAACGATAAGCATCGAAGATGTGCCAATACCGGAGTATAAGCAGGATGAAGCGCTGGTCAAAGTGATGCAGGTGGGTATCTGCGGCGGCGATGTGCATTTCTATAACGGTTCACAGCCCTATGCAAATTATCCTCAGATCTATGGCCACGAAATGGTCGGGACGATCGAAGCGCTGCCCGAGGGTATAGAGTCCGGTTTTAAGAAAGGAGATCTTGTCGTTTCCGAAATCTTAAGCCCTTGCGGTACATGCTATCCGTGCAGGCATGGCAAGCCGAATTGCTGCGCAGACCTTAAAGTAATCGGTGCGCACACTCAGGGAGCCTTTGCTGAATATGCGGTCTATCCGATCAGAAATCTGCACAAAGTACCGGACAATGTCGGCATTGACTCCGCTGTACTTGTGGAACCGTACACAATCGGATATCACTGTGTGCAGCGTTCTGAGATCGTTGACGGTGAAACGGCGCTTGTGATAGGCGCCGGCGCAATCGGCCTTACAATAGTGGATATATTAAAGACAAAAGGCGTGCGGGTGATCGTCGCCGATCTGTCGGACTACCGTTTGAACAAGGCATTGGCAATGGGAGCGGATATTGTGATCGATTCCGGCAAGGAAGACCTTCTGGGACGTGTAATGGAGCTGACGGACAGAGAGGGCGCCGGTGTGGTTTTTGAAGCGACAGGAGTAAGCGCCGTTATGAGTCTGACGCAGGATCTGGTTGCGGCGGGCGGCATGATCACTATCGTCGGCCTCACTACCAGGGATGTTTCGTTTCATGGGCTGAATTTCACCAAACGTGAAATGACGATCCATGGGTCGCGCAATTCCGTGGGCGCGTTTGAGCCGGTGCTTAAGCTTATGAGCGAGGGTAGGCTTCATGAAAAAGAGCTGCTTACCAAAAAGATAGCTTTTGACGATGCGGTTGAGGGCTTCCGCTATGTTTCGGAGAATTTAGCTTCAGAGGGCAAGGTTGTCATTGAAGTAAATGTTTAATACAAAAGGAGATGCAAACTTATATGAAACCATCGTTATTTGTTGCAACGCCGGAATTTCCGGCAGATTCCCAGTATGTCCACCTCTACAGAGATCGTGTCGACATCAACGTCAAGCGTGCTGCCGAGCAGGGATTTGAGGCGGTAGAATTTCTCATAAACGATCCCGACGAGTGCGATGTGGCATTGCTGGAAAAGGCGGTTTCCGACAATCATATCGACCTTGCCTGCATCAATACGGGTTATATCGCGTCAGCCCTGAAATATACCCTGATTTCACCGGACAAGGCGGTTATGGATAAAGCCATGAAGAAGCTTAAAAAGTGCATCGATATCGCGGAGAGGATGCATTGCTTCGTGGGAATCGGATTGTTCCGCGGCGCTTGCATTCCAGACAAACCGATCCATTATTCGCGTGATTTGCTGGTAGATGTACTTAAAGAAGCAACGGCATATGCCGGGATAAAAAAGGTTGACCTTTCTTTTGAAGCCACAAACCGCTTTGAGATCAACTTTATCAATACCACGGCTGAAGGACTGGATATCGTTGAGCGTGTGGGCGCCGACAACCTGGGGATGACGCTTGATTTGTTCCACATCTATCTGGAAGACAGGAACATGTATGAATCCATTGCAATGTCCAAAGATCACATTCGCCATATGCATTTCAGCGATTCCGACCGTTGGCCCGCAGGCTTTTCACATGGGGAAATCAATTTCCCCGCACTGATCCAGCTGCTGCACGCTCTCGGTTATGACGGATATCTCTCTGAAGGGCTGGTTCGCGCAGATAATGCGGATGAATGTGCACGTGTTACGGCGGCCTATCTCAAAGACCTGATAAAAAAATACGCAATTTGATGCGTGTGCCTTGGCGCCAATAATTCAGCCTTCATATACAAAGAATGTTAAAAAATAAACATATGATGTATGTCTGCTCTTTGCAAAGAAAAACCTTTTATATACATCATATGTTTTATTGCAGAATGTCTATATGGAAATATTACTAAAAGCACTAATGGTGTTGACAAGGCGCTGCATGTGTGGTTTACTATTCTTAAGACAGCAAACACCAATCATATAACGTATCCAAAATACTGCAATGTTTGAAAGTGAGATACATCATATGTTTGAAAACGAAATTCAAAAAGATAAATGGACGGGTGTTAAAGAAGCATCGGAAAAACCGTGCAAATTATATGCAGGTAAGCTGAGTTTGGATTTTGTTTCAGGACGTCTCATCAACATTTCCATGGGTGGAAAAAACGTTATTGATGAGGTCTATTTTGCGCTGCGGGATTACAACTGGGGGACCATTCCTTACAGGGTGGAGAATTTAGTTGTTGCACAGCAAAAGGATGCGTTCGCCGTTTCGTTCACCGCTATCCATGATCAGGACAACATGCAGTTTGAGTGGCAGGCTGCGATCAAAGGGAGTTCGGATTCAACTATTTCATATGCATTTAACGGCGTAGCCAAATCCCAATTCATGAAAAACCGCATCGGTTTTTGCATCTTGCATCCGGCGTCCTGCAGCGGCGTAGCATGTGAAGTCAGACATTTCAACTCGCAAACCGAAAGAGGCAATTTCCCAACGGAGATATCTCCACACCAGCCTTTCTTTGACATCAAAGCCATTACACACTTCCCGGCCAGGGGTGTTACGGTACGGGTCGATTTCGAAGGCGACGTGTTTGAGATGGAGGATCAGAGAAACTGGACCGACGCATCGTTCAAAACATATTGCACACCGCTTGCTATTCCTTTCCCTGCGCCGGTAAATCCGGGGGACGGGTTTAGCCAATCTGTGACAATATCGGTTGAGACCGGGCCTGAGGCGGAAGAAACAAAGGTGTCTGATGACGAAGCTTTTATATCGCTCGACAGCGGAGACATTCGCAGAGGAAGCGGCTTTTCTTTGGGAAGCTGTATCACGCGGCCGCTGACAGATTTGCAGATGCGGCGTGTCAGAATGCTGGAGCTGTCCCAGCTGCGTTATGATTACCACTTTAATGAGTCATTCGAAAATTTTGAAAAAATATTTGAGCAAGCCCGGGTATTGGGGCTGAAGATTCAATTGGCCGTATTTTTTACGGAAAGCCGGGAGGCGGAACTGGAAACGCTCCGGACCATAGTTGGTGAGCACGTGCAGGATCTTATGGGTCTTGTTGTATTTCAACAGGACGTCAAGGTTGTCCCGGAGGAGCTTCTCACAGCAGTCCGGGAGTCTCTTGCCGGCTTTGCCGTTCCGGTTGGGTCCGGCACAGATGCTTTCTTTACTCAGATCAACCGCCAGCGCTTGCCCGAAAGCTTGCTGGATTTTGTGTCCTACTCGAGCAACCCGCAGGTTCATGCGTTTGACAATGTATCGATTATGTCCACCATGGAAGGGCTTGCCGCAACTGTTTTCAGCTGCGCCAAAATATATCCCACTCTGCCTGTATGGGTATCTCCCATAACGTTAAAAATGCGGTGGAATCCGGATGCTACCGGCAAGGAGATCATTAAAAAGGGTCAGGCGCCCCGCGATGTGGACACCCGCCAGATGTCGTTGTTTGCCGCTTCGTGGTTTTTGCGTTCGGCAGCTGCGGCCATCACCAGCGGAGCAGCCGGCGCCAACTACTTTGAACTTGCCGGCTGCAAGGGAATCATGGAGGAAGAAGCGCCTGACCGTGATTACCCGTTCCCATCCGTACCGGACATGCTGTATCCGCTTTATTATGCATTTTTTGCGCTGCGTGGCCTGAATGCATTCGATATCACAGTATCGGTTACAGAAAGTGCGACCATCCTTGCGCTGCGAAATTCGGACAGGATGCGGCTGATATTGGCTAATTCCAAAAGCGAAGCCGTAACGCTGCGGCTTGCAGACGCGCCGCTATCGATGCGCGGGGTTATGCTGGACGAGGACAGCACGGCTGAGCTGTCCCGGAAGAAATTGTTTTCAGCCGAAGACGACTGCTGGAAAACCTACAATCTAAATGGAGAGATACAATTAAAGCCTTACTCCATTTTCATTGCGGAATTATAATTGGACAGTCAAAGGAGAGCGATTGCAATGAAAAAGAAAGTGGTCCTGCTGGGTGCAGGCGGGAAAATGGGGCGCCGTGTAACGGCAAACATTAAGGACGAGCAAGATTATGAAATTTCTTATGTGGAAATCAGCGAAGCCGGGAGGAAGCGCCTGAAGGATACCTTAGGCGTTGAAGCGACGGGCGGCAATGAACCGGTTAAAAGTGCCGATGCCGTAATCTTTGCGGTCCCCGACATAATCATTCAAAAAGTCTCGAAGGAAATCATACCGCTTATGAAAAGCGGCGCTACGGTCATTGGACTGGATCCGGCCGCGCATTATGGGAAGGTTATGGTGATGCGTGAGGATCTCAAATATTTCGTGGTTCACCCCTGCCATCCTCCGCTTTTTGCCTTTGAGGAAAATTTGAGCCTGGCGGCGCAGAAAGACTGGTTCGGCGGCGTTGGCGCGGCCAGTATGGATATTGCGTGCGCCATCCATCAGGGAAGCGATGCCGATTATGAAGAGAACGAAGCTTTTGCACGCAAGATGTTCAAACCCATAGCAAAAGCTTTCCGTTTGACCATTGATCAGATGATCATGCTTGAGCCCGCCCTTGTCGAATCGATAACGGCGCCGTTGGTCAAAGGGATGCGAATGGCTGTGGACGCCTGTGTGGAGCAGGGTGTACCGAGGGATGCCGTTATGGCATTCGTTATGGGACATCTCAAAGTGCAGTTCGGAGTTCTGTTTGATTTTGCAGGCTTCCCGTTCTCGGACGGCGCAAACCTTGCTTTGAAAAATGCGATGGACGTTATATTCAAGCCGGACTGGATACAAAATATTATGAGCCGGCAGGCGGTCGATCAAAGCGTTTATGAAATCACACACGAAATCAGTAAATGAACGGTATGAATAATATGAACAAAACGAAAATTGGAATCAGCTCTTTCTCCTATTCCTTTGCGGTGGGATATCCGGGATTTGAACCGGAAAGACCGCTTAATGCCTTCGATCTGGTGGATAAAGCCGTGGCATTGGAGGTTCCGGTTTTGCAGATAGCCGACAATTGTCCGCTGGACAGGCTGTCTTCATCCGAACTCAAGGATTTAAGAGACTATGCGCAGCAGCGGTCAATAGAGCTGGAGGTAGGAACCAGGGGCATTGAAACTGACCATCTTGAAAACTATATCGGGATTACGAAGGCTCTGAACGCCACTCTGCTCAGGGTGGTTATCGATACGGCGCGGCACAGGCCGGACTTTGAAGAGATTGTCGGGTTGCTGTCGGCGGTATTGCCAAGCCTTGCGGACAACGATATTGTCCTTGGCATAGAGAATCATGACAGATTTAAAGCGCATGTGTTCGCGGATATCGTAGAGGAGATAAACAACCCGCATGTGGGAATAGTACTCGACACGGTTAATTCCTTTGCCTGCGAAGAGAATACACAGCAGGTAATGGACATACTTGCTAAACACACTGTCAATTTCCATGTAAAAGATTTTAAAATTGAGCGTGTAAAAAACAACATGGGGCTGCTTGTGACAGGAACCCCTGCCGGCGAAGGGTTTCTGAATATTCCAGAAATGGAAAAAAGGCTGCAGGCGCAGGCCCGCGGCGATTACAGTTCCATATTGGAATTGTGGATGGCGCCGGAATCAGATTTGGAGGAGACGCTTCAAAAAGAAGATCGCTGGGTAAGGCAGAGCATCGCTTATCTTAAGCAGACGCTTGATCGGATCCCGGATCGAAAATAAAACAGGAGGAGAAAAAAATGACTAAGAAACTGGTTGCTCTCGTAATCACCCTTGCTATGGCTGTTGGCTTATTTGCAGGCTGTGGCAACGCTCCGGCCGGAGACTCGGCACAAAACACAACGCAAACCGCACCGCAGACCACAAATGAGGTGTCGACCCCGGCGCCTGCAGCAAGCACCTCAGAAGAAGCGTCAACTACTTCGGCAACAAACACAATACCGAAAAAGGATTGGGTAATCGGACTGTCCAACTCCTATTACGGAAACACATGGCGCAAGGGGATGGTTAAATCCTTTACCAAGGTTGCCGAGGAAGCCAAAGCGGCAGGTTATATCAAGAATTATGAGATTCAGAACGGCGACGGCTCTGTGAACGCACAGATCTCTCAAATCAACAGCTTCATAATGGAAGGCGTCAATGCAATCTGCGTCGATGCGGCATCCTCGACAGCGCTCAACAGCGTTCTTGATAAAGCAGTTGCAGCCGGCATTCAGGTTATCGTTTTTGACTCCACGGTTGACGACCAGAACGTGTACAATATGGACTTCGACTTCTCCAATTTCTACTACCAGATGGGTGACTATATGGCCAAGCAAAACGGCTATAAAGGCAATGTAGTTATGGTGCGAGGTGTTGCCGGCTCCGGTCCTGAACAGGTCATGTATGACGCTTACATGAAGGTAATTAACGAGCATCCTGATTTGAAAGTGGTTGCGACTGTTCAAGGCAAAGCTGACTCCACAGTGGCGCAGGAAGAATTCACAAAGATCATTCCGAGCCTTCCCAAGGTTGATATGATATTCAACCAGGGAGGAGACACATACGGCATAATCAAGGCATACGAACAGGCTGGCATCCAGGTACCGCTCATGTCCGGCGACAACTCGGCCGAGTTCATCGGCTGGTGGCTCAAGCAGGACAAATACGATACTCTGAGCATGCGTGCGGCGCCGGCTTGCGGTTCCGCAGCGTTCTGGGCGGCATTGAATGTACTGAACGGTACGGAAGTTCCCAAGAAAATGAACCTTGCGTTGTCTGTTATAACCCGTGACCAGGCCGATCAGTTCAAGGACATGGAGGCCGGTTCGATCGCAGGCGCAGACTGGACAAATGATCAGGTAATGGAACAGATTATTATCCCCTCCAGAAAATAATGAATATAGGCAATATGCCTGAAGCAAATCTGGCATGGAACCAATGAGGACACCGGAATGGCGCGCTTGCCGCGCCATTCCCAATCTTCTGCGCTTGGCAGAAATGAGGAAAGAAGAGCTGCATATGGATAATATAAAAAACAGCCCGATAACGGATAAAAAAGCGTTTCTTGAATTATCGGATATAGTAAAGATATACGGCACTACCATAGCCAATAACCATATCAGCCTGAAGATAAACAAGGGTGATGTTCTGGGGCTGGTTGGAGCAAACGGCGCCGGGAAAAGTACGCTGATGCGTGTTGTCTCGGGTGTCACTACGCCTGATGAAGGCGCCATGTATTTTAACGGAGAGGCTATTGACTGTAAATCGTTTTCACCGACAATAGCCAGCAAAATGGGTATTCGCGTTGCTTATCAGGAATTATCGCTCTGTGAAAACCTAAAGGTTTATGAGAATTTTGTTGTTGAGCTCAGGCATCTTTTTAAAGGGTCGATACTCTGGAGAAAACAGGCGGCGGCTATTGCAAAAGAACAGCTCGACAAGGTTTTTCCCGGCAACGGTATTGATGTAAAAAAAGAATTGGGCGATCTTTCGATTGCACAGCAACAGATGGTGGAAATCGCCAGGGCATTTTCAGATCCTGATTTGAAACTTTTGATACTGGATGAACCAACCTCTTCTCTGCCGGTGGAGCAGACAAGGCAATTGTTAAGTTATATTGGAAAAAAGGCCGCAGAAGGCATAACCTTCATATATATCACACATAGACTGTTCGAGATTATGGAGATCACGAACAAGGTTTACGTTCTTCGAAACGGAGAAGTGGTATCCGACTGTGATACCCGGGAAACCAGCGAAGACATGCTCATCGATATAATGAGCGGCGGCGTCAGCGCACAGAAGGTGTGCCGGGAAGATGTCGCCGCAGGCTTGTCGAATGCTAAAATCAATGAAAAGGTTTATGTGACCTGCGACAACGTTACGAAGGGCGCGCTCAAAAATGTGACCTGCACGATGAACGGCGGAGAGGTCATAGGCATCGCGGGTCTTGAAGGCAACGGACAGAAGGACCTGCTGCATGCGATTTTCGAACTGCCTATGAGCCTTCGCAGTAAGATCCGGCGCAATGGCTCCATTGCATACGTTACCGGCGACAGGAAAGCGGAGGGCAATTTCCCGCTGTGGTCCATTGCGGACAACATCGCGATAACTTCGCTGATGCGCAAAGCGCTGTTTGCCGTGAATTCTCCCAAAAAAATTGTCGAGCAATCGTCCGAATGGTACAATAAGCTTAAAATCAAGGGAGAAAGCCCAAAAGCTGAAATTGTCAGCCTCAGCGGCGGAAATCAACAAAAGGTGCTGATTGCGCGTGCGATGATTGCGGATGCGGACATCATCATTCTCGATGATCCGACACGCGGCGTCGATGTGGAAACCAAGAGGCAGCTCTATGAAGTTTTCCTCGGGGCTGCCGCTCAAGGCAAGCTCATCATCTGGTACAGCTCCGACGACTCGGAGCTTGACAGCTGCACCCGTGTTTTTGTCATGCGCTACGGCACTATCATTGAAACGCTGAAGTGCGGCGATATCAGCAAAGACAGCATAATTGCGGCATCCTTCAAGGCTGTCGACAATAAGAAGGAAAAACTCGATAAAACAAAGCGCCGGATAAACCTGCCGATACTCACGCCTGTGCTGGCTATGCTGGCCATTTATCTGGCCTGCGGATTGATACAGGCGAAATCGTTCACATTGTTCGGCATAGAGCTTTTGATAAGCGGGTCTCTGCCGCTGATACTGGCTTCAATCAGCCAGAGTTATATAATCGGCTTCAGTCATGTCAACCTTAGTATTGGAAATTTTATGGGATTCATAAGTGTCACGGCTGCCACGGTGCTGTACGGATCGCCCTTGCTGGGCATATTCCTCATTCTTTGCGGGTGGATTATTTACGGACTTATGGGTATATTGATCCGACGTCTCAACATACCGGCTGTTATCGTGACATTGGGCTCCTCGTTTGTCTGGTTTGGCGCCGCCCTGGTGCTGCAGACCATCCCCGGAGGACAGGCTCCCCAACTGCTGATCGATATTTTCAATAAGGCTTATTTAGGTATTCCGAACGTGCTTCCTATTCTTGTGCTTGCTGCAGTTGTGGCAACGCTCATATACCGTTCCAAATACGGAACGGTGCTGCGCGGCTTCGGCAATCGTGAGGAAGCCATGGTTCGAAGCGGCTGGGGAAAATTCGCCGCAGTGTTTAACGTCTACATGATTTCCGGATTTTTTGCGGTGCTAGGCGGCCAGTCCTTTACGGCGCTGACATTCTCGGCGGACGCAAGCTCAATGGATTCGTACACGCTTCTCACGGTGGCTTCCGTGGTCCTTGGCGGCGGCGCGCTGAGCGGCGGCAGGGTCAGCCATGTCGGTGCTGTCTTCGGCGCCATTACACTGTCGCTTGTCACTATACTTCTTGGATTTTTACACGTCAGCTCCGACTTTACGGCAGCTGTACAGGGATTGCTGCTTATTTTGATTCTATCTCTGAGGCTTCTTAGGAAAGGAGCAAAGGAATGATTAAAATTAATACTTTGACAAAAAACCATCAATGGACATTGGCTGCGGCCGGATCGTTGATAATGTTCATAACGGTCTCATTGATTTCAGGCAAGCTATCTTACACGAGCTTCACCGCCAATTTCACGATCGCCAGCTATTTGACGATTTGCGCTCTTGGACAGATGATCGTTATGACAACAGGACGCGGCGCTTTCGACCTTTCGATCCCTAACATGATTACGCTGTCTGCCTTTTTGACCATGGGATTGACCAATGGCCAGGATCGGAATTTCTTTCCCGTGCTGCTGCTCGTTATTGTGGTCGGCGCAGTTGTAGGTCTTGTGAACAGCCTGCTGGTTATCCGTTTACGCATCACCTCGATGATTGCGACGCTTGCCGTAGGTTATATCCTTTCCACGGCGACATCCATCTATAACAGGACTTTCAATTGTCTTGAGGTCAGCAACATAATGAACGCACTGACGAATACCAAGCTTCTTGGCCTGCCTATCGTGACCTACATTGTATTGCTGATCGTTATAGGGATTGCGTTTATGTTCCGTTCGATGACGTACGGCCGCGCACTGCTGGCACTAGGCCAGAATAAACGTGCGGCGCAGCTGGCCGGGATCAAGGTCAACCTGGTTGAAACGCTTGCTTATGTTATAAGTGCGGTGCTTGCGGCTATTTGCGGATTCTTCATTTCCGGACGTATCGGCGGCGCTTTCCTGGGGATGGGCGACTCATATTTACTTGATACCGTAGGCAGCGTGGTAATAGGCGGTACGCTTGCATCGGGAGGACGCGCGGTAACTGTGGGCACATTGTTCGGAGCGCTGTTTTTGAGCTTTGTAGTGGCGGCAATGCAGGTCGCCAATTTCTCCATCGGTGTTCAGAACATCATCAAAGGCGTAATTATTATTTCCGTTTTGGTTCTCAGCGCAAACCGCGGCAAGTCCGATTGATTCTCCGCTGCCAGATGAGCTGATTGAAAAAACACTAAGGATATTTTATAATATAGACAGAGTTTACCAGTAGATATTTGCGGCAAAAGTACATGATAAGTTATTCCTGTGCTTTTGCCGTAATTTGGAAATGTATAACAAAAATAAAGCTGTATCAGAGGAAGTCTAGTGGAGCAGAGTATAAAAATGGATGACGATAAAAAATCTTTAACAGCTGTCGAGCAGATCATCAAGGCCATAAAAAACATGATAATCGAGCAGGATTTGCATGTTGGCGATAAGATCCCCAATGAGTTTGAATTGAGTACCATGTTTGGCAAGAGCCGCGGGGTTGTTCGCGAGGCTGTTAAAATACTGGATTCGTACGGTGTGCTGGACGTACGCCGCGGGGACGGTACTTATGTCCGCGGATCCGCGAGCAACGGTTTGTTTGATGCGCAGTTCTTCCGCATAATTGCGATGGGGACAAAACTGCCCGATTTAATTCAATTAAGGCATATTCTCGAGACGGGAATAATGAACGCCGCGATTGGACGTGTCACCGACCAGGATATAGAGAAATTGCAGGAAACGGAGAACCACCTTCAGAAAGCTGTGGAAGAAGGGGCGTCCATAGATCAGATCGTTCTGGCGGATCTCAATTTTCATCTGGCTTTGGTGGAGATAACCGGAAATGATGTCCTAAAAAATGTTTATATCAATATGATGGATATTTTCGCTCCGTTTATCAGGCATTCGTACGTGCAGCAGCTTTCCATGTCCGAATTTTCCGTTATGAAGCATCACGATTTGATTATACGCGCCATGATCGAGCGGGATTACGATCTCGCACAGTATGCGGTGCGCAATTCAATAAAGGATTGGGAACACCTCAACAAGAAATATAGAATGGAAGACTGAAAACCGCGCGAAAATCGCGCGACTCACAAAATATTGAAAGCATATTGACTAATCCCTTCATTTGTATTAATATATGTACAATTATATATAATAGCTTAAGGCCGATGCCAGTCCTGAATAAACTTCCATAGCGGAAGTTTTTACTTTGTGTAAGCTGTTTTGAGACAGGGGGAACAAGCCGTGAAATATGTTATTGAAGAGATCGCCCGGTTGGATGCGCAGGCTTTTGAAAACGAACAGAAAAATAAAGCCGCCTTGTTTCAGCAAAGACAAAAATATGAAAATGAAATGAAGAAGTACCGCGAACATAAAATAAAAGAAGCAAACGAAAGTGCGAAAGCCTCCTACGACATTATCATCGGCCAGGCGCAGAGCGAATACCGGGAAAAGGAAGCGGAAATGAAGCAGAACGCGGAGCACCTTGAGGAACATTACCTCGAAGTGGAGCAGGAAGTCCTCGATACCGTTTTTGCCAAATTGTTCACAGTGTAGTAAGACAGGTTTTTCCGGAACCGATCATGCTGTCCGGATCATCGCCGCAGCGGAGGGAGGAAGCCGATCATGAATCCTTACATTACATATGAAGCGCTGAACACGAAGATCATGACCCAGAAAGGCCGTTTGCTGGATGGGGACAGCTTTGAAAAAGTAATGGGCTGCGGTACGGTTGAACAAGTGACGGAAGTCCTGTTCACGCGATATGATCTGAAGAGGTACATTGAAAACGTAAAAATACATGATCTGCACAGGGACGACCTTGAGACCCTTCTCAACAGGTATAAGGTATCGGTGCTTGAGAATATACTGCATTATTGCTCGGGGCCTTACAGGGACTTTATCCTGGTATTCCTTATGGAGTACGAGATATACGACATAGCGCTGATACTGCGTAAAATTGCCCGGGGCGAGCCGCTTGACGATATTGAGTCGCATTTCATCCATTCGGAGAAGTATTCGGTAGTACAATACGGCAAGCTGAAAGCCTCCAGAACGGTTTTACAGTTCATAGAAAACCTGAAGGGCACGCCTTACTACAATTCCTTGAAAACTGTTACAGACACGGACGCCGTAAAACGGGAATTTCATATCGAAATGAAACTGCAGCAGCTCTATTACGGTACTTTGCTCGGCAAGGCCGAAAAGCTGTTCGCAGAGGACAAAAGGATCGCCGGTGATTTGATCGGCCGGAAAATAGACTTTTTGAATGTACAATGGATATACAGGGCAAAAAAGCTCTACGATATCTCACCCGAACAGATGCTGGTATACAGCCTGCTGGGCGGCAGAAGGCTGGGCTTCGACAGGCTCAGGAGACTATGCTATTCCAAATCTGTCGATGAAATGAAGACGCAGGCCCGGCAATTTCTCAAGTATGATATCCTGACGACGGACAAAGGCGTCGAAATGGAAAGAAACGCAGACCGTTACATGTCCGGTTTTATAAAGGATCTGGAAAGCAAGGGGACTATCGGGTCCGTGCTGGCATATATCTATACTTTGGACAGCGCCGTCAGGGAATTTATTACGGTTACCGAAGGGATACGGTACAAACTGCCGAGGGAACAGCTCAAGCAGTACCTTATCCATCCGGGAAACAACTGATGCGTTTTTGAAGGCGCGGAAGGGTCGACTGAAGTCGGCTCAGGCGGGAAGAGGTGAGGCGGCACAATGGCTGTTCAAAAGATGGAATACCTTAGAATCGTCGGATCGCTCGAGGATATGCACGAGGTCCTGGAGAAGCTTGTGCTCAGTGAAAAGCTGCACTTTGACTTTGAAGGAACTGCCGAGTATGACAACAGCTATATCATCCATGAATACGAATCCGTAATGACAGGGCCATCGACTTGTGAGCGGGAGGACTTTGAGGCTGTTGATGCCAGGTGCGGCGATATGGAACAGACTCTCGAGCATCTCGGTAAAGGCTTGGATATCAAGCTTGGAATCAATAAAAACAGTATTGCCGGCGCTCCCTACAGTTTATCGGACGCTCAGAACGACCTGAACAAGCTGATGGAAGAGCTGGACCAGCCTGTCGGCGAGATCAACCGCAAAAGAGAGGCGATACTGAAGTATGAGCAATTCAGGGAAACCCTCAACGGTATAACCTATAAGGACATAGATTTCAGCAGGGTCGCGGGGCTCAATTATTTTGCATATGAAATAGGCGTGCTGTCGCAGGAAAATTTAAACCGCCTGAGAAAGAATTATGAGAACATAAGCGCCATTGCGCTGAATATTGGCATGATCCGGGGCTCCTCCGAATATATCGGCATCATTCTGTATCCCAAGCAGTTCGCGGAAGAAACGGCCAAACTGCTGAAGTCTCTCAACTGGGTCAGGCTGGACATTCCTGAGAACCTGAACGGCACAGTTTCCGAGATGATAGGCCAGGTCAGCGACAGGATACGGGACCTCCGCAAAGAGATCGATGAACGGTCAAAGGTCGTCAACCTGAAGAAGGATGAGACCGTCCGGCTACTTAACAAGATATATACGGCGGTCAGGCTGGAAAGAAGGATACTTGAACTCGAACGCGAAATTACCTACGGCTCCAGCACATTTGTCCTGAACGCATGGATCAGGAAGGATGACAAAAAAGAGATACTGAGAGTACTGGATCCCTTGATCCGGAAAATAAAAATAGAAGAAAAAAACCCGAATGAACTTGGAAGGCAGGTGATGCCGCCGACTCAGCTTAAAAACAATTTTTTTTTCCGACCGTTCGAAAAGGTAATTAAGCTCTATGGCATGCCGTCCTATGACGAGATAGATCCGACCCCGTTCGTTGCCGTTACTTTCTGCCTGATGTTCGGAATAATGTTCGGGGATATCGGCCAGGGCTTCGTATACTTTCTGGCAGGGCTGCTGATATCAAAAAAGCGCAGGGCGATAGGACAGCTGCTTGCAAGGCTGGGGGTCAGCTCGATGCTTTTCGGCGCGGCTTACGGAAGCCTTTTCGGGCTTGAACAGGAGGAGCTGCCTTGGCTGTGGAGCCTGACTGGAAGGCCCCTCGATCCGAGAAACATCCCGGTGATACTGATAGCGGGCGTTGCCTTTGGAATAGCGGCGCTTACGTCATCCTTCACCTTCAGCGTTATAAATTACATAAGAAAGAAAAACATAGAGGAAGGCATATTCGGAAAAAACGGACTTGCAGGCTACATATTTCTGATGAGCCTGGTTTTGGCAATTGTTTCGGTCGTCAAAGCGATAGACCTTCCTGTTGCAATCCCGCTTGCCTCGATGCTCCTGAGTCTTGCGGCAATGATAGCGAAGGAACCTCTTTCAAACCTTGTTTCGGCTAAAAAGCCGCTTATACACGGTAGTCTCGGGTCCTACCTGACAGAAAGCCTTTTCGAAGGCGTCGAAACCGTGCTCTCCACTCTCAGCAACGCTATTTCCTTCATACGTGTCGGCGCCTTTGCACTGAATCACGCCGGCTTGTTCCTTGCTTTCCTTGTCATGTCGGACGTGACTTCCAACACGCTGTTGAAAATTGTCATACTGCTGCTGGGCAACGTACTGATACTCTCGCTGGAAGGCTTGGTGGTATTCATACAGGGTTTGCGTCTCGAGTATTATGAAATGTTCGGAAAGTACTTCCAGGGCGGCGGAATAGCTTTCAGCCCTGCGAAAATAAATAACTGACGACAGAAAGGTGGGTCATTATGCAGTACATCATTTTACTGGCTCTTGCGCTGATAATAGCGGCAGGTACCGTCTGGTACGGGCGCAGGGCGATGAAGAGGAACAAAAAGGGGAGCGTAAAAAAGGCGGTTTTTGCTTCGGCGTCCGCATTCGGGACAGTTATGATAATCATGATACTTATGGCTGTCTCGGGGATTCCCGTATTTGCGGCTACCGGAGCGCCAGCGGCGGATGCGGCCAAAACGGGGCTGTCCCTTGGCGACGGTTTCAAGTACCTTGCCGCTGCGCTAAGCACGGGTCTTGCCACGATAGGAACGGGACTTGCAGTCGGTTCGGTTGGTTCGTCCGCAATAGGAGCCGTTTCGGAAGATCAGTCGATCCTCGGTAAAACGCTTATATACGTAGGAATGGCAGAAGGTATAGCGATATACGGCATGATCATATCCATATTGATACTGTTCGTTTAGAGGTCTTTATGAAATCCTTTCTGATCAGTGATAACAAGGATACATGGGTCGGCATGAAGCTTGCCGGAATAGACGGGACCATCGTACATACCCGGGAAGAAGTGCTTCATGCCGTAAGGAATGCCATGAAGGACGATGAGATAGGGCTGCTGATACTGACTGAAAAGGCGGTCGACCAGGTGAGGGAAGAGTTCATGGAACTGAAGCTCAAGTGCAAAAAGCCGCTCCTGATCGAAATACCCGACAGGCACGGCAGTTCACGTCCTGATAATATGATAACGAACTATATCCGGGATTCGGTGGGCATCCATATATGAGGTGATTCGGATGGTAACGATCGAACAGAAATTATCTATGTTTTCCAAGCTCCTCCATCGTACGATGAATGAAAAATTCACGGAGGAGATGGAGAAACTGCGCTCCGAGTATGCCGTAAAGCTTCAGAATAACAGGGTGGAAGCAGGCAGGGAGGCGCAGGAGATACAAAGAAGGTCGGCAAAGAGGGCCGAGGCTGAGAAAACGGAGATATTGAGCAGGATCAGGATAAATACCAAAAAGGATCAGATGGCTGTAAAGGAAAAGCTTTTCAATACGTTGACAGGCCATCTTTCGGAGAGGATTATAGGCTTCGTCAGGTCGGAGGAGTACGGCGGCTATATTGCGGCTATGGCGGGGAAACTTGCTGAAGCGGTACAATCCAAGGACTCTCTGGTCATTTACATGACGGCGGAGGATATAAAAAATTACGGTGAATTGTTGAAAAATGAGCTTCGCAGTCCGCATCCGGCGAAACTGACGCTGGCGGCTGCAAATGACAGTATTATCGGCGGTTTTATCGCGGTCGATCCCGAAAGCGATATACGCATGGATTTTTCGATAAGGACTCTGCTTGAAGACAACCGGCCCTATATAATGGAGACGCTGTTCAGGGCGCTCGAGGCGGATGGGTCTGATATAAAGCAGGCGGCGGGCAGGGCGGAAGACGCAGATGAATCAAGCGGCGGGTTGGGCAGGTGAAGCGGATGGAACAGAATGAAGGAATCGTGCAGGTGATCAACGGGCCTGTTGTCAAAGGCACGAACATGAGCTCGTTCAAATTGAATGAAATGGTCACGGTAGGCGAACAGAAGCTGATAGGTGAAGTCGTTTCCGTGAACGGCGACATCGCTACGGTACAGGTATATGAGGAGACTGAGGGCCTTAGGGCAGGAGAAAGGATCCATTATACAGGGAGTCCGCTCTCGGTGACATTGGGTCCGGGGATGCTCGGCAATATATTCGACGGTATCCAGCGGCCGCTGGAGAGAATCAACGGCATGTCGGAGAATTTCATACCGGAAGGCATAGGGCTTTTGTCTCTCGATACTGAAAAGCTCTGGGAGGTCCGTATCACGGTAAAGCCGGGGGACGTCCTGCAGGCCGGCATGGTCTACGCCACCATTCAGGAAACGCTGAGCATAACGCACAAGCTGCTGGTACCCTGGCGTTCGGGCGGCGTTGTAACGGAAGTCAAGCCCGACGGCAGATATGCGCTGAAGGATGCAATAGTCGTATTGGAAAAGCCGAACCGGGAAAAGGTTGAACTGAGTTTGTCTGCAAAGTGGCCTGTGCGGCAGCCAAGGCCTTTCAATAAAAGGATACCCATATATAAACCGCTGCTCACCGGGCAAAGGGTCATCGATACGTTTTTCCCCGTGGCCAAGGGCGGCACAGTAGGGCTTCCCGGGGGTTTCGGCACCGGAAAGACCGTAACGCAGCACCAGCTGGCAAAATGGAGCGATGCCGACATCATAGTCTATATAGGCTGCGGGGAACGCGGCAACGAGATGACGGACGTGCTGGAGGAGTTTCCGAAGCTGATCGATCCGAGGACGGACAGACCTCTCATGGAAAGGACCATCCTGATAGCGAATACCTCGAATATGCCCGTTGCGGCAAGAGAGGCATCCATATACACCGGCATAACGATGGCCGAATATTACAGAGATATGGGTTATGATGTGGCGATAATGGCCGATTCCACATCCAGATGGGCCGAGGCCCTCAGGGAGATATCGGGCCGTCTCGAGGAAATGCCCGCGGAAGAAGGCTATCCCGCATATCTGCCGTCAAGGCTCGCGGAATTCTACGAAAGGGCGGGGTGCGTGCAGACGCTCAACGGGCAGGAAGCATCGGTGACCATCATCGGCGCGGTATCGCCTCCCGGAGGAGATTTCTCCGAACCGGTCACTGAAAATACAAAAAGATTTGTAACGACTTTTCTGGCACTTGATAAAAAGCTCGCCTACGCACGGCATTATCCCGCTATAAATTACCTGACCAGCTACAGCGGATATCTTGGCACTCTGGAGGACTGGTACGGTGAAAATGCGGCGCCCGATATGCTGGCGCTCAGGGCGAAGATGATGAAGCTCCTGCAGGAGGAGGAGAAGCTTAACGAAATTGTACAGCTTGTCGGCGAAGACGTACTTCCCAACGACCAGGCGCTCGTCCTTGAAACGGCGAGGATTATTAAGAAAGGCTTCCTGCAGCAGAATGCGCTTCACAAAAACGACACCTATGTCGTTCTGCAGAAGCAGTACAAAATGCTGAAGGTAATCGACACACTTTATGAAAACGCACTGAAATGTGTAAAGATGGGCATCCCGATATCCACTATCAAGAGTCAGGAAGTAATACAGGATGTCCTGAAAATGAAGTACGAGGCGACCAATGAGGACCCGACGGTCCTGGACGATCTTTGCGCGAAGATAACCGAGGCATATAGCCAGCTCAGCCAGAGGTATGAATAAGGCCGGCAGCATGTCGGGGGTGTCGGTTGCTTGGAATTGCGTGAGTTTCGTAACGTAGTGTGCCTGCGGTTTCGGTTGATTTCTATTGCTGGTTTTGTTCAAAGAGCATGTAGATTCGGTCCTGTGGCAAATTCAAACTCGCTCGGCAGCAATATATGCGCTTCGCTCAAACATGAATTTGCCCATGCCAATACCTCATCAATATGCTCTATATCACAAAACCAATGCACTATCAATCAACCGAAACCACAGGAATCACAGAAGACTCGATAAACGGGTCAAAACGGCTAAACCACAAGCGGCTGGACCAGTGCAGAAGGTATAACATATACAACCGGCAATAATGAGGTTTATAAGTATGAGAAAAGAGTATTTGAAAATCGATAAGGCGGAGGGACCGCTCATCGTGCTGTCCGGCGTAAAGGAAGCGTCCTATGGGGAAATGGTCTCCATAAGGATTGACGGTGAAGAGACCCGCATAGGTAAGATAATAAAAATAGACGGCGGAAATGTGATCGTTCAGGTATTCGAAGGGACGTCGGGCATTTCGACGCGCAACGCAGCCGTAAGCTTCAACGGCGAACCTATGTCGATCCCCCTGTCGCCGGAGATCCTGGGCAGGACCTTCAATGGTCTGGGCGAACCCATAGACGGCGCATACCAGATCATTTCACCGCATAAACAGAACATTAACGGCCGGCCGATAAATCCGGTGGCGCGCAAATACCCAAGAAACTTCATACAGACGGGTATTTCTTCGATAGATGCGCTGATGACTCTCATAAGAGGCCAGAAGCTGCCTATATTTTCAGGCAACGGCATCGCCCACAATGAGCTTGCTGTGCAGATCGTCAGACAGGCGAAAATTGAGGGCGCGAACAGCGATAACTTTGCCGTGGTTTTCGGGGCGATGGGCGTCAGGCATGACGATGCGGATTATTTTATCAAGTGCTTCCAGACGTCAGGCGTACTCGATCATGTAGTTATGTACGTAAATACCGCAGACGCCCCGATCGTAGAGAGGATATCAACGCCCAGGTGCGCCATGACTGCCGCCGAATACCTCGCGTTCAGGCTCGACATGCACGTGCTTGTCATTCTGACGGATATGACGAGCTATGCGGAAGCGCTACGCGAGATTTCTTCGGCGAAGGAAGAGGTGCCTTCGCGCAAAGGCTACCCGGGTTACCTGTACAGCGACCTTTCGACGATTTACGAGAGGGCCGGCATGCTGAAGGGCATGGAAGGCTCGATCACGCTCATCCCGATACTGACCATGCCCAACGACGATATAACGCATCCCATCCCGGACCTGACGGGCTTCATCACGGAAGGGCAGATCGTCCTCAACCGGGAATTCAACCAGAAGGGCGTTTATCCTCCCATCGACATACTACCGTCGCTCTCCAGGCTGATGAAGGACGGAATTGGCGAGGATTTCACCAGAGAGGACCATTCGGACCTGTCCAGCCAGCTGTTCGCTTCCTATTCGCGCGTGCAGGATGTGCGTTCTCTGTCGCAGATAATAGGCGAAGACGATCTTAGCGACATAGACAAACTCTACCTTAAGTTCGGCCGCGAGCTCGAGGGCAGATTCATTTCACAAGGCGGCGCCGAAAGCAGGAGCATCCTTGAAACGCTGGATCTGGGATGGGAGATCCTTTCGATACTTCCGGAAAATGAGCTTGACCGTGTTCAGCCTGAAATGCTGCGCAAATACTACAAGCATGGCGGTGAGAAATAAAAATGGCAGAGCAGGTGGCGCCTACCAAATCGAACCTTATGAAGGCCAGGGCTTCATTGGCGCTCTCACAGAGCGGTTACGAGCTGCTGGATAAAAAGAGGAATGTCCTCATCAAGGAAATGCTGGACATGGTCGACAGGGCCAAAAACATCCAGAATGAGATCTATACGGTCATTTCCGAGGCTTACCGCGCGCTCCAGACCGCGAATATAACGATGGGGATTAAGAACGTGGAAGATATGGCCTACAGTATTCCGAATGACGAATCCTTCGAGGTATTGCTGAAAAGCGTCATGGGCGTCGATATCCCGGTCATGAAGTACAGGAAACGTGAAATAGTGCCGTCATACGGCCTCATCAATACCAACATATCTCTCGATACCGCAAGGCAGAAGTTCAACGAAGTCCGCTACAGGATTTACGATCTTGCCGAAGTGGAAAATTCCATATTCAAGCTTGCAAAGGAAATTGAGAAGACGAATAAGAGAACGAATGCCCTCGAGCATATTCAGATCCCCAAATACAAGGAACAGGTGAAGTATATACAGGAGGTCCTCGAGGAAAAGGAACGCGAGGACTTTTTCAGGCTCAAGAAGGTAAAGAAGAAAATCAGGCGTGTAGAGTAAGGCAAAAATCGCTAACTTTATATCTAAAATTCAATCAAATTTAGCTAATTTCATATTGACCGATAGCGTAATTTTAGCTATAATATTGGTGGAAATTGTAAGATCAGGAGGGTTTTCCATGGTAATAACGACCACCGATATACAGAACAATTTCGGTAAATACCTCAAATTGGCTGAGTATGAGGATGTTATCATAACGAAGAACGGAAAGAAAAAGGCCAGGCTATCTATTTTCAAGGAGGAAGAGGATCAGTGGGTCTTCCGTGAACTGGCGCCCGATTATGCCGCCACTAATGTAAAGGTATCATATGAGGAGTTTCTCAAACTGACTGAAGAAAGCGAACATAGATATGAACTGATCGACGGCGAGGTCTATTTCCTTGCGTCGCCGTTATACGCGCATCAGAAGGCTGTTAAAGAAATATTCGGAGAATTCATAAACTGGTTCAGGGATAAGAAATGTGAACCACTGGCTGCACCGTTTGACGTTACCCTTTATAAAAGCGAAAAGAACATCTGCGTCGTGCAACCGGATATCCTGGTTATTTGTGACAGGGAAAAGATTGATAAAAAGGGCAAATACAAGGGAGTACCTTCTCTTGTCGTCGAGGTACTGTCGGAATCTACCAACAACAAGGACAACACCACAAAGCTTCAGTTATATATGTCTACCGGAGTACAGGAATACTGGCTGGTAAATACAAAAGCCATGGAGATCTATATTTATGTCTTCGAAAACAAGGGGTTCTCACGCATGCTGAGCTTCGGAGGAGACAAGCGCGCTGAGTCGCAATATTTCAACGGCCTGGGCGTTGACCTTAAAAGGGTTTTTGCTTGAGGACCTTTGGATGAGACTCTTTGCGCGGTTCTGTTCCCCGCAAGCCTGCCGCCGAAGTCAGAAAGGTTAAAATTTATCTCCCGATGTGGATGAGACTAAAAATAATAGTATAATATCGGTATGGTTGTAATGGACAAAATAAATCCAGCACATATGAAATAAGGAGATGCATGAAAATGGACATATCCTTCAGCTTCTATCCCGGCGGAAAGAAAAAAGCGCTCACCATGAGCTATGACGACGGCCAGATACATGACAGGAGGCTTGTCGGGATATTCAACAAATACGGGATTAAGGGTACGTTCCACCTGAACTCGGGCAAATTCGACCAGGATGCCTTTGTCAAATCGTCGGAAGTCAAGGAGCTTTACAACGGTCATGAGATCTCTTCCCATACATTGAACCATCCTTTTATGACTATGATCAACGGAGAAATGAACGTTTCAGAGGTGATGGAGGACAGGAAGCGCCTGGAGGCCATCGCCGGATACCCTGTTCGCGGTATGTCATATCCCTTCGGAGCATATGACGAGGCAGTATTGAACCTGCTTCCCGCACTGGGGATCGAATATTCGAGGACCGTAAATTCCCACGGAAGCTTCCGTCTTCCCGACAACTTCCTGACCTGGCATCCTACGTGCCATCATGACAACAAGCTGCTGGAAAAATGCGTGGAATTCCAAAAACAGCCGGAATGGGCGAAAATGCCGTTATTCTATGTCTGGGGGCATAGCTATGAATTCGACAGGAACAAAAACTGGGAGCTTATCGAGGAGTTCTGCAAATTGGTTTCAGGTGATGAATCCGTCTGGTATGCGACCAACATTGAAATAATGGATTACATAAAGGCTATGAGGGGCCTGCGCTTCAGCGTTGACAGAAGGCTCGTCGGCAACCCGTCCGCCACAACCGTTTGGATAGGTGTGGATGGCGAGGCTGTTACAGTCGAAGCCGGTACGATAAAAACGCTGTGATTTTCAAGGAAATGCCGTGGCGCTAACGCATACTGTCTGGTATTATATTTTAAGCATATATGAAAATATACCGGGTAAAAACTAAAGTTAAATTGCTTATCATTACAGGGAGAATATTTATGGCTGAAAGCAGGATAATACGCCGACTATTGAAGACAGCGGCGGTAATAGCAATTTTAGCGGCATATATAGTAGCAGCCGGGTTTATTTCGCCTGCCAAACAGCCTTATTCCATCAACGTTGCGGTCCTTTATTCAGGCTCTTCCGGCTCATACCGGGCTGTGCTGCAGCATTTCGGCCAGCCTGAGCTGATGAACCTTGCCGTAACCGCGGTGGATGCGGATAAAATGGCGCCGGGCGGACTAAAAGGTTATGATATCGTCTATCCTGACGCCTCTGTCAGAAATTCGAAAAACAACGCTTCAATAAAAAAGCAGATCATGGATTATGCATCTTCAGGCGGCTCAGTCATGCTGGAAAACAGCTTTTACAACTGGTTCCCGAAGAGCTTTCTCGGGGCGGCTTCCTTTAAAAAGTCGGCCGGCCTTCCTGCAAAGCTTGATTTGCCTGAGGTCAGGTATGACCTGAAAAATATCCAGAGGCTTATCAATGATTTTTACACTAATTATAAGAAACTCAGGAATCCCGGGATAATCAAAAATTACGACTACGGTATGGGAATGGTCGCTTCGACGGCTGTCCCCATTATCAAATCCGGCGGCGTCTCATTATATACTTTGAATAATTATGGCAAAGGTTATGTCTTCTTTACGAACCCCCTTTTACCAAATGCCGCCTACATCAGCGGTTTCGACCTTAAAGCCTTATCAAAGGACCAGAAATATTTCAATAATATGGTTTGTGCGGCGGACCAGATGCTGGGCAGTGAATTCGCCGCCTTCATTTCCAAACAGGAGTACGGCATTGCGATGAAAAGGGTATACGGCCCTTACGGCAGGCCCGCAGCGGCATGGCAGAACCATTTCGAGGTACTCTCGGCCATCCCCGGAGGCTCCCTGCAGAAGTGGACTGAAATAGCGCGCAAATACGACGAGATACCCTCGTATTCGATCGCCCGCGGGGAATATGAGTGGAATACCAGGTATGAAAGTATTGTGTACCATGTAAACAGGGATAAGGGAAACGGCTTGAAATATGTTACTGAAGAGAGCGAAGGCTTTTATGAAGCGGGCAGGCATCCTGTCGTTGGCGGAAACTGGCTTGCGCAGAAAAAGAGCGGAAGTACGAGTACTTTTTTCGCCAATATCGGAGACGTGCCCGACCGCGCATATCCTTATGTGAAGGATCTCGACGGCGACTATATCGCGGACATAGTATCCGGAAGCTCCGACGGTACTTTCTATTACTATAGAGGGCAGAGCAAGGGAGAGGATTGGATCCTCGGCGAAGCGGAAAAGTTGATGGATCCGGGCGGCGGGATACTCAAGATAGCGGGCTTTTCGGCGCCCGTAATGTACGATGTGGACGGCGACGGTAATATCGACCTGATAACGGGCTGTGAAAACGGCAAAGTATATTGGTTTGCTAACAATGGCAGTTTCCGTTTCACTGCCAAAGGCGAACTGGTGAAGCAGGTCGCCGGTGCAAAGCTTTCGGCCCCCGAGATCGGCGATGCGGACGGAGACCGTATCCCGGACCTGGTCGTCGGCCTGAAGAACGGGAGCTTATATACTTTCAAAGGTAAAATGAGTGGAAAACAATTGCTTTTCGATGCCGGAAAGCAGTTGAAGGACCGGAACGGAAAAGCCCTGAACGCAGGCGCCAATGCGGCCCCTAGACTCATTGACCTCGACGGAAACGGCGTTTTCGATCTTGCTGTCGGAAACTACGACGGCTATGTCAGGAAATTTATCAAAGCAGGCCAGGCTTTTACGGACGCGGGATATTTCGATGAAGACGCCCTTAATTACCTGGGCAACAAGCATATCAAAAACGGAAACAACGCGGTTCCCTCGTTCATCGATATAAACGGCGACGGCAAGAAGGACATGATATTGGGAATGCTCGAATTCGGCATGGCCGTGCCTATAGATTCCAAATGGTTTCCCTATAAAAAGGAGCTTGCCGATGCGATAAGCTATTTGAAGGAAAACTACGTGAGCGTAGAGCCTCATATGTACTCGAACCGTTATAAGGATTCGGGCATGGAACAGCGCGACCTTTCGATGCATAAGGACGCCTTCGCGGCAATGGGCATTTCCTGGTATAACACAGGCGCGAACCAGCACACCTGGAGGATCAATAATATCGACCCGACCCAGACGCTTTACAATGAGTACAAATCCGGGCTCTCCTGGAATTTCGGCTTCGAAGTTCCGAACAGCCTTATGGATCCTTCATACGGCGCCGAAACCGTGTGGAGCATCCCGTTCTATATGGTAAGGGACGGGCAGCAGACAGGGATGATGCTTTTCAGCCCGTCTCCCGCTCTCGAGAGCCTGAAACCGTTATACGGCTACACCGCCGCGTGGGATATGCCCGTGAGCTACTACATGCACGTTGAATACGATGCCATGCGCAATCCGGGCAAGCTTGAGCAAATGGCTCAATTCATGGATGAGTTCAGGGACGCCAACGACTACAACTTCATGACGGAAGAGCAGATGGCGAAGACCTTTGCCGCGGCTCTGAACGCAAAAGTAAAGGTGACGGAAAATCCTTTCAAGAAGCTTCTGAGCTCCGTAGGGAATCAACTCAGCACACAGCAGCAGTTCGACATCACACTGAACGCCGAGGTTGCTATGGATCAACGGAAGCTGCTGGACGGACCATACAGGGATACGGCAGGCGTAAAGGTGGAAGTCGGCGAGAAATACCTTATGTCCGGGCTCGAGACTGACGCAGATGTCTACATGAGAAAAGGCAACGACCTGTACATCGGTTTGAACAGGCCGGTAAGGGTATTTACCTCAAAGACCGCGGAGAAAAGGGCTCATGTAGTCCGTGTCAACCTGCCTGTAAATATCGCGAATTCGGACGGCGGGATGAGGGTCAGCTTCCTGGATGGAGGGCTTCAGCAGATAAAGCTTTATGTGCCGGATAGCAAGCTTACGGTAGGAAACAGGGAATGGGATGTAGAGGAAGCCGGTGCGGGCATGTATGTACTGACACGCTTCGGCGAACCGGCAGATCTCGAGCTCGGTTTCGGGCAGTAAAGCTACCGGCGTTACTGTCATGGCGGTGCTGTCGTTGATATATTGGCGCTTCTGTCGATGTCATCGCTGATGACGCTGTCGTAGGCTGCCGCCGTTGCTATCGCTGACATCAATGATGTCGTAGGTGTCATAGCTCTTGTAGGTGTCCCAGGCTGCCGCCGCTATCGATGACGTGGCTGTCGCAGGCTGCCGTTGCTGCCGTCAGGCCATGTTAATGGCATTTTAAACTGCTTTGTATTGAACCCGCAAATATAATGGACTATAATTCACGTCATAATAATAATTTTTGGACAGGGTGCCGGAATGATATTCAATTCGCTTCAATATGCATTATTTTTATTCCTGGTAGTCATACTCTATTTCGTTTTGCCTCAAAAGGCCAGGTGGGTCTTTTTGCTTGCGGCCAGCTATTTCTTTTATATGAGCTGGGATCCGAGGTATGCTCTGCTGCTGCTGTTTTCGACCGTTATTACATATTTTTCGGCATTACTGCTGCACAGGGCGCAGAATCACGGACAAAAAGTATTTTTCCTGGTAGCCTGCCTGATCGTCAATCTTGGGATATTATTCGTTTTCAAATATTTCAACTTCTTCAATGAAACGCTGGCAGACGTCATCCGGCTCCTGGGAGTCCGGTACCAGCCGCTGACACTGTCGCTTGTACTGCCTGTCGGGATCTCGTTTTATACGTTCCAAACCTTGGGCTACCTGATAGACGTTTACAAGGGGAAATCGGAGCCCGAAAGGAATTTCGGCAAGTATGCGCTGTTCGTTTCCTTTTTCCCGCAAATCGCGGCCGGACCCATAGGCCGATTCGAGAACCTGAGGCCTCAGCTCGATAAGAAGCACCCGTTCGATACCGAGAGGATCAGGAGCGGACTTTTGCTTATAGGCCAGGGACTGGTAAAAAAGCTTGTCATCGCGGACCGCCTTGCTATCCTGGTAAATGCCGTTTATGATTCGCCAGCCGACCATAACGGGATACACTTCGCGATTGCCACCGTATTTTTTTCGATCCAGATATATTGCGACTTCAGCGGCTATACCGATATTGCCATCGGCAGCGCAAGACTCCTCGGAATAAACCTGATGGAGAATTTCAGAAGACCGTACCTGGGCACGTCGGTCGCGGGTTTCTGGAAGAGATGGCATATCTCGCTCACCTCGTGGTTCAGGGATTATCTGTATATACCCCTCGGAGGGAACAGGAAGAGGCATCTGCCGAATATCCTCATAGTTTTTCTGGCCAGCGGCCTTTGGCACGGCGCCAGCCTCACCTTTGTCATATGGGGCTTCCTGAACGGTGTATATCAAGTTCTGGGGATATTGACAAGGAAATACACGGACAAGGTAAAGTCCCTGCTCAAAATAAGCGACTCATCGGTGTTGTTCGTCAATTTCAAAAGAATAACGACCTTCGCACTGATAGCGTTTTCCTGGATATTCTTCCGGACTGCCAGCTTCGGAGATTTGAAGCTTATACTGACAAAGCTTTTTACATGGAACGCTTCGTTTTTTGCAAACTTCAACACTAAAGGGCTCGGCATGCAGAAGTCCGAGCTTATAGTATCGTTCATAGCCGTGGTCCTTCTGGCGGTTTATGAACTAATACAGGAAAAGCTCTCCGTCGGCGCCGTATTGAGGCGCAGGCCGGTTGTAATAAGGTGGGCCGTTTATCTGGCGGTCATAGCGGTTATTATTTTATTCGGAGTGTACGGTGATGCGAACAGCACGCAATTTATCTACTTCAAATTCTGAAGATAGCAATATCAGGTACCGGATAGCGGGCTATTTTGTTCTGTCCGCAATATTCCTGGCGCTTGTACTCGTGATGTTCCTCCTGCTGACGGCGGTCATGCAGACCCCGGGCAGCGCTGTGGACAGGAAGCGGGCCATAGAACAGCGGCCCGCCGACAGTATAGACACGCTTGTAATAGGCAACTCCCATGCCTACTGCACTTTCGACCCCGCGGTAATGGAGCAGACCTCCGGGAAAAGGGTATTCAACGCAGGCATGCCTGACCAGAAGATAGACATCATGTATTACAACCTGCTTGAAACGCTTAAGACTCAAGAGCCTGAGACCATCATAATGGAAGGCTTTGTCCTGGGGAGAAGCGACTCGGTTTACCAGGGTTATATTGCCGACATGGATGCCATGGACCCCGGGTTCAACAAGCTGAAGGCGTGTTTTGAGATCTATCCCGATAAGTATGATGCGATCCGCATGTTTATCAGCCTTTACAGGAGCCATAACAACTGGAAGAAGCCCACGGTCATAAAAGGCAACCTGAAATACATGTTTGGTATGGACAAGCCGGACAGTAACTTCAACGGCTTCTATTCACTGGCTTCCAGGATGTCGGATACGACGCTGCAGAAATACAGGGACGCTGAAAGTATCAAATTTGCCCCGGTCATAGACGATTACACCACGGATTATTTCAGCCGTGTCGCAAAGCTGTGCCGCGACCGCGGAATCCGCCTTGTCGTATCGATGGCTCCCTTTAATGATGTATACCGGAAAAAGGTGAATTATCCTGCGTTTAACGAAAAGCTGTCGGAGCTCTGTAAAAACGAGGGCGTCGAGCTGGTCGACTTCAACACGCTTTATGAAGAGGTCGGTATCGAATACGGCGATTTCGAAGACGCCTTCCATCACGCCCAGCATATGAACAAATGGGGCGCCGCAAAAGTCAGCAAATACATGGCCGAGTATCTTGCGGGGCAGTGAAACGCAGGTGGAACGAACGCAGGGACGGTTCTTTTGTTTCGTTTTTGGCGGGGTGATTTGGTGGATGTGTGCGAAACGCAGGGACGGTTCTTTTGTTTCGTTTTTGGCGGGATGATTTTGTGAATGGGACAAGGTCCCTATCCCTGCGTCCCACCCTCCCACGACTCAAATAGCAAAAGGGAGCGCGATATTTCGCACTCCCTTTAAACGCTCTCTTTCATGTATCACGTTGAAATCTTAAACTATCATCTTTTAACGCGTGCATTGCCTTCGTATATACTCCAGATCTGAGCCTCGTCGATAGGCTGCCCGTAATCCTCGGGCAGTGTGACGACCAGCGCGCCTGTTGCCCAGCCGAACTGCGGCCATTTTTCAGACTCCCAGCCCCTGAGTATGGCATAGAGCAGTCCGCCCACGAAAGCGTCGCCTCCGCCTATACGGTCGTATACCGGGATTTCCCTCGGCTCGATGATATGCCATTCGCCTTCGTTGAGCATGATTGCGCCCCAGAGATGCGAGTTGGCGTTCACTACCTGGCGCAGTGTCGTTGCATAAACTGAAACATTCGGGTAAGCTGCCTTTACTCGTTCGATCATTCCCTTGAAACCGTCGATCTTTTTGGCAATACCGCTGCCTCCGGCTTCAGGTCCTTCAATGCCCAGTGCCAGCTGGAAATCTTCCTCGTTGCCAACCAGTATATCCGACATACCTGCTATCTGCGAGAATATGTCGCGGAGCTCCTTCTCGCGATTGACCCAGAAGGATGCCCTGTAATTCAGGTCGAAGCAGATCAGCGTACCATTCTTTTTCGCAGCTTTTGCAAGCTCGAGGCAGAATATGCTCGTCTCATGCGACAAGGCTGCGATCAAGCCGGATAAGTGGATGATTCCCACGCCTTCCCTTGCAAAGAGGCGATCGATGTCGAAATCCTTGACATTCAGCGTGCGCCCGATTTCGCCCGCGCGGTCGTTCAGTACGCGCGGCCCGCGCATGCCGAAGCCGCTGTCTGCGATATTGAACTGATGGCGGTAGCCCCAGGGGCCGCCCTGCGGTACTTCAGGACCTTCAAACTCGAGATTGCGCTTGCGCAGCTCGCTTTTGATAAACTGAGCTATCTCGCTGCCCTTTACGAACGTAGTAAGGACCTTGACGCGCATTCCGAGCGCTGCCGATATATTTACCACGTTGGATTCCGCGCTCGTAGCCTGCATCGTGTACAGGCTGCTTGTATGTACCGGCTGGCGGTTCGCAGGCGTAATCCTGACGCCCATGCTCGTGGGACATACCAACGCGTATGTATAATCTTTTTTAAGCTGCATATTGAATCCCCTCCCTTGAGTTTTTAAAAGGAAATTCGCGCCTTAAGGGCGCTAAACATTCTATCGTACTTCTTTGAATCAATTATATCTTATTTAAATGCAATATTCCTTGTTATAGTTGCTTGTTATTGTGCAAATATTGCTTTGTGCTTCAAACTGTGAGATGTCAGAAAATTGACCTGCCCGATCCGATGTACAGTCGGCTCAGGCCTCATATTGCACGCTTCATATTGCTACGAAACCCATATACTCCTGCTACCGCAGGCCTTGCTGGAACTCCTTGGGCGTCATGCCGTATACCTTGATAAAGGATCTGTAGAAATTAGAGTAATCGCCGAAGCCGCAGGACTGGCAGATGTCCGATATCCTGCTCCCCTCCTTCAATTGCTCCCTCGAATGGATCAGCCTTTTGTGAAGCGCATATTCGTGCGGCGTATACCCTGTGTATTTTTTGAATTCCCTGAACAGATGATACTTGCTGATGTAGAATTTCTTCGACAGCATGTCCAGCGACAGAGGCTCTGCGAGGTTGTTGTTGATGTAGTGGATTATATCGCTTATCTTGCGGTTGAAAATGATGTCATCCTGTATGCTTTCCTTGTAGGAGTCGAAATAGGCCATGTTCAGATATGTCAGCAGCTCGATGAGATAGACGTTTCCGAGAATGTCGAGCCCGAAGCCGCCTTTTTCCCCAAAATCGGTAAGGCTTGAGCGGCTTGCGTTATTCCCAAAGCCGCCTTTACCTCCGGAATCGCCGTTGCTTCCGTGGCTTCCGCTACTCCCGATGCTTCCGTTTTCGGTGTTGTCCGTACAGACCTGCTCGAGCCGTGAAACGGTGCTTCTGATCATTGCCTGCATATTTGCGCTGGGGCGCAGCAAATTCTGCTTGCTTTTCAGAGTGGAGTCGAAGCAGCTTGTAAGGTTTGTACTTTCAGTGCTGTTCCTCTTGATGAAATCGGGATCGATCCAGATGACGATCCTCTCGTAGATGCAGCCATACTCCATGACGGGCTTATGGACCTCGCGGTTGTTTATGAGGAAAATGTCACCGGGCTTCGCGTTGTATGATTTTCCCTCTATTATGTAAGTTACTTTTCCCGATATGAAGAAGTAAATCTCGTAGAAATCGTGGTTATGGAAACCAATTTCGAGAGGCGGTTCATCCTTGTAATGAAAAAGCTCGAAATCGTCTCCGCTTTTCATGTACTGCCGTGAAGTGAAAATTTTTTCAAGGCGGCTCATCTATCTGCCTCCGGTGTACTGGTTATTGGCCTTTGCGGTTTATTGCCGCCTAAGCTTTTATATTAATAAGTATAGAGCAATATTTACACAATAACAAGCAATTTCAGCAAAGAATATTGCAATAAGATAATATATAATATTTTTGAAAGCATACTACGGAACTGCTTATACTGCTGAACTGCATATATGGCTCTTTGGGGATATTACACCGAACGCGTACAGGTTACAGTGTTCTGACCAGGTATATGACTAATAAAACCTTGTATATACAAACGAAAGGGGAACTTGTATGGAATTATTCAGTCTGAAAGGGAAAAAAGCAGCTTTACTCGGCGGCGGAGGGATACTTGGCGCTACGATGGCGATCGGACTTGCACAGGCAGGCGCGGAGGTGGCTGTATGCGACCTGTTCCCGGAGAAGGCGCAGGCGGTTGTTGACGACATTCTGAAAGCAGCGGGGAAAAACGGCGGAGTTAAAGCCAAAGCATATAAGCTCAACGCAATGGACAAGGAAGAGCTGAAATCGGTAGCAGAGGCCATTTACAAGGATCTAGGCGGCCTTGACATCCTTGTCAACGCGGTAGGCGGCAACATGAAGGCAGCCACCACGTCCGACGAGGTTTCATTCTTCGACCTGCCAAGCGATGCGATTGAGAAGGTACTGAACCTGAACCTCATGGGCGGCGCGATACTTCCGTCGCAGGTGTTCGGTAAGAAAATGGTCGATAGCGGGAAGGATGCAGTCATAGTCAACATTTCCTCGATGAACGCTCTGCGCCCTCTCACACTTATACCCGGCTATTCTGCAGCAAAGGCGGCAGTCAGCAATTTCACCCAGTGGCTCTCTACCGACCTCTGCAAAAAATACGGTGATAAGATCAGAGTAAACGCTATCGCACCGGGTTTCTTTCTCACGGAACAGAACCGCTTCCTGCTGACGAACCCGGAAAACGGCGAATTCACAAAGAGAGGCAAAACGATTATCGACCATACTCCCATGGGTAAGCTCGGGCAGCCGGAGGACCTCATAGGAACCCTCATATGGCTGTGCTCCGATGCTTCGAAATTCGTAACAGGTATCGTTGTTCCGGTAGACGGCGGGTTCTCGGCATTTTCGGGAGTATGACAACGGTGGTCCGGGCTCCGGGTGGACGGTCATATACGACGATGATCTGATTCTAGGTGGACGGTCATATACGACGATGGTCTGATTCTAGGTAGACGGTCATATACGACGATGGTCTGGTTCTAGGTGGACGGTCATATACGGCGATGGTCTGGTTCTAGGTAGACGGCCATATAACAAAATGCCTGGCGTGGCAAGAAATTCTATAATAAATCAGTGTACATATAAGGGTTAAATGTAAAAAAGGCAAAAGGAGAATTTGATATGAGTAAGCAGGATATAGGCGTTATAGGCCTTGCAGTCATGGGAAAGAACCTCGCTTTGAACATAGAGAGCAGGGGTTACTCGGTTTCGGTATATAACCGCTCAAGGGAAAAGACGGATGAAATGCTGGCGGAGACTGCCGGTAAAAAGGTTGTAGGGACTTTTTCACTCGAAGAATTCGTAAATTCGCTCTCGGTCCCCCGAAAAATGATAATCATGGTCAAAGCCGGCAAGCCGGTCGATGACACGATAGAACAACTGAAGCCTTACATTTCGAAGGGTGACATAATAATAGACGCAGGCAACTCCTTCTACGAGGATACGATCAGAAGGAGCAAACAGCTGGAGTCCGAGGGTTACAGGTATATAGGCACAGGCGTTTCGGGCGGCGAGGAAGGCGCGCTGCTGGGGCCTGCCATAATGCCCGGCGGAGCAAAGGAAGTTTACGATATGGTGGCGCCGATACTCACCGCCATATCCGCAAAGGTTGACGGCGATCCGTGCTGCACATACATCGGTACCGACGGAGCCGGCCACTATGTAAAGATGGTCCACAACGGAATAGAATACGGCGACATGCAGCTGATCTGCGAAGCCTATTCGCTCCTGAAGAACGTCCTGGGACTTTCCACCCAGGAAATGCACGAAGTATTCGCCGACTGGAACAAGGGAGAGCTCGACAGCTACCTGATCGAAATAACCCGGGATATATTGACGAAGTTCGACCCCGAGACCGGAAAGCCCATGGTCGACGTCATACTCGACAAGGCCGGCCAGAAAGGCACCGGTAAATGGACAAGCAAGAGCGCGCTCGATCTTGGCATTGCGATCCCTGTCATCACGGAAGCTGTTTTCGCACGCTGCCTCTCAGCCGTAAAGGATGAAAGGATCGCAGCCTCAAAAACCCTGAAGGGACCGTCAGGCGTCAAATTCGAAGGCAACAAAAAAGAGTTTGCAGAATCCATCCGTCGCGCGCTTTATGCGAGCAAGATCTGCTCATACGCACAGGGCTTCTCGCTTCTCAGGTCGGCAGCCGCAGAATTCGGCTGGGACCTCGATTATGGCCGTATCGCAATGATATTCCGTGGCGGCTGCATCATCCGCGCACAGTTCCTGCGAAAGATAAAGGACGCTTACGACAGGGATCCGATGCTGCCTAACCTGCTTCTGGACTCCTATTTCCGCGAAAGCATAGATAAATACCAGAGCGACTGGAGAAAGGTCATAGCTACCGCTGTAACCATGGGCATCCCGGTTCCTGCATTCTCGGCTGCGCTCTCGTATTTTGACAGCTATAGGAGCGAAACGCTGCCTGCAAACCTGCTCCAGGCTCAGAGAGACTATTTCGGCGCTCATACTTACGAACGTACCGATAAACCGCGCGGAGAGTTCTTCCATTACAACTGGACGGAGCACAGCGGTTCGATGGCTTCATCCACTTATACGGTGTGACCGGCACGGACTTCGAACAATCCGAATGCCGCTGATTGCGGTTAAGCTGCAGGCGGAGGCAGCCGCAACGTATAATCGATATCAACTGATTGGCTTATTCGCACGGTATCACGCGCATGTATGTGGTACCGTGTGATTTTAATTTTTATTCCGGGAGGATGCAACATGAAGGAAATCACTTTGAGATCGGAAAGCAACAGCGGCATTTCGGACAACGAGTTACGCCGCGCACTGGCGGAGAGTCTTGGAGAACGGAAGTCGGAGCTTAAAAAGATACTGCTGATCCCCCCGGATTTTACAAGAATGCACTCCGGCGCGGGTAAGATAACGGCAATGTTCTATAATATGCTGAAGGACAACTGCCATATCGACGTTATGCCTTCGCTTGGCACCCACGAACCGATGACGCCGGATGAGATCAGGGAATTCTTCCTCGGGATTGTCCCAAAGGAAGCGATCATCGTTCATAATTGGAGAACGGACGTCGTAAAGCTCGGACAGGTACCCGGCGATTTTATAAGCGAAGTTTCGGAAGGCCTTATGACTGATCCGATAGACGTTGAACTCAACAGGTGCATACTCGACAAGTCATACGACCTCATTATTTCAATTGGTCAGGTGGTACCGCACGAGGTCGTGGGCATGGCTAATTACAGCAAGAATCTGTTCGTAGGCTGCGGCGGCAGCAATATGATAAATCAGTCCCATATGCTCGGGGCGTTCTACGGCCTTGAACGCATCATGGGGCGCGACCATTCTCCTGTGAGAAAGGTATTCGACTATGCGCAGGAGCATTTCATCAAGGATGTTCCGCTGCTTTACGTGCTCACGGTCACTACCCAGAGCGAGGGGAACGTTTCTATTCATGGCCTGTTCACAGGCAGGGACCGCAGGCTTTTCGAAGAAGCCGTAAAACTCAGCCAGGAGAAAAACATAATCTACCTCGACAGGCCTATCAAAAAGGCTGTCGTCTACCTGAACGAAAGGGAATTCAAGAGCACCTGGCTCGGTAACAAGGCGGTCTACAGGACCCGAATGGCGATAGCGGACGGAGGGGAACTGCTTGTTATTGCGCCCGGCGTATGTAAGTTCGGCGAGGACGACAGGAATGACGAGCTTATCAGGAAATACGGATATGTCGGGCGGAAAAAAGTGCTTGAGCTCTGCAGGCAGAACGACGATCTCAAAGACAACCTTTCGGCTGCCGCCCATCTGATACATGGATCGTCGGACGACCGTTTCTCAATAACCTACGCGGCCGGAAAGCTGACAAGGTCTGAGACGGAGGGGGCAAATTTCCGTTATGCCAGACTGTCCGACGTTCTCGAACGTTATGATCCGAAACTTATGAAAGACGGCTGGCAGACCATGCCCGACGGAGAGGAGATCTATTATATCAGCAATCCCGCTCTCGGGCTCTGGGCCTGCCGCGGCAGGTTCTAAACGCTGAATTGGCAAGTGGGACGGGGGGGACAGGGACCTTGTCACTTTTTGAATAAGTGGACTTCAACGATTCGAACGTCTCTCGAATCAAAACAGAATCGCACTCCGGCTCATCCCTCTTGCCCGATTAAATAAAAGGAGTATTCAATAATGAGAAAATTCATGGACGACAATTTTCTTCTGCGGAATGAAACGGCTAAAAGGCTGTACCATGACTATGCCAGGGACATGCCGATAATAGATTACCACTGCCACCTAAGCCCGAAAGAGATAGCTGAAAACAAGACCTACGGCAATATCACGGAGGTGTGGCTCGGCGGCGACCATTACAAATGGCGCGCTATGCGGGCAAACGGCGTGGAGGAGCAATATGTAACGGGCAGCGCCGACGACAGGTCCAAGTTCATGAAATGGGCCGAAACGATGCCAAGCTGCATAGGGAACCCTCTATACCACTGGGCTCATCTTGAATTGCGCAGGTATTTCGGCGTAGACGAGCTCTTGTCGCCCGAAACGGCTGAGGATATATGGAACCAGTGCAATAAAATGCTGCGGAGAGACGATTTCTCACCCAGGAGTCTGATCGTGCGTTCCAATGTCAAAGCACTCTGCACGACCGACGATCCCGTGGATACGCTCGAATACCATGAGGCGATCGCCGGGGATAAATCGTTCGACGTAAAGGTGCTTCCGTCTTTCCGGCCGGATAACGGGATAAATATTGAGAAACCCGGCTTTATTGAATGGATTGGCAAGCTGGCAGGGGCGTCGGGGATGGAAATACGTTCACTGGACGACCTTAAGGCTGCATTTGTAAAAAGGCTCGGGTTCTTCCACGACAGGGGCTGCCGCTTATCGGATCACGCCCTTGAGCCCGTGGTTTACGCGGACTGTACGGAGGCGGAAGCAGCCGCGATCTTCAAAAAGGTTTTGAGCGTGGGCAAGGCCTATCAGGGCACAGATATGAACGGCTCCGGCAGCGCAGGTGCTTCACGGATTAGCCCCGAAGAGGTCAAAAAATATAAATCCCACATGCTCATTTTCCTCGGAACGCAGTACAACAGGCTCGGCTGGGTAATGCAGCTGCATATCGGCTGTATCAGGAATGTTAACGCCAAACAGTTCAGGCTGCTCGGACTCAATACCGGCTACGATGCAATAGACGACGAGAACTGCGCGGGCGCGCTCTCCAGGCTGCTTGACAGGATCAACGATGGATGCGGACTTCCGAAAACAATATTGTATTGCCTCAATCCAAGGGACAATGAGGTTTTGAGCGCAATCGCGGGATGCTTCCAGGATGGCGCCACACCCGGCAAGCTCCAGTTTGGTTCGGGCTGGTGGTTCAACGATCAGAAGGACGGAATGCAGAAGCAGCTGACTGCGCTCGCGAGTACCGGCCTGCTCAGCCGTTTCGTCGGAATGCTTACCGACTCGAGAAGCTTTCTTTCCTACACGAGGCATGAATATTTCAGGCGCATTTTATGCAATATTATCGGTGAATGGGTGGAAGAAGGCGAGGCGCCCGATGATTTGAAACTTTTGGGTGGCATGGTGCAGGATATCTGTTATAATAATGCGGTAAAATATTTCGGTTTTATTGAGAGGACTGAAGGTTGACACGGCAGCTGGTACCTGATAATAGTATATGGGAGAAATAGAAGCAAAAAAAAGCAATAGAACGCTGATACTGATAAATGTGGTATTGGTGACGTTTATGTCAACATTGCAGGGCAGCATTATAGATGTTGCCCTGCCTACCATGGCCCGCAGCCTTAATGTTACGACAGAGGCTATTTCTTGGGTCGTGACGACTTTTCTGATCGCAGTAACATCTACGATACTGGTTTTTGGAAAGCTGGGCGATATCAAGGGTAAAATAAAGATATTCCAGGCCGGGCTGATCGTTTTTACGCTCGGCTCGCTGCTCTGCGGCATTTCGACCTCCTACACGGCGCTGATATTTTCGAGGATCGTGCAGGCAATAGGCGCAGCCTGTACGATGGCGAACAACCAGGGCATCATAGCCCAGACCTACCCTAAAAATGAGAGGGGAAGGGCGCTCGGCATTTCCGGCTCATTCGTTGCGCTCGGCAGTCTGGTGGGACCGCCGCTGGGCGGTTTGATAATAAGCTTTCTCAATTGGAATTATATATTCCTTGTCAATGTGCCTATAGGGATCATCGTTTATTTGATGGGAACAAAAATACTTCCGCACGATGACGATATAACGGCTGAAAAGCTCGATCTCAAAGGCGCGATACTGCTTGTCACATCGATCGGACTGTTCTTCCTGGCGATCACTGTCGGAAGGGATATCGGCTTCACAAACCCCGCGATATTGGCAGGCTTCGCGGCTGCGATCATTTCGGCTGTCATATTCGTCAGGACGGAGCTGGGGCTTGAAAAGCCGATGCTGCAGTTCGGCATTTTCGCCAACAAGCTGTTTTCACTTAGCATATTCTGTTCATTTACGTCTTTTATAGCGCTGAGTTGCGTCATCATCATACAGCCCTTCTTTCTGCAGTATGCTTTGAAATATACTCCGGCTGAAACAGGTCTCATTATGATGGTCAGTCCTGTCGTCATGTTCGTAGTAGCGCCGCTGAGCGGCCGCCTGTCAGACAGAATCGGCTCGGAGTTCCTTACGTTCCTGGGGCTTTCGATAACAAGCACAGCGTTGCTGCTCATGTCTACTCTGACGCAATATACTAGCCTGCTGACGCTCGTTGCGGTCATAATGATAATGTCGGGAGGAAACGCGCTGTTCCAGTCGCCCAACACATCGCTGATAATGTCCACGGTGACACATGACAAGCTTGGGATCGCGGGCAGTATCAATGCTTTCGTCAGGAACCTCGGCATGGTCTTCGGCACTACGATGGCCACGATTCTGCTCTACGATTTCATGAGCCTTAATCTCGGCAAACACGTCGCTACACTGCTGCCCGGTTATGAAAACGCCTTTATCTTCGGGATGAAATACGTATATATAGTTGCCGCCTCGATCTGTATGATCGGAGCCCTGCTAACAGTATACCGGCTGTACAGGAGAAGGCTGAAGCGCGCATAGGAGGCTAAGGCGCATAAAAGATTAAGACGCGTAGAAGATTAAGGCGCATAGAATACTAAATCGTCCTTCTGAGCAGGCTTGTTAAACAGCCTGTTGAACAGCCTGTCGGGCACACTATCAGTCGCCTTAAACGCAAAAATGAAACAAAAGAACCGTCCCTCTGTTCCACTGCCGCCTTGCTATTTCACCCTGAAATAGGATAAAATAAGTCCGGATATATTGGTATGAATTGTATACATAAAATATGGGAGACATAAATATGATGAAGG
>JAEXNT010000005.1 GCA_023439545.1 Bacillota bacterium
CAGATACAAGCTGATTGGATAGCCCCTCGGCTCATTTAACCCTTATTATTCTTTTATACTTCCAACCGCAAGTCCCACAACAAAATACTTCTGAAGGAAAGGATAAACCAAAATAATCGGGACTGCTGCGACCACCGTAATGGCGGATCTTATGGAAACAGGCGTAACAAGGCTTGTGGTGCTCGTCGCTCCGACTCCTCCTACCAGCGAAGGGTTCGAGTTTGCGTTCATAGTGGATGCCAAAAGCTTCATCAGTTCGTATTGCAGAGTACTGAGATTCTGTTCACTCGAATTGTAGATAAAGACGTCAAACCACTGGTTCCATTGCCATACGGCGACAAAAAGCGCCACTGTAGCCAATATCGGTTTGCAAAGCGGAAATATTATTTTCAGGAATATCCTGAATTCTCCTGCGCCGTCCATTCTTGCGGATTCGACCATACTTTCGGGCAAAGTCCTTATATAAGTCCTTACAACTATCATATTGAACGCATATACCAATCCGGGCAGTACATAAACAAGGAAACTGTTCCTAAGGCCCAAAGACTTGTAAAGCAGGTAAATCGGTATAAGGCCGGCGTTGAAATACATAGTCAGTACGATCATTACCGTTATGAATTTCCTCAGCACGAATTCCTTTCTGCTCAATGCATAAGCAAGCATGGTCGTGAGGAAAACACTTAAACATGTTGCGATAACAGTCCTTGAGACCGAGATTAAAAAGGCATGATAAACAGCCCCGCCGAAGAAGACAGCCTTATAGTTCTGCAGTGAGAATATTCTGGGCCAGAGGCGTATCCCGCCTTTTATTGCGTCGAGACCATCGTTGAACGATATCGCAATGGTATTTAAAAAGGGATATAACATTACTAATGCGAGCAGGATCATGAAAATTCCATTGAAGCTGTTGAATATCAAATCATTGATACGTGTCCTGTTAAATGTATTCTTCATGTTATCCCCCCTATATCAGTCTTTCGTCAGTGGTTTTTTTGGCTGCGAAATTTGCGGCAAACAGCATGATTATATTAATTAGGCTCCTAAATATGCCTGCGGCCGTTGCCAGCGAGAAATTGGACTGCTGGAAGCCATACTTTATAACGTATATATCTATGGTTTCAGAAAAATCTATGTTCAAACCGTTCCTCAGAAGGTACTGCGGTTCGAACCCCGCCTCCATTATCCATCCGATGGACATTATCAAAAGTATTACAAAAGTTGTCTTTATACCGGGAAGGGTGATATATCTCATTTTCTGGAACCTGCTGGCCCCGTCCATTACCGCGGCCTCATACAAAGCCGGGTCAATTGCGGCCATTGCCGCCAGATAAATTATTGTGTTCCAGCCGACTTCCTTCCAGACGTTGGTGACCGTTAAGATGCCCCAGAAATAATTCCCATGGCCAAGCCAAACAACCGGTTGGTTTATAATGCCGATATTCACGAGGATATCGTTCAGTATACCGTCTACCGAAAGAGTATTTACTACAAGGCTTGATACTATTACCCATGAAAGAAAATGGGGAAGGTACGATATGGTCTGTATCGTCCTCTTAAAGAATACGTTTTTAATTTCGTTGAGCAAAAGTGCAAGTATTATCGCCGCCACGAAACTGAATATTATGTTCAACGCGCTCATGCACAGGGTATTTCTGAAATCGCGGTAAAAATCAGGATCAGCGAAAAGCATTTTAAAATTGTACAACCCCAGCCACGCCGACTTGAAAAAGCCCTTGGCAGGCTGAAAGTTCTGAAATGCCATAACCCAGCCGAGCGTGGGGACATAAGCAAACAATACCACGTATAAAAGTATCGGCATGGACATAAATGCCAGCTGTTTTTGATTCTTAAGCTTCCACCAGAATGATTTAGTGTCTGGTTCAAATGATTTAACCGGTTTTTCACTATCTAGACGGACCACGTCTGCTGAATTCATAGTTCGCAAATCCCTTCTGAATACTAGTCAATAGTATTAGCTGCATAGAATTATACATCATGCCGGCAACCGGTGCATTATCCACCGGTTGCCGGTATGGTTAAGGCAGGAGGTCAGTTTGTAGCCCAGTTCTCATTTCTCCACTGCAACTGGCTGTCTATTCTGTCAAGGTACGGCTTCAGATCTACCTTGTGAAGCTCATTGACATATTCGGTCCACAGAGCGTCGAACTTATCGGGTTTCGCAAGTATCAGCTTGGGCAGGTACTTGGTGCAAACGTCGTTGTATTTGGTCCATGCCAGCGCTGCCGGTGAACCTGCTACGGTGTCGATCTGCCACATCGGATAGGATACGTCGTTCGGCGGTGCGGGAGTCAGGAATTCTGCCCAGGTCTTCTTGTTGTATTTACCCATGAAGTCCTTGTCATACTGGTGGAGTGAATTATAGAATACTTCAGGCGAGGATCCCGGCGAGCAGGCGTTTCCGTCGCTGTAGGTACCTTCCATCTTAGGCCCGTAGAACCAGAGTGTATGAGCCCTGTTTGCAAGCCTGTATGCGGTGTCATTGTTCTGATTCGCCTGCTGCTCGGTCAGAGTAAACTTACCGTCGCTGCCGACAGTATAATCTTTGCCTTCCAAGCCCCAGCCGAGTATCTTCTGCCATTTCTCATCCATCAATGCGTCAAAGAATTTGATAATTCTTTCGGGATTCTTGCAGCTCTTCGTAATGGAGAAACCTGTATTGACATTTACAACAGGCCTATCCTGGTAATGCGGGGTAATGCCCGGCATAGTCAGTTCGCAAGGAATCCATGTCCTCTCGTCCTTGTTTGCATTTCTGAGGTTCAATTCGGCGTTATTGTAATCCCAGTGCTGGTCAAACAGTCCAAGGACAGCGCCTGAGGACAGCTTAGCCATGTACTGGTCATATGTGAGCGAGAAGAATTCGGGATCCATCAAGCCCTTCTGCATTATTTCGTTGAGTTTCTTGTAATAGGTCTTTGCGGCATCCGTATCCGAGAATGGGGTACATTTTCCGTCTACGACATAAGTATCGCCGTCATTGGGATGACCGAGCAGGTGTTCCGGCGGATGCTTGAGGCAGAAGTCCCTCCAGCCTTCGCACAGCGTCTCGAAACCGATGGTAGGCTGTCCTTCGATGGTGGGATTCTTTGCTTTATAATTCTCGATAAGGGTGAAGTATTCGTCCAGGGTCTTGGGCAGCGCCGGATATCCAGCGTCGGCAAGAATTGCCTTCTGGAGCCAGAACGCCGGTCCTTCCCAGTTTGTAGCCTGATATGTGCCGGTATATACTCCGTAGTCGGGCATGATATAGAACTTGCCGTCCTCAGGGTTCTTTGCCTGATTCCAAACCGGCTTGTAATGTGCGTAAAGACTGGGAGCACTGTTCTTCATAAGGTCGTCAAGCGGGATAAGCGCGCCTGCAGACATGAACTTCGGATTGCTGTACGTATCAACGGACAAAAGATCCGGATAATCTCCGCCAGCAGTCATGACGCCTATCTTCTGGTCCTTATCGCCTACCAGGAAGTCCCATTTAAAGGTAACGCCAAGTTCGTCCTGTATCATTTTGTATATTGCGTTGTCGGGTGTAGGAGCTTGTAAACCTGGATCGGAAATGAAAACACTGATTTCTATGGGTTCTAATTTTTCCTCCTGGGCAGTCGCTTCCGGCGTACCTGCACTGGGAGTCGCAACAGCTTCAGAGGCAGTATTTGCGGGCGCCTCGTTACCTGAGCCACAGCCGGCAAATACAGTACTCAACAAAAGTACTGTCGCAAACAGCCAAACAAACGTTTTTTTGAATTTCATCCATTTACCCTCCTTTTATAATCAGTGACCGTTGCATAAACGGAACACATCTACTAAAAATTATAAGTTATAGGGTACATAAAGCAATTTGTTAAAATAAAGAATCATTACCTAAAAAATTTAGATTATCAACAGGTGTCCTTGTATTCTGCCGGTTTCATACCTACGTATTTCTCGAACTGCTTCAAAAACGTGCAGTATTCCCCGTACCCCACCTCGGCCGCTATATCGCCGACCTTGCGATCCTTATCCGCAAGCAGCCGCTTCGCCTCGTCTATACGGAGCCTGTTCACATATTCGTTGAAGCTGCACCCGAACCATTTATGGAACAGATGCCCGAGATAAACCGGGTGGATAAATATATTTCCTGATATTTCCCTGATGGTTATGCCGCTTTTATAATGCCTTGAAATGTAATCCTTCACCTTGAGCATATCTGATAGCTTCTCCGCATTTTTCAGTCTGCACAGAGTTTCAAGGACATCCTTGCAATAACACTCAAAAATGTCTTTCGCTTCATCAAGCGATAATCCGGAAAAATTCAGCATCCCCCCCGGATAGTTTTTTACCGTTTCTCCGATATCGCCTCCCATGCCCTTTATCAATTCAAGACCTTTATATATGACATTCGTCAAATAAATCTCCACGACTTCCGGCGCCGTGAAGGTTCTCGCAAAGTCGTCAAACACTTTCCCGACCGAGGAGATAAGCCTTTCCATATCAAGGTTTTCGAGCGACTCGTAAATATCGTCCCTGTCCTCTATACGGTCAAGGCTGTAATTCAGCCTGTATGAGCCGCATTCTTCATAATATAGGATGCTTCCCGCGGGTCTGAAAAAGGCGAAGCTCAAAGCTGCCATTGCCTCTTTCGAAAGCTTTTCAAGAAGCATAGGGGAATCTGCCGGGCTGCTTAACGCAAGATAGAAGCTTTGGGAGAATATTCGGGCAAAATTGGCCCGCAAAGCTTCGGCAGCACTTGCCAGTGAAGCTCCGGCATTTTCAGAACTATCCTTATTGCTACAGCAGAGAACCAGACCATAGCCCTCTTTTTCAAGCGGAGCCATATGAGCTATCATATAAGGGTTTTCCGGCATTTCGAGTTCGTTCTTCAGATAGCTGCAGCTTATATGAATCCAATCGGACGATTTGGGGTCGGATGCTCTGTATACATATGGTTTTATTATGCCATAAGCCCAAAGGTCGTCTTTTCCAGCTGCAGACGAGCGGTATCCGTTGGGGTATTCTACGCCTGCATTTGGGTATTCTACGCCTGCATTTCCATGATCCGTACCGGCAGGCTCCGATTTCCCTGCGGCCGGGGAGAATTCCTCATGCGCGCCGGATATCAGCCTTTCAAAATATTCGTAGGCTTCGACATCTCTGTTCCAGACATCGAGTTCTTTTAGCCTGTCACGCTGCCTGAGCCTGTCCGCAACCTTTGCAAGGACTTCTGAGAATTCTTCCTTTATGACCGGCTTCAAGACATAATGACGTATACCATACTTTATCGCTCTTTTTGCATATTCGAATTCATCGTAGCCGCTGACCAGTATAAATTCCGTATCTTTTCGCATCAGCTCAACTGTGTGTCGTACAAAATCAAGACCATCCATCACCGGCATCCTGATGTCCGTGACGACAAGATCGGGTCGGAGGCTCTCGAACAGCCTTAATGCTTCCTCTCCGTTACTGCATTCTCCGCATATGACATAGCCGAGCTTCTCCCAGTCCGCCGCCAGCCTGAGCGCTTCCAAAGCGGCAGGTTCATCGTCTGCAAGCAATACTTTGTACATAAACGCCTCCTGTCACATGAGTTTTTCAAGAGGTATGGTGAATGAGACACAGGTACCATAATCCAGACGGCTTTCCATATTGAAGGTGACGCCGTCTTTATAGTACAGTTTCAGTCTTCTATAAACGTTCCTTATGCCGATACTGTATCCGGACCCGCCTTCATCTCCGATATTGTTCATTACCTGGTCAAGTTTGGCGCTGTCCATTCCCTTTCCGTTATCCTCGACTCTGACGCAAAGCCGTCCTTCCGCTATTGAGATCGTAAGGGACACGATACCTGCTCCCTTTATATCCTGGATCCCATGCTTGCAGGCATTTTCCGCCAACGGCTGCAGGGTCATTTTCGGTATCCTGTATTTTTTTGCTTCATCATCGACTTCTATATTATAAAAGAACTTTTCCCTGAACCGATACTTTTCGATTTTCAGGTACATTTCGGTGAAGGCTATCTCCTCTTCGATCGCGACAATATCATCCTTCCAGTTTATAAGCCGCCTGAGAGGTTTCGCAAGGTAATTGAGTACCTGGGCGACGGCTTCATAGTTTTGTTTGGAACAATCCACCACCAGGGCATTCAGTGTGTTGAAAAGAAAATGGGGATTCATCTGGCTCTGCAGATAATTCAGCTCTGCCCGGACCCTTTCGAGCTCAAGGTCCTTCTTTTGAATTTCAAGCTTATATACATCGTTGATAAGGGTGTTTATTTTTTCGGCCATCACGTTGAAATTCCTGATAACGCCCCCGATTTCATCCTTTCCCTCGTACATCTCGATAAGGTCGAATTGTCCTTCCCTGAGCCTGAGCATGTGCCTGGAAAGCTTTTTTAGCCTATAGTTGTACGATCGCACGATAATATAAATCAGCAAAGTGGAGAAGACCGTAAATGCAATCGCAACCAGTATTACAAAAACTACGACCCCGTTTGCGGCCTCGGTAAGCATCTGCATGTTGGCAATCCCCACAAGTCTCCAGCCGCTAAGATAAACCGAGCCTGAGAGCGGTTCTTCAAAGACGAGCCTGCTGTCCCTGTTTTCGTGAGTATATTTCAAAAAGCCGTTGCCTTGTTCCGAGAAGTCTTTGTTGTCAGCACTACAGACAATATTCCCGTCACCGTCGACAATGAAAAGATCGATGTAATCCTTCTCATCCTTCAAGATACCGGATAGTATTCCGGTGTCAATGTCCACCTTCAGTATTTTTTCCCGCAAACCCTGTTTGGGATTGTCCTGCAGCTTTCTGAAAATACTTATGCAGGGTATCTGACGTTTCGGGATACTGTTTGTAAAACCTATGTAGGAGTATGTCAATATGCTCTGGTTCGTGGATTTCATTTTTTTATACCAGAAATTACTTTTGACGTTTTCATCCAGCTGGAAATACGTACCACCCGATAATATCGTGGGGTTGTCGATGTACATGCTTATTCCGGTGATATAGTCGTATGCCGCCAGATATGGATTGAACGTGTTTCTGAGCTGGCTGTCATACGCCTCGTAATATTCGTCGCTGCTGCCGAAGTTACGGTCAAGAATGTCGTAAATAGTCTCTTCCGACGCAATCGAATGGGTTACCAATACGCCTCCCTCCAAATGCTCCACAATATCGGCTTTGCTTCTTTCAAAGGAGATCCTGTAATTGTTCTCCTCCCTTTCATTTACAATCTTCAGCAGTCTGTCGAGCAGTACTGCATTCATACTGATTATGGGGATAAGAATGCACATGGCGTAAATCAAAATAAACTTGAAGTTCAAAGGGACATCATTGATCCTGTTTAAAAAACCCAGCTTCAGCTTCATCTCAAACTCCTTGAAAATATGATCAGGTATTGTTCATCTTATAATCGGAGGGAGCCTGTTTTGCTATGGTTCTGAACTTGCTCAGAAAATACTTGGGATCGTTGTAGCCTACAGTCAAAGCAATCTCCGATATTTTCATCCCGGTTCTTTTCAAGAGCTTTTTAGCCTCTTCTATGCGTACTTCATGCAGGTATTCATTGAACTGTTTTCCGGTCGATTTTTTGAAAAGCTGTCCCAGGTAAACAGGGTTCATATAAAACACCGATGCCAGTTCTTTAAGTGTGATATCTCTGCTGAAGTTGCTCTTGATATAGCTTTTCAATTCGGATACGATATCCCGGCCGCTATTCTGTTTGAGGAAATTGACCTTAGCCGCAAGCTTAAAGCACAATTCCTGAAAAGAGTCCTGCATCTCCTTCATTGTTAATGATCCCACAACTTTGTCAAAATCGGCGGATATCCGGGTAAGGTCTTCCTGACCGCCGTTGAGTCCGTCGATCATTTTGACGGCCTCAAATTCAAAATTCCTTACAAAAGCCCTCACACAGCCGGGAGCTTTCATATTTTCCTTAAACGCGCAAAACAGCTGCCGCATGGTCGATGCAATCCTGTCCGGCGTCTCTCTGCTTACGACCTCCATCAGGTCCCGCGGCTTTTCCATGCACGGCAGGTTGTCCATATTTTTATTCTGAATGTCTTCATATCGGATAAAACAGCCCTCGCCGGATAACCATGCAAAGTCCTGTGCCAGTCTGCTTTGCCTGTATATCTCTGGAAGCATGGAAACGCCCGCTGCGGGAGCGCTCAGCGAGAGCAGGACAGGGCCGCCGGTCAGGTCCTTAAGCCGATTGGCAAGCTTCGAAGCGAAAGAGCCTATCGTATTATAAAAAGGCATCATTTCGCACAGTATAAGACCGAATCTGCCTTCACCATCCTCAAAAAGATTGTACCTGTATTTGCCGATTGCCGACTCGATCATATCCCTGACCTGGATTCTTTGCGGACGGACCTTCCCGGCGTCTGCGGCGGCATCCCCGATTTTGTTCATATCGGCGTTTATTAGAAGGCATTTAATCGTATCATTGTCGCTTATGCCAAGAAACATCGCGGCTCTTTCCAGAAGCTGCGGTTTGACCTCACCCTCCGTTATGCGTCGGAAGGTCTGCCTGGCCACGAACGCCAGGCGATTTTCCGTGTATTCCCTGTTCATTCTATCATTCCGGATCTGCTGTGCTATTTTGGAAATGATCTCTTCCAGTTCGGTATCGACAAACGGTTTTAATATATACCCTGCGGCGTTATATTTCATGGCCTCCCGTGCATAGGCGAACTCACCGTAACCACTCAATATGACAAACCTGGCATTTGAATTCAAAATTTCACTGCATATACTGATGAGCTTAAGGCCGTCTATCACGGGCATTTTCAAATCGGTAACAACCAGGTCGGGATCGCATAGCTTTATTATTTCCAATGCATCCTCCCCGTTTTCCGCAGTCCCGCAGACGGAGAACCCAAACCTGCTCCAGTCCATCATTGAAAGGCGCTCTATAGCGGAAGGTTCGTCATCGACCAGCAATACCTTATACACCTGTCCTCACCATCTTTTCTTCTCTGTCGCACAGCCTTGATAGACAATATATGTATATATTACCATAAGACAAAAAATTGCACAAAAAAAAAACGAACTGTCTCAACCGCATTTATTTTGAGACAGCCCTTTTTTAGTTATGGCCTACTTTTTACAGGCTCCGCATCCGCCTATTCCGCCGATCCCTCCGAAGATGCCGGGGCAGATCAGTATAATGACTATGATAATAATAATTATCCACCATATCCAGTTAACACCGCAAAATAAACCTCTTTCTTCCTCTTCCGCCATGATCCCAACTCCTTTCCATGCACCCAAGGTCAATAAAAACTGATTTCCATTTACATAATATTAATGCGAACCTGATTCTGTGCATGTATATGAAACCCATCTAAAGGTAAAAATCAGAAAGCAGGTATATTTCACATGCCTGCTTCCCGTTGCTGGATTGAAATCTAATATGTCCTGCTCCGGTCTATGGGTGAATTATATTGTCCAGGTAACCGGTTTAGCATGGGCCCGGTCCAAATCCATCCCAGAAAAGTATCAGGAAAACAAGGATGAAAAAGAGGATTGTGCAATTTCTGCCAAAAAATCCTCCGATACCATCTGCCATTGACTTATCCCCCTTTACTACAATTTACTCCTACATACTTTGCATTGGTATTGTTACTTTAGCAAGACTGGGAAACGGCCGGTATGAGAATCAGCCGGCCGATTCCCGAAACAAACTGTGGTTTAGACTATGCCGGCACCAAACAATCCCCTGTCCCAGAACAGAAGGAGGAACAGGATAATAAAAAAGAGTATGGCGCAATTATTTGCGAAGCCACCTACACATCCTCTATCGTCTGCCATAATTAACCCTCCATTAAAAGTATTCATGCTTCATAATATGTAGCTGCTTACAATTATGTTAATACACTTTTCATATATTCAGATTTGCCTGAAAAAAAACATATAGATTGGCAGAACGATTGCCATAAGCAGCATGATCAAGACTCCGACGGAGCCGAGCCTGTTTTTTTCCTTCCAGTTGAATCTTGCAAAGCTGAAACTGTACCAATATGGCAAAATGAGTAAAAGCAATAAATATTTCATTCCTTACCTCTTGTCGTCAATATCGGTGAACTGCTGACCAGTGTGCCGGTATGGCGAATTTTAACTTCCAGTTCCGTATTTATCTGCGCTTTTGAAAAATGCCTGAGCCAGTTGAATTGTTCCCATTCGTCGACAGTCTTCCACATGAAACACCTGACCACCGCCCTTTCCAAGCCCAGGCAATCACTGTTCAATTCCTGGCATTTTTTAATGAGTTTGTCCATTTCAGCCTTTAGCGCTTTGGAGGTATCCTGTTCAAGTTCCTTCAGCTTTTGCGGCTCTTCATAATTAATCCTGCTCTGTACGGCCATGATATTTGCATTGAGTTTTACCTTTATATTGATGTATACCTTTCCTCCGATGATTTGCGCAGACATTTCCGGTTTTTCCTGCATTCGCAGCTCCATGGGTACAACGTATTGCTTCATTTCCGGATCAGGTATACTGAAAATACCCCTTTTAAATCTGCCGTTCAGCATCAGCAGAAACCGCGTTTCCAAACCTGTCAGGTTTCCTACCTCCTTATCGCCGTCAGCTATTATGCAGCCAACGAATTCTATTTTATTGCCTCCATTCCTTGGGACGTCGCCCGCATAATAATCTCCGGTCTTGGTAAAACCGCCCTGGTACCGTTCACCGCTCTTAGCCAATTTGCCCCCGGGATTGACTGCGCCGTAAATTGCTATAGGCTGCTTGTACAGCGATTTCAATCCGTCATAAAGATCGCCCAACGAAGTTTTGGGAAATAAGCCGGTGTCGTCCGATTCGCCGACGAGATCCTGTATTGTTTTTGACACGGTACCGCCGATGAACGGCTGGATCCCGGTAATGAATTCAAGAGCGCTGCCCCTGCAGATAATAAAATTAGTCGATCTTCTTACTTCCCAGAAGCGTACAAGCGGCGTAATCATTTCACCAAGATCGCCGTTTTTAGCAATATCCTCTGAAAAGGCAAATACATGAACATGCTCAAAGTTCAACCGTCTTGGGATATTTGTATTGGCTACGTTGACGCCGGCAAAAAACGAAGGCGCTTCTATGGTTATCACCTTATACTGCACTGCGCCGCTGCCGCTTTGGCCGGAGCTTTGGCCGCCGTCGGAACCGAAATCCGGTATCTGAAATGTTATCCTCCATTTATCATTTATGCCGTAATCGATGCCGACGGAAATGACAAAGGAATAGCTGCCTATTTCCCGGGCGTCGTAACATCCGGTAAAGCCGAAAATGTAAACAAAACAGATTAACGCTATGATCAGTTTACGCATTTTCTCTCCTCACACCTTTCCTGCGGATCAGTGCAATAATGTATACGAGTATGGCGGGTATGAAAAAGAATATCCATCCGAATTGTCTTTCCGACTGCAGGTAATTTTTTATTACATCGATAAGATCCCTGGGAATCACAGCCAGGGACAGCATTATAAGCGCTGCGGGTATCGCCAGCGGCCTGTTGTCCCGGATACGGAAAACATGACTGTATACCATCAGCGATGCATAGAATGTAGCACTCACCGATATAAGTGTGCTGATGACCCAGATAAAAAGAAATATAGGTTCCATTCTGGAAAAGAAATTTCCGTAGTTGATCTGCGACACCATTTGATATAAAGGAGCTGTCATCTCCTGACCCGTATAGTAGGGAAAAAAGAGGGAAAAAGCCAGTATCCCGCCTCCTACGATCAAACCCGACAATGCAAGGCTGATAAATCCGGCCCTTTTTATGAATCTGGAACCGCCGACAGAACGCGCAATTATGGCGAGAATGATGATCTCTCCATAGGCCGAACAACGAAGAGCCCCCTGCATCAGTGTTTTACCAAGACCATGTCCCATCAGCGGCAATATTCGTAACACGTCATAATCTTTCGAGGCAAGAGCTATGATTACGACGAAGCCCGCAAGCAGCCCATATGAAGAAAGCGTTGCGATTCTGGAGATCGCTTCAAGCCCGAGTATCACCAGAACGCAGACGCCCAGCAAAAACCAAACCATTATGTATATCAGCGGTGAATCAGGCAGTACATAAACCTTGATAACCTCCGAGAACTCACGCAAATTTATTACGCTGGTCGAGATCAGGATAAACAGCAGCATGAAAGAAAAAACCGAGCCTATCGTCCTACCAAGCACGATTTCGTTTATATCGAGCAGGCCTTTGCCCTCAAACCTCTTCAGCAGAAGGTATATGAAAATAAACAGGAGCATTGCGGTCAAACTCGATATCAGCGTCATGTACCAGCCGGCGGTGGCTACTTGTTTTACGACCATTGCCGGGCTCGAGAAAAAAGTCTTTGCCGAGATCGTTATGGTTAGCAGGCATATTGCGTCCCTACTGCCGAATCTACCCTCCCTGGTCACTTTTCATCACTTCCCCTCAGCTTCCACCTCCTGGATATATGCGGCTGTCTTCTGCGATTGACCGTCTGAACGGCATCAGGTCGCAATTCCTGTCTCCAGATGGGCAGCCTCATGGCCTTATCACCGCTGAACCTTGTCGTAGGGGAAATCGGGGCAAAGAACGGCACTCCGAAGGACTTCATACTCACCAGGAGCCCTCCGAATATGAATAGCCCGATAGCTACGCCATAAAAGCCGGCAAAGCCTCCAAAAATAATAAAAATAAACCGAAGGATCCTGAAGCCGACCGAAAGCCCGTAATTCGGTATGGTAAAGCTGCCAAGACCCGTTATTGCTACAATAATGATCATTATAGGGCTTACGAGCCCTGCCGATACCGCAGCCTGTCCCAGGATAAGCGCTCCTATGATGCCCAGCGTCTGGCCCGTTATCGAAGGTATCCTGATGCCCCCTTCACGAATGAGCTCGAACGAAACCTCCATTATCAAAACCTCAATAACTGTCGGAAAAGGTACGTTTTCCCTGGACTTTGCAATTGAATCGAGCAGCAATGTCGGTATCATCTCCTGATGATACAAAGTCAGCGCCACATATAGAGACGGCAGTAAAATTGTAAGCAGCATTCCGAATATTCTGATCATACGCAGAAATGAGCCGTATTGCCAACGCAGCATACTGTCTTCGGAAGAATGGATAAGGTTCAGGAAAGTAACGGGCACAGATATTACGAAAGGAGTCCCTTCCGTAATGATCACTACCTTTCCTTCCATGATAAACGAGGCGGCCCTGTCCGGCCTTTCTGTCTCCATGACCTGCGGCACCAGCGCAAACGGGCTGTCCTCTATCATTTGTTCTATCATACCGTCTCCCAGGATCGTATCGAGCTTGATACCCCGGAGCCTTCGCTTGACTTCCTTGATAACAGCCGGATTTGCAATATTGCGCATGTACAGGATCGCGCATTTTGCATTGTTTGTTATATCCAACGGAATAAATTCAACTTGAAGATTTTCATTTTTTACTATTTTGTGAATCAGTGTCAGATTTGTCCTGATATTCTCCGTAAAGCCTTCCTGCGAACCTCTGATGACATTTTCAGTCACCGGCTTGTCGACATTCCGTTTTTCATAGCCTCTTGTTTCCATTATGATGCATTCTTCGCTTCCGTCGACAAACAGCACCGACATACCATCCAAGATATTATTCACTACGTTTTTGAACTTTGTTTCCGTCTTGATCTGGTTTATGGTTAAAACCCTGGTTATCAGAAACTCTGCGTCGATTTCCTTTAAATCGTTGAACTTTCTCTTATCCATCAGTTCTCTGAGTATAAACTGATTTATGATAGTCTTGTCAGCCATTCCATCGATAAAGACCAGACAGGCGCCGAGCTTCCAGCCTATCTTGAATTCCCGGATAACGATGTCCACATTCTCCGTCGATTTGAAGGCAGCCTTGATGTACTTGACATTGTCGCCGATCCTGTCTGAAACGGTTTCATTTCCGGTGTCGGAACGGTTTTCGGAATCGGAACCGGAACCGGATTTCTTCTGCTTGTCTTTCGAGCCCTCAGAACCTGATTTTCCCCGTTTGTCATTCCCGTCTTCGTCTTTACTTCCCGACTGCTCGTTTGAGCCTCCCTTGGTTTCGTTATCCTCAGAATTGATCCTGCCTATGTCGTCAGTAGTCTCCAGAAGCTCGAATCCGTCATCCAGACGCTCTTTATATGTAAGCATGCCAATCAGGCCTTTGATTTTCATCTTAGTTCTCCAAATATGTTCGGGACACAGGGACAGGATCCTTGTCCCACCTTGTGTTTCAAACTTGTTCCTTCTGCCGCCGCGTTTCCAAAACTACGCTCGTACCCGGCCTGCAGTCAGCCGTCGTAATATTCCGAAGGCTTGATCTGCTCGGCCTCTTTCCGCATCGATACATCCGCATACCTGTCAATTTCCGGCTTTCCTCTCAGGTCGTCGTACAGCCTGCCGATCTCTTCATACTGTTCGAACCTTCTGTTGTCATCATCGAGCAAAAAATCGTCGAGGTCCCCTACACTTGTAATTTTGACCGGGTAGTCGGTTTCATATAGCATTTCATTTATTTTATCGAATATTTTCTTTTCGTCCATGGTTTTCCTCCCTTACCACGCTCTTCAGCCCATGTCTCGCTTGCCTGGACAAAAACAAATCTCCCTTCGAAACAGTTTAGTCTTAGTATCCCGCTTGCGTGAACAGTGTATGCAATTGCATGCGGAAAGCCAAATACTGTTTGAAAGGAGAATATATCCATCCTGCCGGCTATATTTATAAGGGCAGGGAGTTTATGGCGTCTTTTTTATTGGCGCCTTTTTTATTGGCGGTTCCTTGTAGTCGGCAGCTTTCTACTGCTATCGAATGAAGCCCGCTTTAAGGATTTGAGTTTGCATCTTCCGACCAGAAAGGAAATGGATTGTGATATTGCCAGGCTGCATACAGCTCCCAGCATGTCGACTTCAAAGTCGAAAAGCTCACAGGCCCTGCCCGGTACGAATAACTGGTGTATTTCGTCCGAAACCGCGTAAACGGCGCAAATGGCAAGCGTCACCAGCACTAGCTTCGAGCGGCCCTTCAACCCGCAGCTTTTCAAGGCGTTCGCCGCAAACAGGGCCAGAATGAAGTAGGCCGCGCCATGCGCGCATTCTCTTATAATGCCGTCAAGATTGTTAAGCCAGTCCGGATTTGCAATTTTCTCCGGGTTCAATGGAAATATGAACCCGATAATCCTTACGAAGACCTGAGTTATACCCATGCTGAGACTGCCGGACTGCGTGCCGGGCTGGGCGGAGAGCATAAAGATAACGAGCATCCAGGCCGCAGTTAACGTCCATGCCAGTATTTTCAATTTGCTATTCCCGTTATTACTCCCGCTGCCTTTTTTCAACTGCCGCATTATAATAGTACCTTTCATAAGCTGTTTGGGTTACCCGCTTATTTTATAACACAAGCTGATTCATGACAATATAAACGGCAGATGTAATTGTATCTGCCGCTTTCCAAATATTAAACGGTTTATTTCGCCTAGCCTGCTCTCACTTCTACCGGTTCGTATATGTTATTTACGTAGTTTCCGCTTTTATCCAAAGTACTGCCGTTAGCGAAAATTCGGACCTTGTAGGTCGCATCCGGAGTCAGTCCGGATATCCGCAGCTTGGTAAATCCAGTCGAAAGAGCTCCGTCAACAGCTGAAACCGATGAAGGACTGACCGTGACCTTGCTATCATCCCTTGTAATCAATAGCTCCGACAGGAAGCCTGATGCGGTGGTAGTCACAGCTTCGGAGAATTCGATTATTATCCCGCCGGTCGTTGGCTTAATTGACTTGACCTCCGCCTTTGCCTTATCCGGAATTGTTACCGGGCCGGTATATTCCCGCTTTATTTTTCAGGCCCTGGACCATATTATCCACGATTTTGACAGCTTCAGCCCGCGTCAGATCAGACGCCGGAGCAAACATACCGCCTGATTTTCCACTCATATAGCCTTTTTCGGCCATGGCGGCGACTGATGCCCTGCTCCACGAGGCTACTCTTCCCGCATCCTTGAACTTCGACAGGCTCTTGTAGTCAGCCGTATTCAGGTTGAGAGCTCTTGCAAAAACCACTGCCGCTTCCTGCCTTGTTATATTATCATCGGGCCTGAATTTGCCGTTATCGCCGGTAAAATTGCCTGCCGAGGCTGCCTTTGCGGCATCTGCGGCGTAAGGGGATGTATTCGGGATATCGGAAAACTTTAGCGACGATTTCTCCTGGTAATTGAAAAGTCTGTTCAACAGGATCGCAACATCTATTCTCCTAATGGGTTGATTTGGCTTGAAATCACCGTTGCTGTCCGTTTGAGCGATTCCGAGGGACACCCATTCCGAAATCTCCTTATTGGCCCAGTGTCCTGAATAATCGGTCGGTTTGGCGAATGCAACCTGTATGCCTGATAAGAATACCAGTATAACGACGAGTATGCTGAGCTGTCTGTGGAACTTCCTCATAAGACGGCCTCCACAATATAGTTATTTGATAATATTCCATATGCAGGTAAAATTATATGTTTTCCCATACATTTAGTCAATGTAATTTTACATATACGCACATATTTATCTGTAGTTTACAGATGTTTTCATATTATCCTGAGACTATTTACGGAGAACTGATAAAAAGTGAAATGGATTTGAGCTGGTGTACAGAAGACTATAATCGGTTTACAGGGTTACTAAGCCGATCCGAAGCTTGCAGGGGCTATCCTCATTCCCCTGCATTCCCCGGGTCTTTACCTGAACTCCTTCAATTGCGGGAATCTACTGCGCGGTATACAGTCCCTGATTCTGCATGTACTGCGAAATGGCTTCGCCGTGCTTCTGCTCTTCCTTTTGTATGTGGTTCAGCACATCGCGCACGTTGGTATTCTGAAATTCGAATATCGACGTGTCATAGGAGCCTGAAACATACTTCTCAGTCATAAGCATATCCGTACACATATCCTTGTCGGATACTCTGCCCGCACCCGACTGTGCTTTGTTCATACCGACTGCAGGCGTATTGTTCATTGCAGCCGCCGAAGCCTGACTCCCGGATGCCTGCGCAGCGCCTTTGCCCTGGTTCGTTTGAGGCACCTGTCCGCTTAACAGTTGATTGATACTGTTCAAATGTTCCTTTTCACTTTGCGCATTGGCATTGAATATCTGCTTCAGTTGATTGTCCCCTGCCTGCGCGGCATAGTTCGTATACTTTGCGATACAAATTTGTTCGTGGCTCTTCTGGTCTTCCAGCAATTTTATTTCCTTCTGTGAAAAAGTTACTGCCATAGTATGCACCTCCCGGCTTATTATGCTCCGTCTCTGCCGTTCTATTCAGACGGACGGTTACACTGGTCACAATTCCGAATGCAAATGAAAGCGGAAGAAAATTTGTGCCCAATCATACTATTAAGGAATTTAGGAAATAATTAAAGCTATATTATGGAAGGAGTATTCTGAAATGAGCAACGAGTTAACAATACTATTACTGGCTTATGTCGTGACATTAATACTTCTTCTGCTCCTGGTCCCCAGAAACAGAATCCGCGAAGCCCTGGTTATTTTCTTTTCCAAACAGCTGCTGACCTGGCTGCTGGGTTTGACGATCTGTCAACTGAAGCTAATAGATTACCCGGTAAGGTCGTTTCCTTACGCAACAAAATCCAGTTTTGACTTCGAATATTTTATTTATCCCTCGATCTGCGTTTTGTTCAATTTGTATTACCCGGCCGGGAAAAGCCTTTTGCATATATCTCTGCATTACTTTTTCTACTGCACTTTGTTAACAATATTGGAATTGATATTTGAGAAATATACGGAATTGATAACTTACATCAACTGGACTTGGTATATGACCTCGATTACCTTGGTTATAACATTCTATCTCTCAAACAAGTTTTATTTTTGGTTTTTCAGACTGGATCGAAAAAGAGTCAGGATCTCGTAAATGCGGACGAAAGCGGCATTCCCCGTATCGGGAAAGCCGCCTTCCGATTGATTACTTTTTTTGTCGTGATGCGCTTATAAGCGGGTCAAGCCGCGTAATCAGATGCCAAGGCTTTCGATCACACTGCGCAGGCTTTCGCGATCCTGGTCTTTCAGCGGGAGAAGCGGAAGCCTGGGGATGCCGCCGGAGAAGCCGCATATATCCATTGCCGCCTTGACGCCGGCCACGCCGTATTTACCGGATATCTTCTGATTGGCGATCAGTATCCCTCGATTCAGCTGCACTGCCTCGTCATATTTTTTATCGATTATGAGTTGATACAATCTGGTAACGACCTCGGGAACACAATCCGCCAGCGAGATAACACCGCCGGACGCGCCGAGCAGCAGGGCTTCCATGAACGTATTGGCAGATCCGGACATCATGGCAAAACCGCTTCCGTAATCATTCAGGAGGTGCTTTTGCATGTCGCCCGACGAATCCTTCATACCTGCGATATTCGGGTGCTTTGCGCACTCCTCCACAACGCGGCTGCTGAAGGTAACCGTCCCCGAAAACTGCGGCGCGTGGTACAGCAGGCAGGGCGTGCGTACCGCTGATGCTACGTCGGTAAAATAACGTATCAGCACCTCGTCGGTCATCGCCTTTTTAAAATATGACGGGGGCAGCAGAGTTATAAAATCGGCGCCCAGTTCTTCAGCTATCTGCGCGAATTCTATCGTCTCCTCGGTCGATTCGAATATACTTGCGACCATTGCTGTCTGATCTTTCCTCTTGCCTTCGACAGCCGTCTTTACTACCCTTATTTTTTCCTCCATACGAAGGCTCTTGTTCTCTCCGTTCGATCCCAGTATAAGATATCCGTGTACCGGCGAAGCAGCGTACCTGGCCATATTTTTTTCGAGCTTGTCGGTATTCAGCCTGCCGTCGTCGTCAAAGGGCGTAGTCAGAGGGCAGAAAACTCCCTGCAGCCTTTTATTGATCTTGTTGTTTTCGTTTTTCTCCATTTTAATTGATCTCCTGTTCCGATTTAAATCTATATAATATATTTCTGTTTATACATGATCTTGGTCGCTGTTACGGCGTCATACCTTTCCGTTGAGGCCTTGCAGTGCAAGTACGGCATTCCCGAGGATGGGACAATTGTCGACTACTTCGAAATCAAAGCCCTCCATGATCTTTCTTTTGAGGCCGATAAAAGCTTCGCCGACCATTCCTCCCGTCAGCTTGACATTCCTGTTCAGTTCAAGAAATTCTTCGGCAAGCTTGATTGTGTCAACAATAGGTTCGTGTATGCCGAGGAGTATGGATGCGAGAAAATCTCTTCTGGAAGCCTGAAGCGTGATGCCTGAAAACGTAGCGGTTCTGGGAGTCAGGCTCTGGCGGTCACCGGCGATATAAGGGGCAAAATGGACATTGGAGTTTTTGATGTTTTCGCTGATAACAGCCGGGAACTCGGTATTGAAGAAGGCCTTGTCGTCCATGTCACGGTAGAATTCCCTGCGGAACCAATCTATCGCAAGCCCGCTCGCCGTGATCGCGAAAATCTGCCACAAGCCGGGCGTCGCTGCCTTGCGCAGGTAATACTTGTCGTTGACTACGGCCTTGTCCGATAGAATCGAGACCATTTCGCTGCTTCCCGAAATATCGAGGATATCGCCGGCTTTCGTATTGCCCGCGCCTACCTGTGCAGTCGCCGCATCATTCGAGCCCAGCGCTACCGATATACCTTCCCGCAGCCCTGTCAGAAGAGCGGCGCGGCCGGTCAGGCGGCCGGCGATCGTTCCGGCCTGCAGTATATCGGGCAGCTTATCCCTGGGAATACCGAATGTACCGCAGATCCTGTCGGACCACCGATCTCCCCCCATTGTTTCATACATACCGGTCATAGAGGCATTGACCGGGTCAGTTGCCCAGCAGCCGGTCAGTCTGTGATAAACATAAGTGTTGAAATGAGCTACCTTATATGCCTTTTCGAACAGCGAGGGTTCATTTTTCATCAGCCAGAGAATCGAAGTCACCGAGGCTCCGCCTATGAAGGGCTGGATACCGGTTATGCTCTGGAACTCCTTTGTGCCCATCTCGTCGATAATTTGCTGTGACTGCCGCTTGCTTCTCCTGTCAAGATGCATTATAACCGGGTAAAGCGCCTCGCCTTCCCTGTCCATCAACGTTACGGAGGGAGAAAATGTGTCGAAGGATACAAGTTCGATTTCGTCAAGGTACTCCGACAGTCCACTGATCCCGCGGCACATTGCCGAAATAGCGGTATCGGCATCGAGTTCCACCCAGTCCTGGTTCAGCACCCGGTACTGATATTCAACCTTGAAGGCTTTCACTATCTGCAGGTCCTGTTTGAGCAAAGCTATTTTCAGGGACGATGTCCCAAAATCCATCGAAAGTATGTACATAAAGAGCCTCCTTTTGCTTTAACGTCAGAAGGGGACATACCTTTTAAAAAGGTATTTGAAGGTGTGTCCTCTTGCATTATATTAGGTTATCCCGGATCGGGTGCTTCATATCCGCATGCGATATAACCCGGCCGGGCCATTTTATTTATTCTGCATTAATTTTATTAATCCTGCAATAGTTATGTTAACTTTTTTTGCATTTATACCTTTATATTTTAACAGGCAAGCACGGCTGCAATTTATATTTCCCTGGCATGTCCTACTAATCCTTTTATATTGACAAATTTTTTCAAGCGTAGTATTTTAGAAGTAAATAGTTGCGTACGCAACCATATTGGAGGCATGGAATGGGAGCGTTAATGAAATATATAAACCGCGTCTCGCGCTGCTCGATACTGTTTAAAAGCGGAAAACTCGAGCACGAAGGCCTCAATGCCTATCAACACGTATATATCAGGAATATCTGCCGGGAGCCCGGCATTTCACAGGATTGTCTGGCAAAATCGATCTATGTCAATAAAAGCAGCGTAACCCGCCAGCTCGCGCTGCTTGAGCAGAACGGCTTCATTTACAGGACCCCCGGCGATAAGGACAAACGGGTCATGCAGGTCTTCCCCACTCAAAAAGCTCTCGATATACTGCCCAAAGTGAAAAGGCTGTCCGCCGAATGGGAGAATTTCATCACGGCCGGCCTTACAGAAGAGGAGCGCAGTTCCTTCGTGTCGATCCTCGAACGCATAATGGCAAAGGCGGCGGAAAAGGTGAACGAGGAGATTTATAAGGAAGAAAAGGAAGACGACGAATGGTAAAAATACTGACCTATGTAAAGCCCTACATACCCAGGATGGTACTGGGGCTCATAATCAAATTCACCGGCACTATAATGGACCTATTGCTGCCATGGATCCTTTCCTATACTATCGACGAGATAGTGCCGCGGAAAGACGTGACTCTCGTCTTCATATGGGGCTTGATGATGATACTGTGCGCGATAGCGGCGCTCGTCACCAATATCGTTGCAAACAGGATGGCTTCAAAGGTGGCAAGGGACACGACCCGGGCCATACGCCACGACCTTTTCGAAAGAATATCGTTCCTTTCCTGCAGACAGGTTGACGAATTTACGATACCTTCACTGGAATCAAGGCTCACTTCGGATACCTACAACATACATCAGATGATCGGCATGATGCAGCGTCTCGGCGTCCGCGCTCCGATACTGCTGCTTGGCGGCGTCATTATAACGCTTATGCTCGAACCCGTATTGTCGCTGATAATGATACTGACCCTTCCGTTCATCGGGCTGCTCGTATATCTTGTGTCCAAAAAGAGCATACCGCTCTACACCTCGCTGCAGCGCTCCGTCGATGTGCTCGTGAGAACCGTACGCGAGAACATAACCGGTATCCGCGTTATTAAAGCTCTGTCCAAAACGGAATATGAAAAGAACCGCTTCTTCGACGTAAATACGAACGTTGTCAAAAATGAGAAAAAAGCCGGCGTTACAATGGCGCTCACCAATCCGGCAATGAACCTGCTGCTGAACCTGGGCCTCACCCTTGTAATCCTCGCGGGCGCATACAGGATCAATGCCGGGCTGACCCAGTCCGGCGAGATCATAGCATTTCTGACATATTTCACGCTTATATCCAATGCGATGCTCTCAGTTACGCGCATGTTCGTCATTTATTCAAAGGGCAGCGCCTCTGCCGAAAGGATCCGCCAGGTACTCGAGACTCCCGAGGATCTCGCCCTTGTTCACGAAAACCACGTGGACAATGGGTACCATATAACATTCGAAAACGTATCCTTCAAATATCATAAGAGTGATAACAATAAAAACTGCATTGAAGACATCAGCTTCGCGCTTAAAAAGGGCGAAACGCTGGGTATCATCGGCGCCACAGGCAGCGGCAAAAGCACGATCATCCGACTGCTGCTGCGCCTGTATGATCCGGACGAAGGGCGGATACGAATATCCGGCGACGACGTTCGCAGCATTCCGGCAAAGGAGCTGCATACTAAATTCGGCGTAGTATTCCAGAATGATTTCCTGTACGCCGATACGATCGATTCCAATATAGCTTTCGGGCGCGAGCTTGACGAGGAGCATATGCAACTTGCGACAAGCTGCGCACAGGCCAGGGAATTCATAGACGCTCTGCCGGAAGGACGCCGGCATATGCTCACTATGAAAAGCTCGAACCTTAGCGGCGGTCAGAAGCAGAGGGTTCTTATTTCACGTGCGCTCGCTGCGAAGCCTGAAATACTTATCCTTGACGATTCCTCGAGCGCTTTGGATTACAAAACCGACTCCCTATTGAGAAAGGCGCTCGCTAAGGACTTCAGCGAAACCACAACTATAATTATCGCACAGCGTGCAAGCTCGATAATGCATGCCGACCACATACTCATCCTTGAAGACGGCAGGACCCTCGGGTACGGGACTCATGAGGAACTGCTCGTAAGCTGCGACATATATCGGGAGATCTGCACCTCGCAGATGGGAGGTGGAGCTATTGCCTGAGAAGCAGAAGGTGACCTTCAAAGAAAGCAAAAAGATCATGATGAGGCTGTGGAAGTACCTGTACCGGTATAAGTGGCTCGGGCTGCTGGCTATCGTACTTTCAGTCTCCAGTAACCTGTTGGCGCTCGTCGGCCCGATGCTTTCAGGCTATGCCATCGACGCCATAGGAATAAAAGCCGGTATGGCGCAATTCGGAAAGGTGTTTTACTACTGCGTGCTGATGGTGGTCTTTTATATTTTTTCATCAATACTTTCATATGTACTGTCCGTCCTGATGATAAACCTCAGCCAAAAAGTCGTCTTCCAGATGCGCGGCGATGTTTTCAACAAACTGGCGGAGCTGCCGGTGCGGTATTTTGACAGCCACCAGACGGGAGAGATCATCAGCCGCATACAGTATGACATCGACACAGTGAACGCTTCGCTCTCGACCGACCTGCTGCAGATTTTCACAAGCATCATTACGGTCGTAGGCTCGCTTGCCATGATGCTCCTGATATCACCGGTGCTGGTGCTCGTATTTGTCGTCACCATACCCATTTCGATCATACTTACGAAGTACATGACGGGCAAGGTTCGTCCCCTGTTCAGGAAACGTTCCGCAAAGCTCGGCGAGCTGAACGGCTTTGTGGAGGAGATCATATCGGGACAGAAAACGATAAAGGTCTACAACCAGGAGCAATCGACAATACGCCGTTTTGACGCAAAAAACACCGAAGCAGTCGACAGCTACTACAACGCAGATTATTACGGAAGCATGACGGGACCTTCCGTCAATTTTATAAACAACCTTTCATTGGCCCTGATCAGTGTGTTCGGAGCGCTGCTGTACCTGTTCGGCCGCCTGACGATAGGCAGCCTTTCGTCCTTCGTGCTTTATTCGCGCAAATTTTCCGGGCCGATCAACGAGACTGCCAATATCATAAGCGAACTTCAGTCTTCCTTTGCGGCGGCAGAGCGTATCTTCCGCCTTATAGACGAAGAACCGGAGCCGAGGGACGCCGAGGGCGCAATAGTACTCAAGGATATAAAGGGAGAAGTTGAAATAGACGACGTCGATTTCGGCTATACACCCGGAAGGCCTGTTATCCGCGACCTCGACATAAAGGCCGGGCAGGGCAGCCTTGTTGCCGTCGTAGGACCGACCGGCGCCGGCAAGACTACGATCATCAACCTTCTGATGCGCTTCTACGACCCGGACAGCGGGACAATAAGAATAGACGGCAGCAATATCCGCGAAGTCACGCGCAAGAGCCTGCGGTTGTCTTATTCCATGGTACTGCAGGATACCTGGCTTTTCTACGGGACGATCTACGAAAACATCGCCTACGGCAAAAAGGGAGCTACTCTCGATGAAGTGATAGAAGTGGCCAAAGCCGCAAGGATCCACAATTACATCATGCAGCTGCCGGACGGCTACGATACCATCCTCAGCGACGACGGCATCAACATCTCACAGGGACAGAAGCAGCTTCTCACTATCGCAAGGGCGATGCTGCTCGATTCCAAAATGCTTATACTCGACGAGGCAACCTCCAACGTCGATACACGTACGGAACAACAGATACAGAAAGCGATGCGCAGGCTGATGCAGGGCAGAACCTGCTTTGTCATCGCACACCGCCTGTCAACGATTCAGAACGCCGATACGATCCTTGTAGTGAAGGATGGCAGAATCGTGGAACAGGGCAGCCATCAAGATCTCATGCAACAGAACCGCGTCTACGCGGAACTGTACAATTCACAGTTCCAGTAGCACATATTGACTATCGAGGTCGCTCGTCTGCCCGGCACGGTTTATCGATTATTCCTGACCCAAGCAACGTAAAATGGCTGCTCTCGGATAAGCAATATCAGCTCGGGTCGTTTTCATCCAGGTAGACCCTGGTTACGCGGGTACTGTTGCCCGATCTGATATCCTTTCTTGACGCTTTCTCCCCGAACTTCCTGTCGTTGTATCCGGGAGCCACCGTCGGCTCCTTTGGCCTGTCATTGTTCTTCCTTTTATCCATAAAACCGCATCCTTTTATCACAGCTGTAAGGCTATTTCTTTTTTCACTTCCCTATTCTTTGTATTTTTAAAAAGGAAATACGGCGTCTTTCGATTAATATTCATATCGATATCTCTGCAAGGGTATTTCATATCATTTGAACACATCGTCCAATTTAACGGACAGGCCCGGGAATATGAAGGATTCGGCAGTATCATCATCTTTTGCATCGAATGATCTCATACTAGTTGCATTTTTATCTTTGAACTGATAAATGAACATTGTTTTATACCTGGGATATACTACCCAATATTCCTTTACACCGGTTTTCATATACAGATTATGCTTTTTGAACAGGTCTTTCTGTAAGGCGCCGCCTGATACAATTTCCAGTACCAGCGCAGGAACGCCCATATAATAGCCGTCCTCTCCCAGATTCTCCTCCAGATCGCAAATGACCATCAGATCGGGCTGGACTACGTTTATATCCTTATCGTTTCTTTTAAGGGTAATATCGTAGGGAGCAACCATAGGCCTGCATTTTTTCCCTTTAAACCAGTCGTAAAAGCTTCCGAAAAGCTCGGTCAAAGCTGTCTGATGCGGAGTTTTAGGCGATGCCAGCGCATAAATCTCGCCGTCAATATATTCATACCTGGCTTCCTCGTTGTCCTTCGTGAGCTTAAGAAATTCATCAAAGCTGGCTTTACGGCCAATCTCTTCACATTCCGGCTCGAAAGCATGGTAATCCGCCGCTTCTTCTCTAATAGCGTTATCCATGATCTCCTTCTGGTGCAGAATGTTATCGCCGGCGGTCAGCCTTGCGACTTCCGTTCCATTTTTCGTAATGATGATATCCTCTTTTCCCGCAAGAATAAGATATCTGCCGAAATTGTTCTGTATCTCCGTGGAACTGACCCTTATGCCAACACCTCCATTGTTAGTTAAATTGGCTAATTTAGCTATGATTATATTGTATAACTAAGTAAAGACGCTTTCAATCATAATCTATAATTTCCCATTTTATTCAAACAAGCGTTAATCACATTGCCTAACCTGGCCGGCTAATGTAAAATATTCCTTGAAAACAATTTGTCACCGGATACGTAAATATAATCAATACCGCAGTTCTTTATGAAGGCGATTGACTATTATTCTTCCGAAGGAGTTCTTATGTATAAAATACTTATCGTCGAGGATGACGGAGTCATCTCCGGTGTAGTCCGCGAGTACCTCAGCCGCTGGGGGTATGAGGTCCGGTGCGTGGAGGATTTCAGCAAGGTGCTGGAGGATTTCATAAAATACGAACCGCAGCTCGTGCTGATGGACGTCGCGCTTCCCTTTTACAACGGATATTATTGGTGCGCCGAGATAAGGAAGCTGTCCAGCGTTCCCGTGGTATTCATCTCTTCCGCGGGCGACAATATGAATATCGTCATGGCGGTCAACATGGGCGGCGATGATTTTGTGCCAAAGCCGTTCGACCTCGAAGTACTGCGCGCCAAGATTCAGGCCATACTCCGCCGAACCTACGCATACAACGAGCAGGCGGCTTATCTGGAATACAAGGGCGTTTTGTTCAATACGCTCGACGGCTCAATTACGTACCAGGACAAAAAGGTCGAGCTTACGCGCAACGAATTGAGGATAATGCAGCTGTTGTTCGAGAATATTGGGAAAACAGTCACGAGGGAACTGATCATGAAGCGTTTATGGGACGCCGATTGCTTTATAGACGATAATACGCTTACCGTCAATATGAACAGGCTTCGCAGGAAGCTTGAGGAAGTTTCGATAACGGATCTTATCCATACAAAAAAAGGTATGGGCTATCTTTTAGGCGGAGAGTGACACCTTGACAGGAGGCGGACGATGGAATGAAAACTGACGGAAGTTTAAAATCGAAACATCACGAAGCACCTGAACCAAAGCCTGTGCCGATATACCGGCAGCTTGTGCCATACCTTCGTTCAAAGCTGAAGGTTATCGGGTTGTTCCTGCTATGCATACTGGTCTTCTACATCGTATGCCTCCTTTACCAGCTGGAAAACATGTCAAAACTGCGGTATGCCTTCTTTCTGTGGATGTTTGCCGGGCTTTGCTGCGGCATCTTCGATTTTATAAATTATGTAAAACGTTCAGCCGCCTTGCATACAGCCCTTATGAATACAGAGAACATGCAGGACATACTGCCGACGCCGGAAGGACCGATCGAACGGCAATACCGGCAGATCCTCGACACACTGCTCGATGACCGCAGCAACCTCCTTTCCCATGCAAATTTCAAGGATACGGACATGACGGATTACTACACGATGTGGGCGCATCAGATCAAAGTCCCCATCGCAGCAATGCGGCTGCTGCTTCAAAATGCCGAAAGCAAGGCTGGAGAAGCGGATGGTAAGGCAGAAAAGCAGGGAGCAAAAGTGAATGGGCCGGAGCCGGTGGTTGAGACATCCGAGCCGGAAGCAGAAATACCTGCGCATTATTCTGCTGCAGCTGAGTATAACAGGCTGCTGTCCGAAGAGCTTTTCAGAATAGAACAGTATGTCGAAATGGTGCTTTATTACCAGAGGCTCGACAGCATCAATTCCGACTTCCTGTTTAAGGAATACGATCTGCGTGAGCTCGTTAACCAGGTAGTTAAGAAACATTCGATGTCTTTCATCAATAACAGGCTGTCGCTCAATATGGAGGAGTTCATCTGCAAAGTCGTAACCGACGAAAAATGGCTGCAATTCGTGATCGGACAAGTCCTGTCGAACGCTTTGAAATATACCCCTCGCGGTAGTATTACAATCCGACTTGAAAAAGCCCGGGATAATACTCTGACGAAAACTCAGGAAAAAGTCCGGGGAGATGCTCAGTCGATACCTCCGGAAGGCACTGATTCGCATGCTTGTCTGATCATAGAAGACACCGGCATCGGTATCCGTCCGGAGGACCTGCCCCGAATATTCGAGCGGGGCTTCACCGGTTATAACGGAAGACTCGACAGGAAATCCACAGGCATCGGCCTGTACCTGAGCAAAAAGATACTCCAAAAGCTGTCCCACACGATAAAAGTGACCTCCGAAGCCGGGAAAGGCACACGTGTAGCCATCGCTTTCGTCCTTACAAAAACGTAAGTTTGGCGGGAGAAATGTAAGCCAGCCTTATGGAAGCTGTGTCCCCGCAGGGCTAAAATGAGAACATGAAGGCAATAACGAAAGATTTTTGAAAGGAATGAAATTATGCCGCTTCTTGAGGTTAACAATTTAAAAAAAACATACAGCACCCGCCTTGGCGGGAATAAGGTCCAGGCGCTGGACGGCGTCACGTTCTCAGTCGAACAGGGGGAATATGTCGCCATTATGGGCGAATCCGGCTCTGGCAAGACAACTCTTTTGAACATCCTCGCATCCATCGATCGCGCGACAAGCGGACAGGTCCTGCTCGAGGGAAGGGATCTGGCGAAGATCCGCCAGGGCGAGCTCGCAGCCTTCCGCCGCGACAACCTCGGCTTCGTTTTTCAGGATTTCAACCTGCTCGACACCTTCACACTGCAGGATAACATCTTTCTTCCCCTCGTACTGGCCGGAAAGCCTCTCGAGGAAATGAAAAAGCGTATCGAACCGCTTGCCAGGAAGCTTGGGATCGAAGAATTACTTCAAAAATACCCGTACGAAGTTTCAGGTGGTGAAAAACAGCGCGCCGCAACAGCAAGGGCGCTCATAACGCATCCCAAAATGGTCCTGGCGGACGAACCCACCGGCGCGTTGGATTCCAAGGCATCGGCAAGACTGCTGAAGCTGTTTGCCGATATAAACGCCGAAGGACAGACGATCCTGATGGTAACCCACAGCATCCAGGCGGCCAGCCATGCCGGAAGGGTGCTGTTCATCAAGGACGGAATGGTCTTCCACCAGCTTTACCGCGGAAATTCCTCAAACGAGGAAATGTACACGACTATCTCCGACGCGCTGACAGTATTGCAGACAGGGGGCAGGAAACATGAATAAGTTTGCACTGCTGCCCAAGCTTTCGATCATGGGGATCAGGAAGAACGGCAACGCATATTTCCCATATATACTGGCCGGCGCCTTCTCGGTCTTCGTCTTCTTCGTTTTTACATCGATCGTAAATAATGACATAGTAAAAACACTGCCGCACAGCGCATACGCCTGGGGGCTCCTGGAGGTCGGGCAGGTTCTGCTCGGTCTGATCCTGCTGCCCTTCATACTTTACACGAACAGCTTCCTGATCAAGCGCAGGAAGAAGGAGCTGGGGCTTTACAGCGTTCTCGGCCTTGATAAACGACATATCGCGGTCATGATGTTCTGGGAAACGCTTGTCATCTTCGGGGTAGTTATGGTTGGCGGCGTCCTGTTCGGGCTCGTCTTTTCCAAATTGATATTCCTCATATTGCTGAACATGTCCGGACTGCCTGTAAATGCGGCATTCACATTCAGCCTTAAAGCCCTGGACCAGACGCTCATATACTTTCTGGCCGCCTACGCGATAAATCTGGTCATCAATGTAATCCACGTCTTCAGGACCAACCCGAATGAACTGATCAGGGAACCCAAAAAAGGCGACAAGGAACCGAAACACCTATGGTTCACGGCCCTGCTGGGTATCGTGCTCATAGGTGCGGGCTACGCTATCGCGATCCCGGCTAAAGTAGACTCAAATATATTCGTGAATTTTCTCTTTGCCGTCTCGCTCGTCGTTTTCGGTACTCATAATTTCTTCAAGGCAGGTCTGCTGGCCTTTTTGAAGTTATTGAAGATGAATAGTGGTTTTTATTATCGCAAGTCGAATTACGTAACAGTTTCGGGCATGCTCCACAGACTGAAAAAAAGCGCTTCGAGCCTGTCCAACATATGCATATTCAGCACCATGACGATCATCACGCTTATGTGCACTCTGTCAGTCTGGCTGGGCAACGCAGGTATACTGAAGCAGCAATACCCCTACGACGTCATATTGAATTTCAATACGGACAAATTCCAGGCCGCCGGCCAGCTGGACAAAAAGCTGCTCGAGCTGGCCGAAGCTACGCAGACCGCGATAAACGGCAAGGTTGCGTTCACCTACCAGAAGCTGCACGTGGGCAAGGACGGCAATACATTTGCTATGCAAAGCCCCTCGAATCCATTGGCTAAAAGGTACTCCATCAAATTGATCACGCTCGGGGATTACAACCGCATGGAGAACAAACATGAAACGCTTGCGGACAAAGAAGTCCTGATCTTCGCGACTGGCGTGGACTTCGGCTACGATCAGGTCGTTCTTGGCAAGGATACCTACAAGGTCAAAAAAGAGCTGGGTTCCATCGTGTTTTACAACAAGGCTGTAAACAATACCTTCGGGCAGGACTACTACCTGATCGTTAAGGACTCCTCGGTGATGGACAGATTGCGCGCGGATTTCAAGAGCGTCGCAGAAAATGACCGCATCCTGTCCGTGCGCTTTAACCTTGCAGGAGCGGAAAAAGACCGGGAAGCGTTTATAAGCAGGATCATAGTATGGAGCGACTCGCAGCCCGGACACAGCAGTGTCGTCGACGGCGTTGCCGGCAGGCTGAACACATCCTCCATGAACGGAGGCCTGTTGTTTATAGGCATATTCTTCAGCCTCATCTTCACGATGTGCCTTATCCTGATCATGTACTACAAGCAGATAACGGAAGGGTACGACGACCGCGACAACTTCGACATAATGCAAAAAGTCGGCATGAGCGACACCGAGGTCAGGGGCACTATCAAGAAACAGATACTGATGGTTTTCTTCGCGCCGCTGCTCATTGCAATACTGCACACGGCAGCCGGCTTCATGATGATGTCAGGCCTTCTGGGCACGCTGTACCTCTTCGATACCAGGCTCATAATCACGTGCGGCCTGACCGTCGCGGTATTCTTCGCGATCCTTTACGGGCTGAGCTACAACGTTACTTCAAGAACCTATTACAACATCGTAAAGAAAATGAACGACAACGAAATAGCCGCCCGCCAGTAGGAGGCCGAAAATGAGACTTTTTGAAATCCTGATGATGGCTGCGAATGCAATATTATTGATAAAGATTGTATTCGCAGGCCGATCAAGAAAAGGCGGCCTGGCGGAGATAAGCTCGGAGTCCGAAAACACATGGGTAATAAACCCGGATGCATTAAGCTCGGAAGTGGCAAGCTCGGGGATGAAGAACTTCTGGGTCAGAGGCTCATGGGCCGGCTGCCCGCAACCTGTAAGGCAAGAGACCCGGAGCGGTGCGGCAGGCATCGTATTGCCCTTCCTGCCCATGGCGTTTGCAATAATCAGCATATTGTCGGAAGGCATTTTAGCGGTATGCCTGGCTATTTGTTTTACTATTTCTTGTTCTACTTTGTTAGCAAGCAACATTGACAACACGGGAATGGGGTAAAATTACTTCAAACAAGAGCTGTAAAACTCGACGCGGATAGCCAAAAGACCTATACCTTGTCTATTAAAAGTATGGGGGGTAAAAAGGTTTATGGCTTTGAGAATATTACAGATCCTAATGATAGAATAAAAGCATTGGAAGTTATCAGACTTGGGGAGGTAGCAGTGCTTGATTAAGTGGATCACAGACTCTGAACCATATGTATTTAAAAACAGAAAATCACGTTCAGCATAGTTAATACAAATATATCAGTAAATATTGGGTATCAAACCGCTAATGCTACAATTACACAGACAAATACCCAATCATCATGCTCATGGACATCTCCTCAATTAACAGCAAAATATAAGCCAAGTACAGATTTGAAGTTTTCAGCTGCTATCCCATAAGAATTACTGAATTTTATTCTTACTAGTTAAATTTTAGGGTTGTATTTTAATAAAAACAAACATTGACACAATCATGAATTGTATATATTATTACATAAAGCAATTATTTACCATATGCGTAGGAGGAAAAATGAATGAGCAGTAATATGAGTAATGGGGTATTTAGTATATTAAGTACTTTGGCTATTATTGAATCAATACTTAGAATCTTTCTGTATGCAACAATTATTTTTGTTTCATATTATGTGGTTAAAGCGATAAAAAAATATCTACAGAAGAGCATATAAAATTACAAGAAGACTCTCGAAAACTAATTGGCAAAACTAGCGTAGTGGTAACTTATGGTAAATAGGCGCAAAATTATAGCTGATTAGGCAGCAAGTTCTTCTTAAAAACTAAATTATGTATTGAACTGGGTGGGTTATCCCTGCGTTATCCCTGCGTTATCCCTGTGTTACCCCTGTGTTACCCCCGTGCCTTCACCATTCCGCCTGTACCTCTGCATCCTTATGGTCCACGGAGAAATTCTCCCTGTCGAAGTAGTTCATTCCCGAGCCGCCGAAGGTCGTGTCGACTTTGATCCACCTTTCTTCGGAGCCGATCCATACCTGGTTCCAGGCGTGATCGCCCCAGGCGGCGCCACTGTAGCCCTGACCGGTTACAAACCTGACTTTGAGGCCAACTGCGCGGCACATTGAGACATATAGGCTGGAATAGTCGAAGCATATGCCCTTGCGGGTATCGAACACCACTATGGAGCCCGATTCCTCGCCCATCGGATAGCGTGCGATCCTTTCGGCTTTGGGATAATCATAGTCGATATTTTTAGAAATCCACTTATACAGCAGATATGCCTTGTCTTTATCGTCCCTGGCCTTGGCCGTTATTTCCCGGGCCTTTTTATCTATCTCGTCGTTGGACTTTACCGCTTCATCGAGCGTCACCCCGTTGAAGTAGTGTATTATCTTGATATTCCCGCCTGTCAGCTTTTCGATCGCATTGTCGACCGCCTTCGCCTGTACCGGTGAAACGGAGCCTGTCGCCGCTTTCCTGAACTCGTCGCCCACGATGACGGGGATCTTCTTTGCGATGCTCGAATTCAGCGCGGGATACAGAACGCCATTGTAAACAAGCTGGTATTCCCTCGAACCGCTTGCCCAATCGCCAAGCGAAGGCCAATAGATAAAGTAGGACGAGAAGTATATCGCCGTAGCAAGCAACAGTGTTGTTACTGCCGCTTTCGGCAGTTTCCAGAGAGCGCCGATGATTCTTTTCATGAACGGGCCCAGCATGCTGACGCCGGTATAGATCAGATCGGCGGCAGGGATCAACACGTACCTGTATAATGGCTCAGTTATGAGCCTGACGATTATCAGCATCAAAAACAGCAATACCGGTACGGCTACCACATAGGCGAGCATTGCATTTCCCTCCAGCGCCGTTTTTACCGATACGGGCAATATGCCATATAGCTTCGCATAGAAACCTTCGTCATGATCTATGAGTATTTTCTTTGCGAGGTATATTGAAAATACGAGTCCCAGTATGAGCTCCGCGCTTTCAAGGAGCCCTGTGACGGACCTTCTTACCGTATCCCTTGAAAACACGCCTATGGCGCCGGCTATGACAGGCATCACAAAAACTGCGACCAATGCGATCGAAACAAGATTCATCTTTGCCATGAATTCCGCCAACCTGCACCATCCCCCCGTTTAAGCAGCATTTATAACAAATATACAACAAAACGAGCGCTAAATCTATGTTCGGGGAAATTTAACAGGTCTATTCCTGATGCGTGTGCCTGTGGAAAGTATCGGGCGTATGCGGATGCGTATCGCTTGCGTCCCAGGTCAGCGCTATACCGGCCAGCGTTATCAATGCAACCGCGGCCCATACCCGCTTCCCCAGCGCTTCCTTAAAAGCAGCCGCCGCAATGATGCTTGTTGCGACTGCCTCAAAATTCAGGAGCAGCGAGGCCGTTGCAGCAGGAGTATTTTTCAGGCTGAGCATAAGGATTATGGGCGCCGCTACCCCACCCGCCAGCACTGCCCCCGCGAGCCAGGGTACGTCCTTTTTAACGAGCGACGCTTCTTCTCCAGAACATTTGTTCTTGGAATATCTTGGGAAATAATGTAAGATGTAATTAGTAAACTATGGTTAATTATATAGCTGGCTGTCGAGAAATGTGTTTTGGAGGTTTTATATGAAAGAATCAAAAGGGTTTTTCTGTCTGGCGCTGTTGATCTTCATGTTTGCGATCATTCCACTGAAAGCCGCCGGGGCTGATAAAACTAAAACGCCCGATAATGAGCCGCCTTCTGCGCCGAAAGGACTGCTGGTCAGCGGAAAGACATGCACTTCGGTCTCTTTGAGCTGGGCAGGCGCCACAGACAATGTAAAGTTGAAAGGTTATTATGTTTATCGCGACGACAGAAAAATAACCACTACCACGGAGACAAGTTACGAAAATACGGGTCTGGCTCCGGGTACAAGATATAAGTTCGAGATAAAGGCCTATGATGCCGCAGGCAACATATCGGCAAATGGAACAAGCGTATCGGTTGTTACCAGCCTGGATGCGGAAGCCCCGACCATACCCGGCAATCTTTCCCCATCCTCCTGCGATTATACCTCGGTCACCTTGTCATGGAACCCCTCCGGCGACAATACCGGCATCAAAGGGTATGCGGTTTATAAAAACGGCAGCAGGGTTACGTCGACGACTAAGACGAGCTATACGGTAAAAAGACTTCTTCCCGGAACTACCTGCAGCTTCTTTGTAAAAGCTTATGATAAATCCGGTAATTATTCCGGACAAAGCCGCAGTGTTACGGGAACAACGCTGCGGGATGCTAAAGCCCCGGACAAGCCCGCTGGGCTGAAGGGTACGTCAGTGACCGAGACACAGCTAACTCTGACATGGTCTCCGTCATCGGACAACGTCAAGGTTAAGGGGTATGACATATACTGCGACGGCGTTAAAAAAGGAACCCGGACAAAGGCTGCCTTCACCGCCAAAAGTCTTCTCCCTGGCAAAAGCTTTAAATACACGGTGGTCGCAATCGATACGGCCGGAAACAGGTCCGCATACAGCGAGCCCCTTACAATCAAAACGCTGAATGACGGTAAAAGTCCGAGCACTCCTACCGGTTTGAAGGTGGTAAAGACGAAAGGTTCTTCCGTATCGCTTGAATGGAATGCATCAAAAGACAATGTCAAGGTTGAAGGTTACATTATTTACTGCAACGGTATCGAAGTCGAAAAGGCCAAAAAAACCTCCCGGACAGTCACAAATAAATCAAAGCCGATAATTACGATTTATTGGGTGAAGGCGTATGATACCTCCGGTAATCTTTCCGATATAAGCAACAAATTGACTGTAATATCGCCCTGAGTTACTATCTCAGGGCCTTTCTATTTGCCCTTCTTCCCCAAAAGCTCAAATAATTCCGGTTCATTGGTACCACAAGCCGTAATGCCCATTCTGCCCAGAAAAGGGGTGTCGAATAAAATGAATTTGAATATATCTGCCTTTTCCTCATCCGTCATATTCCAGAAGCCATCCAGTATGCTCCGGCCGTCCGGCAGCTCTGTTACTGCTATCCCAGGCTCTTTGGTTATATAATACCTCGCGCCGTTGACCGGTAGGGTTTCCATAAACTTTTCATCGTTCCAGACACTGTTGGGTATAAATACAACAAATTCTTCAGCCTCGAGCTTTTTTTGACTCTCAAATAGAAACCCCAGAATTGTAGGCTTTTGAGCGGACGGGATCTTTCGTGAGCGGAATTCTATGCCGGGGATGGAGCGTGCGGTTTCTTGATAATCTCTGACAGTATTCAGTCTATCATTTGCGGACGCAACTGCCAAATCGCTGTTCAGTTCGATAAAGACGCCGCTTTGCCCGATCAAGGCCGTCAGTATCTGATAGCTTGGATGATACGGCCTTTTGGGATCTTCCTTATAGGTAATGGTATAAAGAGGGAGCGCCATGCCGGGACTGTTCCTGTTTTTTATCAGTTTTATTTTCAAATCATCAATCGGCATAAATCCCCCTCAATTATTTTATTATCCCCTTATGCGCCGGCTATTTCATCAATTTGTCCATTGCCGCTTCATCAAGGTCGCAGCCCAGATAGTATACTTTACCTTTCCCATATTCATTTACGGTCATACAGGGTTGACCCGCGTAATAATCCCTGGCAGAAACGCCCGGGCTTGCAGCTGTACTTTTTTATAATATCGACAGGCTCCTTTAGAAACCTTATGACATATTCGTCTGGTCGTCCTTCCGCCCAGTAAATCCCCGCCGAACAGCGGCTTTGTTCTCCCTTCGTGAGCATTTGCACCAATCCCGATCCATAATGTGAACAAACTCTTATGTTAATTGTATGCAATTACAGGTACCAATTATGGTAAACGATTGTTACAATTAATTATGTATCATGAAATTTATCCATAAGCTTAATAAATCTCCGGAGGCACGTCTATGAGAAAACGCCTGATCAAACTCTTATCTTTCGGCTTGATTCTTTTGCTGTCATTTTCCATTATTCCAACAGGCACGTATGCAGCGTCTTCCAGACCGATCTTAAAATCGGGTATGAGCGGAAGTCCGGTAAAGACACTGCAAAGCAACCTGAAGAAATTGGGCTTTTTCTCGTCAGCTGCGACAGGATATTATGGCGACCTGACAGTCGCCGCCGTCAAAAAGTTTCAGAAAAAATACGGTATACCTGCCACGGGTGTAGTGGCAACTCTTACATATAACAAACTCGATGCACTGCTCAAACCGAAAGCGCCGTCGAAAGCCTCTACAAAAACCACTTCGAAGCCTGCGCAAAAACCTGCTCCGAAACCGGTCAAAACAGAACCTGCCGGTCTCAAAAGAGGTTCTGCCGGGCAACAGGTAACAAACCTTCAGAACGACCTGAAGCTCTTGGGATATATGAAGGCAGCGCCGACCGGCGGTTTTGGTCCCATAACGGAAAACGCCGTGTACCAGTTACAGAAATACTACGGCCTGAAACCTAACGGTATCGCGGATGATAAAACACTCTCAGTGATCAACAGACTGCTCGGACGGAATAATAACGCGTCAAGAGGCGGAGATTCAGACCGCGGGGATATGGATCGGGGCGATGCCGGTTCTGGCGCTGCGGGCACAGTAAATACATTTCAAGGCAGTATAGTGCAAAATGTCATCGATCCCTTGTATAAAGTCACAAAGGAATGGATACCCGGTATTCCCCAGATACCTTTCCTGAAAGGCGTGGGAAAATACGACGGGGTAGTTATACATTACACGGCCAGCCCGGGAGATAATGCCCGGATGGAGGCGGAGCATGAAAGAAAATACTGGTCGAGGGCTTTCGTGCATGAATTCATAGACCCCGGTGAGATCATACAGGTCGCCGATCCCGACTATAAGTCCTGGGGAGTCGGTGAAAGCGGCAACGACAGGTTTATAAACCTTGAACTCTGCGATGCTTCCAATCGGGTGAATTTCGACGTCTCCTTCGACAAGATAACCCAGAGGGCTGCAGAATATCTTTATGCGCGTCAGCTCGGAGTATCGCCTGCAAAGGCCGACGGAACGGGAACACTATGGGGACATTTTCAGGTATCGGAATATCTCGGCGATACGAACCATTCCGATCCTGTGGCATACCTGGCAAAATGGGGCAAGTCCTGGAATGATGTTATAAGGATAGTTACGGAGAAATACGATGCCCTGGCTTCAGGACAGAGTCTGGAGCCCCTCGATACCACGAGCGGAAGCTCAGCTGACGGAAATACTTCCGAAACAGGCACGGCAGATGGGACAGCCGTGACCGGAAATACTTCCGACACAGGCTCCGCAGTAACGACCACCGGCGGTGGAATAAATATTTCGAATCCTGCTGACGGGGATTTTTCAGGAGTCTCTTCAGTTGGTGATATTACAGGCACAGGCGTTACGACGTCAGGCTCTATTGTAGTCCCTGTACAGTAAAATATCAATAGTTGTGTAGGTTCAATAAAATGTATTACCTGAAAAAGAGGCGGCGGATGTTATTCCGACGCCTCTTTTTGTATTTATTGCGATGCTCTTTATGCCGCTTCATTCAGCGGCTCTTTATCCAGTTTCACATCACACCGCTTCATTATCGAGGTTTGCGCCTGAGAACTGGCTGTTGTAAATGTCTGCGTAGAATCCGCCTTTTGCGAGCAGTTCCTTGTGGCTGCCCATCTCGACGATGCTTCCCTTGTTCATTACAAGTATGAGCTCCGCGTCGCGTATGGTGGAAAGCCTGTGAGCGATGACGAAGCTCGTTCTGTTATGCATCAGGTTCGTCATTGCCTTCTGTATCAGCACTTCCG
>JAEXNT010000021.1 GCA_023439545.1 Bacillota bacterium
AATAAGAAATTTTGGGGGCATATTATGAATATACCCAGCAATATGAGACGCAACTATTTCCCGGAGCGTATCACGCAAGCCATGCTTTCGATCTTCGATTACCCGCTTGTCATTGTCGAAGCCCCCATGGGATATGGGAAAACGACCGCCGTCAGGGAAATTATGGGTAAAACCGCCGGAAAGCTACTGTGGCTGAGGGTTTATGACAGCTCAAACAGCAGCTTCTGGAATGGATTTTGTAATTTGTTTTCCGAATTTGATATGGATGTTCCCATAAACCTTGCGCAGCTTGGAGTGCCCAACGATAATACATCAAGACAGGATGCGGTGAAACTGCTTGAAGAGATTGATTTTCCGGAAAAGACCGTATTGGTGATAGACGATTATCACCTTATCGGCGGAACGAATCCGGACAGTTTCTTGGAGTTCCTTGCCTTAAATAATGTAGAAAATCTTCACATAGTCCTGATTACACGCTTCAGCGAACTTCCAAACAGGGAAGAGCTTCTGCTCAGGGGTGCTTTAAACCTCATAACCAAAGAAACATTCGAATTTAAACCGAAGGAAATAAAAAATTACTATAAATTGTGCGGGCGCAGCATTCAGAATGATAAAGCGGATAAACTGTATTCCTACACAGAGGGCTGGATCAGTGCACTTTATCTGCTGATGCTCAATTATGAAGACATCGACAGTCTTGTGGCTACTGATATTTACAAGCTGCTTGAGAAGGCCGTATATGCTCCGCTGGCTGAAGAAACAAAAGATTTTCTCTTAACCATGTGTACTTTTGACCGGTTTACCCTTGAACAGGCGATCTATATGTGGGGGAATGAAACTGCGGAAGCACAGCTGGGGAAGGTGATAAGCAGAAACGCTTTTGTACATTATGATGATAGGACCATGACCTATCAGATTCATACTATTTTTACGAATTACCTCAAGGATATTAAAAAAAGCAATATTGACAGGAATGATATCTATAGGAGAGCGGGACAATGGTATTTAAATACCGGCGATTATTTTACGGCAATGCATTATTTCTATCTGTGTGCCGATTTTGAAGGTCTATTGACCTCTTTTGAAAAGGATAAAGGAACTAGTTTCAACGCAGAGAACAAAGAATTGTTTATGAAGTATATGGAGGAATGCCCCGATAGTCTAAAAGCAAAGCGGCACCTATTGATGCTCACCTTTGCAATGCAGTTGTTTGCTTTTAATGAGTTGGAGCTGTTCAGAAAAACCTGCAATGCATTTATTCATAATATCAATGCGGACGAAGAGCTCGATCCCGATATGAGAAAGGAATTATTGGGAGAATATGAGCTTCTTCTAAGTTTTACGGAATACAATGATATCAACAGGATGTCGGAGCATCATAAGAATGCCTGTAAACTGCTTGCCCGTCCCACCTCGATTTATGATACGAAAAACAGCTGGACATTTGGCTCACCGTCTGTTTTATACCTGTTTTACAGGGAAAGCGGCAAACTTTCCCAGCATGTAAAGGATATTATCGAGGCGATGCCATATTATTATCAATTGACGGATGGACATGGAAGCGGCGCGGAATATGTTATGGAAAGCGAAAGATATTTCAACGCGGGGGATTTTGAAAATGCCGAGATATTCATGCATAGAGCTTTCAATAAAGCGCAATCAAAAATGAAAACAGACATTATGATATGTGCCGGATTTCTGCAAATGCGTATTGCATTTATGAGAGGTGATTTTGCAAACTTACTGGAACAATTGAATAACATGCGCAGGAATATCATCAGCAAACATAAATTCTTTTATATCCATACAGTAGAAATCAGTGAGGGCTTCATATATTCTTTGCTAAAACAGAGCGATATGATTCCAGAAAGGGTGGCAAAAGGGGACTTAAGCAGTTCTCTGCTGATGTTTCCCGCATTTGGAATGCTGAATATAGTATATGGCAGGGTTCTGCTGATCAATGGAGAGTACTTGAAGTTAATCGGAAGCTGCGAGCATTTCTTCGGATTGGCGTCTGTCTTTTCCAATCTGCTGGGACAGATTTATACTTATATCTACCTTGCGGCGGCTAATAAGCGGATTTTCAGGGAGGAGGACGCACTTTCGGCGCTTGTAAGGGCTCTTGATATTGCAATGCCCGATAAGCTGTACATGCCTTTTGTCGAGAACGGGGATTATGTCAAGCCCATCCTGGAGCAGCTCTGTAAAGAAGGAAAATATCACGGGGATATTACAAGGATATTGGAGCTTTACGAAATATACCACAAGTCTTTTGAGAAAATTACGAAGGAGTATTTTGCGGTGAAAGAAAACCCCAGTTTGACCGGCAGAGAAACGGAAATAGCGCTGCTTGCGTCGGAGGGACTGACCAACCGGGAAATCAGCGAAAGGCTGTTTATTTCGCCGAATACTGTCAAAACGGCTCTAAAGGGAGTCTTTGAGAAGCTGGAGGTCAACTCAAGAGCGTTGTTGAAGCAAAAAATGGATAAATTGAATTAGGAAACAAAAAAACCACCCACCGGGTGATATAAAGCGAAAAAAATCCACTATACAATCATAATATGGTGGATTTTTTTCATGCGTGCATCAGGTATGCGTTCTTGCGGTGAGGTGATGGGATGAGTCATATTAAGGGAGTAGTGCCGAAGGACGACTACAGACTGGAGGTACTGCTGGAGAATGGCAGCAGTATTACTTTGAACCTGGAAGGCCGGCTTCAGACCGTACGTTTCGGAATGCTGGCAGACAGGGAGCTTTTTATGCGGGCAACCACCGACGGCAACTATATCCGGTGGGACAACAAAATAGAGATTTCAGTCAATGAGGTTTTTCAACTGGCACAGAAGTAAATGCATTGAGGAAATAAAGGGGGATATGAAAATGAGAAAAAAGAGGTTTTTATCATTCGTAATGGCTCTGGCCGTGCTCCTGTGCATGTTGGCCGGGACACAGCCTGCGTTAGCCGATGTGCCGACGCCAATGTTTGATTTCGATTCATCCACAGGCACAATAACAGGGTACAACGGCTCGGGAGGAGATGTAGCAATCCCGGAAACCATAGAAGGTGTAGCTGTTACGGCAATTGGGGCGGGTGCATTTGAAAGTGAACATAATATAACCAGCATAACGATTCCAGCAAGTATAACGAACATAGGATGCCATTCCTTTGATTACTGCACTGACTTAATGGCGATATACTTCGAGGGTGACAAGCCGGTCTTTGATAATAGCAGCTCAAATTTTATGGACGTTGACGGTAATTGCAAAGTTTATTATAAATCGACAAGTACAGGGTTTGAGGACAAGCTTTACGGCCGTCCGACGTACCCCCTCTATCGTTCTGAAATCGCGTCAGCCAGCGGCGGAAGCCTCTTTTTCAAGTCGTTTGCCGGCGGAAGTATTCCGATTATCGCAACAACCAGTGCAGGTGCGGCCTGGATAGCAGAGGATACGACCGTGGATCTGGAAATTGTACCGGACACTGGGATGCAGTTAAAAAGAGGGTCGTTGAAATATAACAACGGCATGGATCATCCTGTCAATGGAACAAGCTTCGCAATGCCAGCCGGTCAGGTGACGGTATCGGCGGAGTTTATGCCTGTTGCAGCCAAGACATATGCTGTGACTGTTGAAACATTGACAGGCGGCAGTATTACGCCAAATCTGACAGACGCTGCTCCGGGAGAAATCATCAATCTTGTGATATCGCCGTCGGAAGGCAAAATGCTCAAGGCTGGTACACTGAAATACTCCTTCGACGGGCAGGCTTATGACATAAGCGGAACAAGCTTTACCATGCCGGAAGGAGATGTAAGTATAACGGCGGAGTTTGAAGCTATGGACTATGAGTTTGATTCGTTTACAGGCACGATTACAAAATATACCGGAGCAGGAGGGAATGTCATAATCCCTTCCCAAATAAACGGCGTGACAGTCACCGCAATTGGGGATAGCGCATTTGAAGGCTGCAGTACATTAACCGGCGTGAGAATTCCCGACGGCGTAACCGGTATAGGAGAATACGCATTCTTCGAATGCGTAAATTTAATAAGCGCTACGCTTCCCGATAGCATTAAAAGCTTGGGAGACTGTATATTTTATCAATGCGACTTACTTGCCAGCGTCAACATTCCAGCCGGGATTACAGAAATACCCGACTGTGCATTTCAAGAATGCTACGCTTTGAAAAGCATAACAATCCCGTCTAATATAACAAGAATCGGGGAGAATGCCTTTGCTCTCTGTTCAGGTCTGGAAAGCATAATTATACCGGCAAGCGTTACGAGTATCGGTGATTTTGCCTTTGCCGGCCCGAACTTCGGGAGCAGCCGAGACAACATAAGTGCGGTAATATTCCTGGGAAATGCCCCAACCTTGGGAAATTATGTGTTCGACTATAACGCTTCCGATCTCAAAATCTACTATTCCACACTCGCTACAGGATTTACCCCCACCAAGTGGAACAATTATACCACAGAATCCTATGACCCGTCCGCCACCTATACGGTAACCTATAACGCAAATGGAGGTACAGGCGATGTTCCGGCCGATGCTTCAACGTATCAAATCGGCGATTATGCTGAGATAGCTGAAAATGGCGGCATAGCAAAGACGGGGTACGTATTCGGCGGTTGGAACATAGCTGCTTCCGGACTTGGTATTAACTATGAAGACGGCGATCGGATGCTGATACTGAATGAATCGGTAACGTTATATGCAAACTGGATCAGGATGTACGCCATAAACATAGCATCGGTCCAGCATGGCCATCTTTCCACATCAATTTATGACGAAGGCGGAAAAGGGAGAGGCTCTGTAAAAGCAGAGGCATCTGTTAAGGGCGGTGCGCCCAATGTTACAGCGGCAAAGGAAGGCGAACAAATCCGGGTTGTTGTGGAACCGGATGAGGGCTGGCGCCTCAAATCAGGCAGCTTGAAATATAATGACGGGGAAAAGGATTGTCTGATTGAGGAAGGATCCGATGGCGAAGGTGAAGGCTTCGAAGGCAAAGAAGGTGTTCCTGAACAAATTATAGAAACAGGCGGAAAAGGAAAACCATCGGATGCGGACGGGTTGTATGTTTTCGAAATGCCGGCGTCAGATATCACAATATCTGCAGTATTCGAATCTACTACGCCTCAAACTCCGGATGACGGTGATACCTCATCGGGCGGCGGCACAACAACTCCTCCTGCTACGCCTCCGCCTGCGCCAGTAACGACTATTGAAATCAGGGAAACTCCTGGGACAGGAAATAGAGCGACAATTATTACAGGCATAGTAAATGCATATGCAAAGGATGACGGAAAGGGAAATGCGACGGTCGCCCTGACAGAAGGCCAGGTCAAGGATGCCCTGAATAAAGCGCTTGCAGAAGCCGCCAGGAAGGGCGGGAACACGGAAGTCAGGGTTGAAATCAAGGTGACTGCGCCAACCGGTGCGAAATCCGTTGAAACAAGCATCCCAAAGGCTGCGGTTGATGCGGTGGCCGGGAGCAAGGCGGTTGCCATGAACGTATCGACGCCGCTTGCCTCACTATCCTTTGACGGGAACTCACTGGATACTATCTCCAAGGCGGCGGGAGACTTGAAAATTTCAATTGCCGGGGTGGATGCGGCAGCTCTTTCAAATGAAGCAAAGAGAGTTATCGGGGGCAGGCCGGTAATCAATTTCAACGTGACCTGCGGCAATAAAACGATTTCACAGTTCGGCGGAAATGTAACCGTATCCATTCCATACACTCCCAAAGCCGGAGAGGATACGAATGCCATCGTCATATACTGCATCAATTCCGAGGGTAAACCGGAAGCGGTCGGCAATTGTGCATATGATCCGGCAACCGGAACGGTTCGATTTAAAACCAACCATTTGTCAACGTATGCTGTGGGCTACAATAAAGTCGACTTCAAGGATGTTCCTGCAAACGCAAGGTATGCCAAAGCAGCCGGTTTTGTGGCGGCAAGGGGTATTACGGATGGCACCGGAAACGGCAGCTTCAGCCCTGAAGCGAAATTGACAAGAGGACAGCTGCTCGTCATGCTGATGAGAGCATATGGCATCGGCCCCGACAAAGCCCCGAAGGACAACTTTTCGGATGCCGGGAACACCTATTATACGGGTTATCTCGCCGCAGCGAAGAGATTGGGCATATCGGACGGCATAGGCAGCAATAAGTACGCTCCCGAAAAGGAAATCACCAGGCAGGAGATGTACACACTTGCGTACAATGTGTTGAAATCAATTGGCCAGCTGCCGGCTGATGCTTCAGGAAAGACATTAAAAGACTTCACCGATGCAGACAAGGTGGCGAACTGGGCAAAGGATGCGATGACGTTTATGGTGAATAACGGAATCGTTGTCGAAAGCGGCAGCAGTCTCTTGCCGGACGAAAAGGCAAACAGGGCGTATATGGCTCAAGTATTGTATAATTTGCTGACTAAGTAGTCCAATCAGGGATGCTACGCTTGTATCAACTATTTTGTACAGGTTACTGCCACCAGGCTGCAATTACACCTTGGACTTATGGAGGGACTGACACGGTTTACCCAAAACCTTTCCATCCCGGGATCAATGCAATCAACACGCTGAGGCACAGATACAGGCAGGACCAAAGACTGCGAGACTTTCGCAGTCTTTTTATTGTGATAAGAAAACATCTGGATTCCATATTTTATTTGTATTAGTATAGAACAGTGAAGGGAGATGCTTTTTATGGATGTAATAAATGCGATTCAAAACAGGAGGAGCATAAGAAAGTACAGCCCCCGTATTGTTGAGGAAGAGAAGCTGCTAAAGGTACTGGAGGCAGGGAGATTGTCTCCTTCGGCAAGCAACCGGCAATCATGGAAGTTTGTCGTTGTGAGAGACCCGCTGACAAGAGAAAAACTGGCAGAAGCTGCGGGCGGACAAACTTTTGTCGGTCAAGCTCCTGTCATAATTGTTTCATGCGGGACGGATCCCGATAGCATTATGGCGTGCGGACAACACAGATGTTCCGTAGATTTGTCAATTGCCACCGCTTACATGATTCTTGAAGCATATGAACAGGGTCTAGGCACGTGCTGGCTCGGCCATTTTGATGAAAAAACGGTCAAGGAAATTTTAAATATTCCTGATAATGTAAGAGTTATTGCCATGACGCCTCTTGGTTATCCGGATGAAACACCCTCCGAGAGACCAAGAAAGAAGCTTGAAGAAGTTATTTGCCATGACCGGTATAAAGAAGGGGCTTAATCTATCCCGGACCGAATGGAGGCAATACTTTTTTGATATTTACGTTACGTTTCTGGAAAGACTACGTTTACAAACTAGCAGGAGTGTAACTATGGCAAATATTCAATATGGTATAGAAAAGTTCGGTAGGTTGAAAACCGTTATGGTACATCGCCCGGATCAGTCTCTTTCCAGGATTACGGAAGATAACAGAGAGTTTTTCCTCTTTGACGAAGTCCCGGATGTGGACAAATATCTCGAAGAGCATCGGCAATATTGTACATTGCTCAAAAATAACGGGGTCGATGTACATTTCTTATCCGATCACGTCCAGCGCAACCAAGATCTGCTGGATCGATTGCCCAATCTGGCGTATATGCATGACATTGCAGTTGTTAGCTCTCATGGTGCAATTTTATCCAAGATGGCTTCCAGGGGGCGCTGCCACGAGGAGATCGTCGCCAAGGAAGCGCTGACAAACCTGGGCATCCCCGCGCTTTACGAGCCTTGCGAGGGAGAAGCGTTTGAAGGGTGCCTTCTGCTTTCGCCCAAAACTGTGTTTGTTGCAGATACGGAGCGTCACAATAGAAAATCAATTGAAAAATTCATTGATTATATTCTCGGATACTTCGAAGAAGTGATATATGCGCAGCTGCCCCAAGATAGAAGGTTTATGCATCCCGATATGGTTCTCAACCGTATAACGGACCAACTCATGGTCTATTATCCTCCGGCGTTTCTCCGAACATTTTATATTACAAGGACTCAAAAGACGCAAATCGATCTAACAACATGGATGAAAGCACGAAAAATAGAGCTCATCCCCCTGTCGGACAGGGAGCAGCGCCATTGGGCCAGTTCGTTTGTTCCTTTGGAACCGGGCGTCATTATTTGCTACGACATCTCGTATGATTCGAGAACAATCGATTTATTGGAGCATGAAGGAGTACGGTTTATCTTTTTTCATCCGGAGGCGCTTTTGGCGGGCGGAGGCAGTCTGCGCTGCCTGACGATGAGATTGTACCGCAGCGGCTGATCATAACACCTTCGGCTTCAAGTGCCTGCACCAAGGGGCCGGTTTGAAAGGATGGCAAGTCTAGCAGAGGAGTCGATGGGAACCGGCTTCAAACCTTATGATATATTGCAGCTTACGCATTCAGAGTGCAGGTCTGCTTACCGACTGATATATTTTCCAAGGCGGCCGCTGCCGGAGAGTATCGATATAATTTGAAATCGAAGCAGGAAACGGGTCATTTGTTGTAGTATATTACAATAAGCCACAATTGTAACACGGCATTGGAGAAACATATGACCCTGTATTCGATTTTATATATTTCCTATTCGAATATATCCATAACGATATTGGTCGTATTGGCCGTCTTGTTTTGGAACCGCCGGGATGAGGCAGGGGCAAAGTGCATGTCCCTTATGATGTGTTCTGCGGCGTTATGGGGCTTGTCCGACGTATTATCCGACCTGGCTGGCAACAATACGGCCAAGATTTATTTAGACAGAGTTTCATATTTAGGCGTTGCTGCAATACCGGTTGCGTGGCTCATTTTTACAATCCGGTTTACAAAATCCGACCGGTATTTGAGGCATAAAAAATCGCTCCTTCTGTTCATCATACCCGCAATAACTATTCTGATGCTGTGGACCAATGATCTGCATCATTTGATGATATCCGATTCTGGTTTTGCAAGAGTGGATCAAATGACGATCCTGTATACGACTTACGGCTTCTGGTTTTGGATACATGCTGTCTACTCCTATTCATTGTTTCTGCTCGGCACGCTGCTTTTGGTAAAAAGGCTATTTGGTCTGTCACAGATACTGCGGAAACAGTCCGTGCTGATATTGATTGCCATTTTGGTTCCCCTTGCCATGAATGTCCTCTACACCTTCAGGCTCTTTCCTACCTATCCGATAGATGTGACGATATTGTCATTCCTATTTACAGGCTTGCTATGCTTTTTCGGGATGTTCCGCTACAGGCTCTTCGAACTGATACCCGCGGCGCGGAATGCGGTAATTGAGGATATGAGCGGTATCCTGATCGTTCTGGACAATAAGAACCACATTATCGATATGAACTCCGCGGCAATAAACATAATCGGTGTCAAGGACGGGGATTTTATCGGGAAACTCATTTTTGATTTTTTGGGAGAATTGACGTCTTATTTCATCAAGTACGAGAATGTAGTGAAAGCTGAAGAAAAAATATGCATAATACCGTATGGCAGCAAGAAGCATTACGATTTAAAGATTACTCCGCTATATGACAATAAAAACAAGCTTATAGGGAAATTTCTGATTTTGCATGATATTACTTTGCTTGAGGAAGCCATCGAGGATCTCAAAGAGTCCCGCAAGGCGGCAGAGGACGCAAACAAGGCAAAAAGCCGGTTCCTGGCGACGATGAGTCATGAGATAAGGACGCCGTTGAATGGGATAATTGGTATGACGGAATTGCTTGCTCCTTCAATTCATACGGAGGAAGACAGGGAATACCTTCAAACGGTACAAGGTTGTTCATCCGCTCTGCTTGATATAGTGAACGATATTCTGGACTTCTCCAAGATAGAAGCGGGTAAAATGGAACTGGAGATGGCGAATATCGAACTGGACAGCCTTCTGGAAACGACTGTAAAAACCTTCTCCCACAAAGCAAGGGAGAAGGACCTGGCATTATCGTGCAGCATAGATCATACGATACCCCAAAAGCTGATCGGAGATACTGTGAGAGTCAGGCAGATCCTCGTTAACCTGATAGGAAATGCCGTTAAATTTACCGAAAAGGGCAGTATCGAAGTGAAAGCAAGTCTTATAAAAAGAGAGGAACGGAAGGCAGTCGTGGAGTTTTCCGTGAGCGATACCGGGATTGGTATCCCCGAAAATAAAATAGCAGGCCTGTTTGAAAGCTTCCAGCAGGTAGACAGTTCTACTACGAGAAAATTTGGAGGGACGGGACTGGGACTGGCGATAGTAAAAAGCCTGGTCACGATTATGAACGGATGTATCAAAGTAGAAAGCAGATTAGGCGAGGGAAGCAGCTTTATCTTCACAATTCCTTTTGAAATATCGGAAAAAACAGACCCGAAGGATGTTACGGGAGCTTATCCCGATTTTTCAGGCTTAAATATCAATATTTTACTGGTCGAGGACAATAAAGCCAATCAAATGCTCGTAAAGAGGCTCCTGGAGAAGAAAGAAATAAAAGTCGAATTGGCCGGAAATGGAATAGAGGCTCTCCGCATTCTGGAGAAAAAAGCTTTCGATCTGATCTTTATGGATATCCAGATGCCTGAAATGGACGGTTACGAGGCAACGACAGCCATCAGGGAAAACGAATCTGTCACTGGAAACCATATTCCCATCATAGCGCTGACGGCGAATGCAGCTGAGGATGTTAAAAGCGCATGCCTCAAGGTCGGAATGGATGACTTCCTAACTAAGCCGATCCGGAGCGAAAATCTTTACAGGTGCGTATATAATTATGCTTCCGGCTGCGCCTGATCAGGGTTCCGCGCCGAGTCGGGAGACGGGAAATACGGTAGGACAGAAATAACGGGAGCAAAAGGAGAACAAAGTCAGGTTTCCATACAATAAGTTGACGCGATTAGCTTGTCAGTTGACAAAAAATACATATCTAAATAAGATATAGCTATGAATAGTAATATATTTAAGCTTATATATAATAAAATATTTTCTACTATATTCAGCTTGCTTCGCAGGAAAAACGTTTCTG
>JAEXNT010000044.1 GCA_023439545.1 Bacillota bacterium
GAACTGGGACTGGAAAGCCTTCGACCGTTACATGAATATGTTCGGATTGGATAAGAAGCAGAAAATCGAATCCTATTCCAAGGGCATGAAGGTCAAATACATGCTTGCGTGCGCATTGAGCCACAATGCCGAGCTTCTGGTGCTCGACGAGCCTACTTCGGGTCTGGACCCGGTATTTCGTAGCGAGCTGATGGATATATTCCAGGAGATTATTTCAGACGGTCAAAGGACCATATTATTTTCCACACATATTACCTCGGACCTTGATAATATTGCGGATTATGTAACATTTATAAACAACGGTTCGATTATTTTCTCGGAGGATAAAGACTCCGTCTTCTCCAGGTTCGCAATTGTAAAAGGTGGAAGGGATCAGCGCGAAAATGTGATCCAAACCGGAAGAGTCATGGGGATTCTGAATTCGGAAGTCGGGTTTACCGCACTTGTAGACAACAGGGAATGGTTTTTGAGAAATCCTGTCAAAGGCGCGGTTCTCGAAAAAGCTTCATTGGAAGATATTATGGTTCATTATGTAAGGGGGAATAAACATGCAAGCATTGCTGTATAAGGACTGGAGCATACTCAAGAAAACCAGGGCTCTGTATTTCAGCCTGTTTTATTTTTTCATAATCATTCCGACGATGCAGAAAGGGACTTTCATACCCGATAATTACTCGACCGATTTTTTCTTCATCTTCGTCGTATATCTGCTTTTTTCCTACCTGACCGCTTATGACTACAAGTATAACGAGCACATGTTCGTTCCCGCGTTTCCCGTATCGAAGAAGAAAATAGTTGAAGCGCGCTATGCTTTTACGACAATTACCTTCCTGATATGTCTGGCCGTCCTGTTGCTGGTAAAGGCGGCGGTTCTGGCCATTGGAATACGGCAGCCGACGTTTAGGGGTTTGATAAACTATGAGCAGACCGGCGTGCTTTTCCTCATCTTCGGTCTGTTCTTCGGCGTCATACTGCCTGTATATTACAAGCTTGGCTATCAGAAGACCCGATGGTTTATGTTTATAGCCATGATAATTGCGGTAGTGATACCCAGCATTTTAACCGCCGCTGTTTCCAGTCTTAACAGCCCGGTATTCACGCTGGCATCCATTATAGCAGCTGTCCTGATTCTCTTGGTCTCACTGAATATCTCCGTTAATTTTGTAAACAGCCGGAATGTGTAAAGGAGTATGCCTTTGGATATAATCATCAGCAATTCTTCGGATAAACCGATTTATATGCAGATAGCCGAACAGATCATCGATCAGGTTGTCAATGAGGAACTGAGAGTGGGCGATATGCTTCCTTCCATCAGAACCCTGGCCAGGGAGTTGAAAATAAGCGTCATAACGACCAAAAGGGCTTATGAGGAGCTTGAAAAGGAAGGTTATATAGAAACAGTAGTGGGAAAGGGCACTTTCGTTTCAGGTATAAACAAGGTATTGATCAGGGAACGGCAGATCGGCCTTATAGAAAACGATATTACGGCGGTAATCGAAAACTACAAGCGTTTGAAAATGACAAAGGAAGAGCTCCACCGCCTTATCGACCTGCTGTGGGAATAAAACAAAAAGGCTGTTCATTTCGAACAACCTTTTTACACTTTTGATACTGATTATACTGTTTGCCGCCTGAATGCTATTTCCCTATGAACTGCTGTACTATCACCTTGCCATAGGTGGCGCTTTCCTCCACTCCTATTCCCGTGACGCTGAATCCCGAATTCAGGATGTTCTTCTTGTGGCTGTCGGACGCCATCCAAGCTTTGAACGCGCCTTCCACCGTCTTGTTGCCCGCTATGTTCTCTCCGGCCGATTTGAAAGTATTGTCATATTGCCTCATCATATCGAACGGAGATCCGTATGTAGGCGATTGATGCGAAAAGTAGTTGTTTTCTATCATGTCCTTGGCCTTAATCCTTGCAACCTTCAACAGGTTCTCGTCGATCACAAGCGGCGCAAGCTTCTTTTCGGCTCGGGCCTTATTGACCAGATCCAGCAGCTGCTGCTCGTCCGAAGACAGATTCAGATCGATGGAAGCCGGAGTTGTCGCTTTTCCGGGTGTTTTCTTAAGCGGCGCCGCATTGTTCTTGGACACGGTAATGGCTTTATCGCCGAAAGAGATATACCTACCGTCAACTGCCCCGACTGTACCGGTATCGGGATTATATACCGCGTACCAATCGCCCAGCTTGCCCATTACCGTTACAGCCTGTCCTTTTTCGAGCTTGCAAATGGATGGGAAATTAGTCGACGGACCCTCTCTGAGGTTAAGCTTACTTACCGCTACCGTCGCAGTGTCGCTCCCGACCTTCTCCAATGCCAGCTGCGTTGTGACTCCACCGACAGCCGAAGCAGCATAGCAGGTTGAAGACATTATCAGCACCGCCATGGCTGCTAAAATGGCAATCTTTCTTTTCATACTATTACCTCCAATTGTCTATTAATGCAAAATCATTTGATTTATACTGATAATAGTATTAACAAATATTTTTGATTTATTTGCATTAATGTGACAATTGGTAATAAATTTTCATTTTTTTTCAAATCTTTTATTTCTATAGTATAGAGCGATATCCACGGATACCATGAGGGCGTTCAGCGCATAAAGCATCACAACCCAATCCCTGCTATACAGCAGCTTATGGATAATGCCCGAGATATAGCCGATTACCACGATAATAAGAAACAACACACTTTTCCCCTGAGTCTGCCTCGAAATTATCGATTTGTAAATGGAAAACGGCCAAGCCAGCCCGAAGCACAGCAGCATTACTATTTCAAAAATACTCATTGATCTTTGCTCCCCTTAGTATGCCTTGCCCCAGTAGACCAGCGACTTTGCTTGCTTACCGCAGCATATGCACTTGTCAGCTACGGGCTTTTCGTCAAAAGGCACACATCGCGATGTAGCTCCTGTTTTTTCCTTGATCTGCTCTTCGCATGCCCTGTCGCCGCACCACATGGCCTTTACAAAGCCGGGCGTCTCTCTTATTATCCTTTCGAATTCCGCAAAATCGACCGCGGTATAAGTCTTGTTATTTCTTAAAGTCGTTGCCTTTTCGAGCATACTGTCATGGATCGTATCGAGCAATTCACATACTTTTGCTTCGATTTCGTCGATGGCAACAAACGTCTTCTCTCTGGTATCTCTTCTAACAAGCACTACCTGACCCTTTTCAATATCCTTGGGACCTACTTCAAGGCGTATCGGCACGCCTCTCATCTCATGCTCGCTGAATTTCCAGCCCGGCGACTTGTCACTGTCGTCCAGCTTCACCCTTGCGACCTTCGAAAGCCTCGAACATATCTCGCCGGCCTTCTCCAGCACGCCTTCCTTATGCTGCTGCACAGGTATTACAACGACCTGGACAGGTGCGACCCTCGGCGGCAGCACGAGTCCGCTGTCGTCGCCGTGTACCATTATAATAGCTCCTATCATCCTGGTAGTCATTCCCCAGGAGGTTTGGCGCACGTACTGGAGCTGGTTCGAACTGTCGGTATATTGAATGTTGAACGCCCTGGCGAAACCGTCTCCGAAATTGTGGGACGTCCCTGACTGCAGCGCAACTCCGTTATGCATAAGGCTTTCTATGGTATATGTGGCCTCGGCGCCTGCAAATTTCTCCTTTTCGGTCTTCTGACCCTTTACTACAGGGATCGCAAGCACGTTCTGGCAGAATTCCGCATAAACGTTGAGCATCCTGATGGTCTCTTCCTGCGCTTCTTCTGCAGTTGCATGGGCTGTATGCCCCTCCTGCCACAGGAACTCCATGGTCCTCAGGAAAGGCCTTGTGGTCTTCTCCCACCTGACAACCGAGCACCATTGATTGTAAAGCTTCGGCAGATCCCTGTAGGAGTGAATTATATTCGCATAATGATCACAGAACAGAGTCTCGGAGGTAGGCCTTACGCAAAGCTTCTCCGTCAGTTCCTCGGCGCCGCCGTGGGTAACCCAGGCCACCTCGGGCGCAAAGCCCTCGACATGGTCCTTCTCCTTCTGGAGCAGGCTTTCCGGAATGAACATGGGCATGTAGACATTTTCGTGCCCGGTCTTTTTGAACCTGTCGTTGAGCTCCTTCTGTATATTCTCCCAGATCGCGTAGCCGTAGGGCCTGATTATCATGCAGCCCCTTACGCTTGAATAGTCGACAAGGTCGGCCTTTTTGATAACGTCAGTATACCATTGTGTAAAATCTTCGTTCATTGGAGTGATCTCTTCAACGAACTTCTTATCCTGTGCCATAACACCAACTCCTTTATTAAGTTTACAGGCGGCAGAAGCGAGGAGTATCAGGAAGCCGAGGCGTAAAAGGCGCAGCATATTCTTTATATGTGAGCACCTTTACGACCGACGGCTGACGCAATAATCCGAAGCTTATGGCGTCTGTAAAAACAGAAAAGTCCCTGTAAAAACATACAGGGACGAATCAACTCCGCGGTACCACCCAATTTGGATAACCCAACTCAAAAAACCTTTATCGCAGCTTATGCGGCAGCCTCGTCGGCTGCGTCTCGGGGGTGGGAAGAAAGCTTTCGGCTTTCGCATTCCCGTCATCGACAATAACTGTTAAGTTAAAAGTAGTATATTACAACCCGGAAGGTCTGTCAATAGCCGTAATACGCAATAAATCCCATTGGCATGAGCATCGAAGAAGTGCTCGGACAGTTCTGCGAAAACAAGTACGGCAGCGAAGCGCTGGCCTTTGACAAATAATAAGCCCGGGAATATAATGCAGATAGGCGCTGTGACTACGGATGCGGCAAGACCAGCCAGCAATCCGCTGCCAGCCCTGCCCAAGCCGGGAGACTTGGGCAGAAAAACGAAACGGAATGTGAGTTGTCTTATATGAAGGTTGGCATCGGCCAGGATAGTCATGCATTTGATTTTGACGACAAGGATAAAAAACTCGTACTGGGCGGAATCGTATTCGAAGGCGAACCGCCGCTTAAGGGAAACAGCGATGCGGACGTAATACTGCATTCGGTAACGAACGCAGTCTCGGGCGTCACCTGCGTCAATATACTTGGCGGGATAAGCGACGAAATGTGCCTGAATCAAGGCATAAAGGACAGCAGCGCATATGTTCTCGAGGCGCTGAAATATATGAATGACTACAGGATAGTCCATCTTTCCATATCGATAGAGTGCGCAAGGCCGAAAATTACGCCCCGGATACCTGATATCCGGCGCAATCTGTCCGCTCTCCTCAATATCCCCGAAAACTGTATCGGTATCACCGCCACAACAGGCGAAGGCCTCACCGCGTTCGGGCAGGGCCTCGGCATCCAGGTTTTCAGCATAGTTACAGTGATATAAGAGCTTTGTTGGCTGCTAAGTGAGCCGGTGTACTGGTTGCTCAATTGCTAGTTTTGTTCAAAGAGCATATAGATTCAGCTCTTGCGGCAAATTTAACTCGCCTTGGCAAACTTAATTCGCTCAAACAGAAATTTGCCCTTAACAATGCTTCATCAATATGCTCTAATTCACAAAACTCATGCAATTTCAGCAACCAGCACACCGGCTCATACTTAAGGGCCGGCTGGCTTTATAGCAGAAGTCTTTGAAATTTAAAATATAATTGCGGGCACTGCCCTCTATAAAAGAAAGGGAAACGAATGTATTATGGGAGGTTGTGTGAAAACACCGATGAATCTCATGCAATTACAGGTCTGCAATCGGTTATCTTATCGTTTCTTTAGTCGTATAAGAGAAAGAAGGGATATCATCCCTGTAATTCTCCAA